>NZ_JACGVZ010000078.1:0-1559 GCF_014077465.1 Colwellia sp. BRX10-4
TAACAACACGCCCTGAGGTGGACAACTAGTAAAATTTAGCTATTTACAGCAAATTTTAATAGCGGTGAGCCTCTTTGTTTTAGGGCCTCTAAGTATTTTGACTCATCGTAGGGCGTATTGGTTTTCCAACACCTAAATACTATTCTGATCCACTTGAAAGCAAGCGATCTTATGATGCTATTATGTGGTTTCCCTTTGCTTTTTTGTTGTTCATAATAAGCCTTAGCCCAAAATGAATAACGGATGGAAAAGCCTGCCCATTCTACAAAAGTTTGCCTTAAAAATGTTGGGCAACTATATCGCCAATGCGTCCACATTTTCTTGCCACTACGCTCAATGACAGGCGCAATTCCTGCGTATTTTTGTAGATCGGATGCATCATTGTAACGCTCTCTGTTACTGCCAAAGGCAACTAATAGACGTGGCGCAAGTTGTGGTCCTGCACCAGGAAGACTATCAAAAATAGGTTTGTCCTGTTGTACTTTGTATGCCTGCTTTATGACTTTATCAAGTGATTCAATGCCTTTTAATAACACTTTAAATTGTACAATGAGCACACCAACTAAGAGTTCATTCGGCTCTATCACGCCCTTGTCTTCGGTTAAGGGTATGGCATGTTTAATACTCAAAATACGTGCGTCATTCACATGGGCGTAATGTGAATTATGGCTGTTAAAAAAATTTAATAGTGTTTGTTTTCTTGCTCTTTTAGCATGAGCGAGTGACGGCCATTTACTGATGAAGTCGCAAAAGATGAAGGTGTCTTTTTCTTTAAACCATTCAAGTGCTTGTGGGTAATAATTCTTTAATGTGGCGGTTAGCTTATTCGATAAGTTCACGCTGTCTTGTACCAAGTTTCTTCGATATTCGACCAACTGTGTCAGTGAACGCATCGATGCTGATTCGGGTTCAATAACGGTGAGCTTGTCCATATGCAGGGTCAGTATTTCAACTTGTATTAGCGCATCGGAGGGGTCATCTTTTGCGTTACTTGGCGTAAAGGCTTTACGATAATTAGCAACCGATGAAGGGTTAATGGTAAATAAGGTGAGGTGGCTATATTTAGCTAAGGCATAAATGAGTGGCCCTTTTTTGAGTTCACAAGCCACGGCAATTTGTTGATTTGGGTAGCGCTGTTTAAGGCTCATGGCCCAATCATGTAGCGCTTCGGGCTTATTCTTAATAATGCAATAGTGGTACTTTTCTGTGTGACTGGGATGTTCACATATATCGTGTTTGGTATCTGCCCAATCGATGCCAATTAAAGCAGCGAAATCATTAATATTATATGCTTTCATTTTGCAGCTCCTCCGAGTAAAGTTACAGATGGAATGTGCTTAAATCTCGTTTCTCGCAGGTCTTATAGATAGTCGTGGTCGGCAATCCCTGAGTATGCGTTTTGAAATGAGTTGCTCTGTTGGTTCGAACGTCTTGTTAGAAACATTGGATGTTTGCCATTCAATATTCGTAACCAACAGAAGCATGTTCCACCTAATATAATAGTAAGTTACTTTGTTATATAAGTGGAATGGTCCAACTATAAGCCATTCAAGCAGGAC
>NZ_JACGVZ010000001.1:0-537911 GCF_014077465.1 Colwellia sp. BRX10-4
CCATGCGCGACATCACAAAATGGACAGCGGCGAGTACAAATAGCACCCAAGATCATAAACGTTGCTGTGCCGTGGTTAAAACATTCATGTAAATTAGGACATGACGCTTCTTCACACACTGAGTTTAAATTATGCTTACGCATCGCTTGTTTAATTTCTGTTACCTTAGCGGTGTTACTTGGTATCTTTATTTTTAACCAACTAGGTTTTTTTAAGGTGGTTTCTTTTTCACTCGCAATAATTTTTACTGGAATAAAAGCCAACTTATCCGCATCACGAAGTTTTTCGCCAGCGACCAATAGTGATTGTTTAATGTTACTCATGATAGTGATCGACCTTGAGGCCAAAAAGTGACCTCCTACGTTTATAAGATACGGTATTGATTACGCTGTTGGCAGCTGTGTTTCTAGGTTATCAATTGCGTGGACAGGTGCATTATTTCAGACATTAAAGGCGCAATGGCTGAGAGTACCAACTTATGTTTAGCTAACATGCTTTTGCCCTCAAGTTTTGCTGTGACGACACGAAGGCTGAAACTGCATCTTCAAGTGGAACGGGTATAGTGCTCGCTTTAGTCTGCTTTGTCGCAGCACTTTTCACGGCTGCTGAAATAATGACTTTTAACTCGCCATTTTGATTGAGTTCGCTGATAATATCGCCGTCGCCAATCAACTGACCATTAGCCCAAACTTGAGGGAAAATTGGCCAATCTCTGTATACGGGTAATGCTGCTCGAATTTCTGGATTAGCTAATATATCCACAGAAACAAAATTTTCACTGCAAGCAATTAAGGCTTTTACGGCGATAGCAGAAAACCCGCATAGAGGTCGTTCTGACGTACCCTTCATAAAAATGATAACTGCATTATTATTGATATGTTCTTCAATTTCTTTCATTATATCCATTTATCACTTCTCGTAACCTTTATTATTAACTTATTGATATATTGGTTAATTTAGTTTTAATTGAAATGTGCTTCAACTATATTGCTTGGCGATGTGTAATATTTTTTTAACCATGGCACGTAAACCATTACCACGCATCGAACTTAAATGACTGAATAAATCAATGTCAGTAAAGAAGGCGTCGATATTAAAATTGGTTACTGCTTGAGGGGTTCTTTTATTAAAGGCACTGAGGACAATTGCCGCTAATCCTTTAACAATTTGAGCTTCGCTATCGACAGCCATCAACAACATATTATTTATTTCATCATATTCGCATATCAGCCATACCTGACTTTGACAGCCAACGATAAGATTTTCGTCTGTTCGATAGGATACGGGTACGGTAGAAAGCTCTTTGCCGAGGTCGATGATATAACGGTAACGATCCTCCCAGTCATCAAAGAAAATTAGTGTGTCTTTGATGTCTCCCGACTTGATTTCACTACCAAAAGGACTTTCTGATAAGCTGGCAATAGATAATTTAGTCATCAGAATAATCCCAGCTCTAATTGTGCCTCTTCCGTCATCATTTCACGACTCCATGGCGGGTCAAGTACTAAAATCACGTTTACCGTATCGACATTAGGCACTAGCCCAACTTTGTATTTTACATCCTCGACCAGTACGGGTCCCATACCACAAGCTGGAGCGGTTAATGTCATGGTTATGACGACGGTATGACCGGTTATTTTACAGCCATAGATCAAACCTAAATCAACAATGTTGACCGGCATTTCTGGATCGTAAACAGCAGATATCGCCTTCCAAACATTACTTTCCAGCACGGTTTTATTACCAGAGTGACCATCGGAGTCATCGCCTGATTTCTCTTCTGACAACTCAAAGACCAAGACAATAGGTTCAAAGCCGAGCGCATCACCATCAGTACCGTCAACGCGTGCCATATTACCGTTAATCAGCACGGTATATGCTCCGCCTAATGATTGGGTTAGAGTGACGAAGGTATCTTTTTTAATGGTGATTGGAGTTCCGTCGGGCACTAATCGTGCTGGACATTCTCTGTTCACTAAAATTATTTTTCTTTCCATAATATGCTTCTGTATGCCCCATTATTTATTAACGACTCATCAGTATTCTTCAATTTTTTTGAGTGAATAATTAGACTGAAAAGCTTTCACCACAACCACATTCTGCTGAGCTATTCGGATTAATAAACTTAATCACTTTGTTCAATCCCTGGGTAACACAATCAATTTCAGTGCCATTAACAAAGGGTAAGGCTTCTTGAGTGATGTAGAGTTTTAATTCATCGTCATTAATGGTGACTAAATGTTCTTCCGTACTGGGATTGTCAATAAAATCCAACACATATTTAAAACCATTGCAGCCACTTTTCGTTACTGAAAAACACAATCCAACTGCCTGCTTGTTTTTTATTTTTTGAGACAAATAAACACGAGCACTATCACTTAAAGACACACGTGGTTTATTTGGTTCAAAAGTCATTACAGTCATAATATTACCCTTGTTAATGTCAATTTTTCGTTAGAGGAATGTTCTTACTTTAGTCAATGCTGCAAATAACTTTGCCACTTCTTCTTCGGTGTTATACATAGAAAATGATGCGCGTACCGTGCCCAAAATGCCCAGTTCATTCATTAACGGCATCGTACAGTGATGACCCGTTCGAACAGCAATACCTTGTTGATTAAGCAAAGTACCTACATCGCTTGGATGCGCATCACCCATGAGAAAAGAAAAAATAGCCGTCTTATTTTCTGCTGTGCCGTAAATACGAATATCATCCATACTATTGGCTAACGCTGAACAATAATTAGTCAATCGCTGTTCGTGTGCTATAGCGCCAACTCGGTCAATGCTGTTTACATAATCGATGGCTGCTGCGAGTCCTATTGCACCCGCAATATTCGGTGTGCCAGCTTCAAATTTATAGGGTAATTCATTCCAAGTTGACTGTTGAAATGTGACCGTTTTTATCATCTCTCCGCCGGTTTGAAACGGGGGTAATTGCTCTAAATGAGCTTCTTTACCATACAACACACCGATCCCCGTAGGGCCAAATAACTTATGCCCTGAGAAGACGTAAAAATCACAATTCAGCTCTTGGACATCAACAAAACCATGACCAATGGCTTGTGCGCCATCTATCACTGTTATGGCATTAACTTGCTGTGCAGATTGCACTATTTCTTTAACCTGATTTATCGTACCAAGTGTGTTGGAGACATGTGTCATAGCAACAACTGCGGTATTTTTATTGAGTAACGTCTTATAAATTGAAAAATTTAGTTCGCCTTTTTCATTTATAGGAGCTACCACAAGTTTGGCACCACTTCGCTTTGCTGCCACTTGCCAAGGCACAATATTGGCATGGTGCTCCATTGCTGAAATAATAATTTCATCACCTGGTTTTAAAAAGCTTTGCGCTAATCCACTGGCAATTGTATTGATCGCTTCTGTTGTGCCTCTTGTCCACACTATTTCATGAGCATGTTTTGCATGAATAAAATTTTGCACTTTACTACGTGCATTTTCAAACAGCTCAGTAGCATTATCACTCAGCGTGTGAGCACCTCGATGCACATTAGCGTTATTCATACTATAAAATTGGCTAATAGCATCGATGACAATCTGTGGTTTTTGAGTGGTTGCCGCGTTATCCAAATAAATTAAAGGTTTACCTTTAACCTTTTGATCTAATATGGGGAAATCTTGCCGAATTTTTGCAATATTAAACCTGTTGTCTTGCTCAACTGCATCTATAGAAGACATCGTTATCTTTCTCCTTCGTGGTGTAATGAGGAAAGTAAACTAGATGAACGCTGTGTAACAAACTCTCGCACACTATTGTGTGGTAGTTGTTCGACTATTTCAGCAATAAAAGCCAGGCTCAATAGACGTTTAGCTTCGACCCTTGGAATACCCCTAGATTGTAAATAAAATAATGCTTCACTATTGATTTGACCCACTGTAGCACCGTGTGAACATCTTACATCATCAGCATAAATTTCCAGTTCAGGTTTAGTATTGATGGTGGCAGTGCTTGAAAGTAATAAGTTTTTGTTACTGAGCTCGGCCAATGTTTTTTGAGCGTTTGGATGAATATGAATGCGGCCATTGAAGACAGCATTAGCTTGGTCATCCACTAAACCTCGAAATACTTCATTGCTGCTACAATTTGGTGCGATATGTTGCATACAAATATGGTTATCAATGGTTTGTTGATGGCGACCGTAAAAACTGCCTCGAATATCATTACTTGCATACTCCCCCTGCAAAGACACCGTAAGATCATTACGTTTCAATTTAGAAGCAAGGCTAATTTGATGTTGCTGATAAGTGCTATGATGCCCTTGTTTTACACGATGATTGCATATGCTCGTGACACTCTCATCAAGTTGCAGTCGGCTATGGGTGATATGCGCCTTGTCATTTACAAAACATTCAATCACAGTATTAACCATTGACGTGTGTTTGAGTGGTGCGTCTTCATGCTCGATTATTGTCGCTTTACTGCCGGTTTCAGCAATAATTAATAATCGCATCATGTTTGTTTTCGGCTGAGCACCTTGTGTCAGATTTACGATGTAAAAGGGCTTGTCGACCTCACAATGCCCTGGGATATGGATAAGTAAACCATCTTCAAGTTGTGCACTGTTAAGGCTAGAAAAATAGTCGTGGTAGTAGTTATGACTGGTATCTAAATGATCAATAATGAGTTGCTGCTGAGCGGTGTTAGCTTTAGAGAATAAAGTGCTGTAAGGGTTACTATCAAGGTGTGATAATCCATTCGCAAATACACCGTTGACAAAAACTAAACGATACGCATTAAGGTCCTTTATTAAAGACTGCGAAAGTAATTCATCAATGTCGTCGTCACTTTTTGAATCGAGTACTTGTATGCTTTGTACGTCGAGTTGATCATCAGCTAACAATTCTTCAAGTTTAAGATATTTCCAATCTTCGGTTTTTTTGGTTGGTAATTGCAGCGCTTTTAAGCGTTCACTTGCCGCATCACGAATACCTTGTAACCACAGATTTTTTTGAGAGGTATACTCGTTGCTAAAGTCAGTCGTTATTTGCTGTAGATTATTCATGGTTAAACCTTAAGTGGATTTGCTGATTGCTCAGTTCCACTTTCTAACCAACCGTAGCCTTTTTCTTCTAACTCTAACGCCAGCTCACTTCCACCAGATTTAATTATTTTCCCGTCGGCTAATACATGTACAAAATCAGGTTGCACGTAATCCAATAATCGTTGGTAATGAGTGATCAAGATAAAGGAACGATCTGGACTGCGTAACTGATTGATCCCATCAGCCACTACTTTAAGTGCATCGATATCTAAACCTGAATCAGTTTCATCAAGTAGGCATAACTTTGGCTCTAACATTAGCATCTGCATAATTTCATTGCGTTTTTTCTCACCACCTGAAAAACCTTCATTCACACCACGCTTTAAAAAGCCAGCATCTAAATCAACCAGTCGACATTTCTCACGCGCCAGCTTCATAAACTCTACCGCACTCAAAAGAGGCTTGTTTTGATATGTATGGAGACACTCAAGGGATGTTTTTAAAAACTCAAGGTTACTGACTCCCGGGATTTCAACCGGGTACTGAAAGGCAAGAAAAATGCCTTCTCGTGCACGATTTTCAGGCGCAAGTGTTAATAAGTCTTTGCCTTCAAAGATGACGGTTCCATCGGTCGCATCATAGTTATCACGACCTGCTAGTACATTGGATAGCGTGCTTTTTCCGCTCCCATTTGGTCCCATAATGGCGTGGACTTCACCAGGTTTAACCTCAATATTTAATCCTTTGAGGATCTCTTTCCCATCAATCTTGGCTTTTAAATTTTTAACGTTTAGCATCTATTGACCTCATTATCTTTTAATCAAGTTTTATCAGTGTGGTAATACGACTGATGTCTGTTTCATGAAATTTTTTTGATCCCTTCGCAGCGCGTTATCCAACGGCACCCTCTAAGCTGATCTCTAATAGCTTCCCAGCTTCAACAGCAAATTCCATTGGCAACTCTTTGAAAACTGATTTACAAAAACCATTAACAATCATCGATACCGCTTTTTCAGGATCGATACCGCGTTGTTGGCATAGGAATAACTGATCTTCACTGACTTTTGATGTTGTCGCTTCATGTTCGACAATCGCACTTGGATTTTTGCTAACAATATAGGGGAAGGTATGTGCAGCACATTTATCACCAATTAAGAGTGAATCACATTGGGTGAAATTACGTGCACCTTCTGCTTTTGGTGATATATTGACTAATCCTCGATAGGTATTAGATCCTTTGCCAGCTGAAATGCCTTTTGAAATAATAGTACTGCGAGTATTACGACCTAGATGGATCATCTTGGTCCCAGTATCCGCTTGTTGTGCGTTTCGGGTTAAGGCCACTGAATAAAATTCACCAACACTGTTATCGCCAAGTAATATTACGCTTGGGTACTTCCATGTGATGGCGGAGCCTGTTTCAACTTGAGTCCATGATATTTTTGCGTTGGTATGGCAGATACCGCGTTTGGTAACAAAGTTATAGATACCTCCTTTACCGTTTTCATCCCCGGGATACCAGTTTTGAACAGTAGAATATTTAATTTGCGCGCCTTCTAGTGCGACTAACTCAACCACTGCCCCGTGCAGTTGATTTTCGTCTCTTGAGGGCGCGGTACAACCTTCAAGATAGCTCACATAGCTACCTTCATCAGCAATAATCAAGGTACGTTCAAACTGACCCGTGTTCATCTCATTAATCCGGAAGTAGGTTGACAACTCCATTGGACACCTAACCCCCTTAGGTATATAAACAAACGAACCGTCACTAAATACCGAACAGTTTAAAGCGGCATAATAATTATCTTTAACGGGCACCACAGAGCCCAGGTATTTTTTAATTAATTCAGGATGTTCGATGATTGCTTCTGAAAGTGAACAGAATATTACGCCAGACTCGGCAAGCTTTTCTTTAAAAGTGGTAATAATAGAAACACTATCAAATACTATATCAACGGCCACACCAGCCAGCATTTCTTGTTCATGCAATGGAATACCTAGTTTTTCGTAGGTACGAAGCAGTTCAGGGTCAACTTCGGCTAAACTTTTAGGTGCGTCGTCCTGACTTTTGGGACTTGAATAGTAGGCAATGGCTTCAAAGTCTATTTCAGGGTAATTGACTTGCGCCCATTCTGGACGCTTCATTTCTAGCCATTGTTGGTAGGCCTTTAAACGCCATTCCAACATGTATTTGGGTTCATTTTTTTTGGCTGATATTTTTCGTATGACATTTTCATTTAATCCAGGATCAAATGTTTGCATTTCAACATCGGTGATAAAACCCGCGTCGTAGCTGGAATTAATACGCTCATCAATAACATTGCTTTCGCTCATAATGATTAACTCTCTTTTTGTCGATGTGTAAAGTAAATAGCGTGGTGTCACAGACCAAATCATAAAAAACATTAATTTGGCAAGGATCTATCTTTAACGGTTATTTAAACGCGTAGATGATCTCGATTGTATTTTGTGAAACGCTAACACCATAAAGAATACTGATTTAGTAATGTATGTCAGTTTATATGACACGTAAATTTAATACAATACTAAATTAGTATTTATTGTTGTTTGGGAGAGTGGAATGTTTACTCGATGAGATAACGCTTAACCTTTGTTTTACATATTATCTAAAATGTTACAACTTGCATTTTTTAGGTTTTATTTCAGAAGTATCTTAGCGTTTATTAAATTTACTGGGTGGTATTAGGAATAAAAAGGAATACTATTGGGGTATACTAGTAAATATAATTACTGACCAGATGAGGTGAGTAAATTTTCGAGAGAATACTTATGATAAGAATTAGCCGCATGGCCGATTATGCGCTGTTGGTGGTATTAAAAATGTGTGGTCGCGATGAGCTAATTACGCTAGAAAGATTGTGTCAGCTAACGGCATTATCTCTACCTACCGTGCGTAAATTGATGCGGTCACTCATCCATAACAATTTAGTGGAATCAGTTAGGGGATCTCATGGGGGTTATAAACTCAGTAGTCAATCTGATCAAATATCGATTGCAGAAGTGATTGAAGCCATCGATGGGCCTATTGCATTAACAGAGTGTGTTAAGTCGGATGGCGGTGATTGTGAATTGGCAGATACATGTGGATTACAAGGAAATTGGAATATTGTTAATCGTTTGATTTCCAATGCGCTTCACAACGTGACACTAGATGCAATGGGGCAAGAGCCTATGGATGTTAAACGCTTGAAGTCAACATTCATAGAGGTCTGCGACCAAAACGAATAAGTGTTCAACAATAGACAAGCAATAATATATTTTTCAAATTAGCTCGCCAAGTTGATAAGTGTTTTTAGCTGTCTCGCCTGCTCTTTAGATAAATATTTTAATTCAGCTATTTTAAGATTAAAAAAATATTTACATGTGTTAACTATAGAGCTTTCCAACCTCATCAATCTATTAATAGTTTTATCTATCATTATCAGTAATTTTATCGATTGTTGTTCTTATGTCAATTTCTAAGTGCCTGATATAATTAAGTAATGGTAGAAGGTGAAATGACCACCAATGCAGGCTGTCAAAGTATAGGTAACATAAAACGTTTTTTATAAAATGACGATACCTACTCTCCATACTGATATATCTTTTATATTCTTGGCGGAGTGTAAATTGGCGATTTATCGCTTATTAAACTGTTCTACATAATTTAGAATTTAAAACAAGCGCCTCCTACTATGTATAAACCAGTTTTTGAATATTGCTTTTGTTTATGATGGTTTATTATTTTTATTCGAACAGACTTATCTGAGGCGTTACTCTACTTTGTGTGGGTAATAATTTGGGTAATTCATCATGTTTTGTATTTAGGTAACAAAGGAACTTTTTGATTGCCAAAGGATCCTAGCTACTCGCTATAACCTTAACCGCCGCACAGATTGGTTAAAGGTTTCAATATCTATGTTAAAAGTTACGTTGAGTTTTTACGCCCAAGTTATTGACTGTTGTTTTTTAGTAGCGTCATCCTATTTTCGTGTACCCTCTGCTCTTATTGTTTAGCTTCATTGGGCGATAGCTCTGCTCTCTATTTACTCTTAGGAAAAATATACTTCTGAACTAGGGCTGCTTTGAAAACTGATAAAGCGTAATGAATACTAAATAAGCCAGTAAATTATTTAATATTCAGTTGGTTAACTTTAGTCGTGAGTTGGCAGAGGTATAAAGTGGGTATCACTTATGTAGTTAACGGTAATATTCTTTGACAAAAAAGTAAGTGGAAATTAAATGAATTCTATTTTTAAGTGCCACGGGTATCATATAGGACTCTCTCTTCGTGTCAGTTTAAAATAGTGGTTATAAAAACACTAACTTATTTTATAGGGGGGGGAAGATCAAAATGTAACAATATGATGGTTTAGTTCACACCAAATCATGAGACCTTTAGGTGCATAAATAAGTAATAAATAAGTAATAAATAGGCAATAAAAAAGATAAAAAAAACTGCATTGCACACTTGATAAGGGAGCCCTTATGAGAGATCTCTTTTATTCTCAGCAATGTCCAATGATATGGCGATGGTCACAACAATGGAATTCATATTTTCCTATTATAAGCTGGTAAGCTACCTAAAAAATTATAAAAATGCCTAATGAACGTTTAATAAAAACCAACTACATATTAAGTATATTACAGTCCAGTAAAAGTAAATCATTCGCCCAAAATTATATAGGCCTTTAATCTCGGTTAACGTATCAATAAATTTGACTGAAAATAAAAAATTATCCTATTAAGTTTATTTGCTATAGTTAAAAAAGTCATATGAAATAATATCAGTTTATACAAATGATTAGGCGCAACGTATAACGCGTCAGTATAAAACATTTTATTGGTGTTTGTAGTATTGCGAAATTACCCGTTTTTATAGTTAATTAGTAGGTGCCCCATGAAGTTTCATCAGAACACTTACCTTTTAGGCAGATGGGAAAGCCCCATCGAGAGTATTGAAAAAGCTAATCTTGTTTTACTTTTTGGGAACCGAGACCTTGTTAAAAATGAAGCGATAATGGCAGATATACGCTGCCACTACCCAAAAGCAGATATTATTGGTTGTACAACAGCAGGTGAAATTCAAGGAACAAAGATCTATGACGACAGCTTATGTTTAACAGCTATTGAATTTGACTACTCTTTTATCTCTGTTCAAAGTGCATCAATTACTGGTAGCTCTGTACTTGAGGTGGTGAAAAATCTTGCTGATGGCCTTAATAAAGAAGGGCTTCGATATGTGATGGTATTGTCAGATGGGCATCAAATAAATGGCACGGAACTAGTGAATGCTTTGCAAGCTTATTTACCTAAAGATATATTAGTCACAGGAGGCTTAGCAGGTGATGGCACCAACTTTAATGAAACACTTGTCTGGCATAATAATGCGACTGAATTAGGGCAAATTGTTTTAGTGGGTTTTTATGGTGAGAGGTTATCGTTGGGCTATGGTTGCATAGGCGGATGGGATGCGTTTGGCCCTGACAGAACTATCACTAAATCCAAAAGTAATGTGCTTTATGAATTAGATAATCGTCCTGCTCTAGCTTTATATAAAAGGTATTTGGGTCCACATGCCGATGATTTACCGGCCTCAGCTTTATTATTCCCTCTGGTTTTAAAAATTGATAATAAAAGAATGACAAGAACCATTTTGAGTATCAATGAAGAAGATGGTTCGATGACGTTTGCAGGAGATGTGCCTGAAGGCGCAACAGTACAGTTAATGCGTGCTAATACCAGTAGCTTAATTGATGGTGCTGAAATTGCTGCAGAACATGCGTTGAGTAGAATACCCAATAATTACAGTAATGGCTTAGCCATACTGATCAGTTGCGTAGGTAGAAGAATAGTCTTGGGTAATTACTGTGAAGAAGAAGTTGAGGTTGTTAAAGATATTCTGGGTGAAAAATGGGCATATACAGGATTCTACTCTTATGGAGAACTTTCACCGATGTTAAACAGTGAGGCTTGTGCCTTACACAACCAAACAATGACCATTACTACTCTATGTGAAATAGATGAATAGGTTATTAAAGCGTCTGATAAAAAGACATTTACATGAATATGATAATCATAAAAGTATTAAAGACTTTATTAGTGGTATTGACGATATTTTTGCCCAACAGCAAGACGAACGTGAATTTATGGAGCGCACTCTCACGCTGTCTTCTACTGAACTCAATGAAATTAATATCAGTTTAAAAGAAAACCTTGCAAAAAATGAAAAAATTCAGCGCCATTCTGAAAAGCTTATTGCTAAGCAAGATGCTTTATTTAATGCAAGTACAGAAGCTATTTTTAGCTTTAGTCCTGATAATATCATCGAAAAACTTAACCAAGCAGCCATTGATTTTTTGGATTTAGATGTTGATCGCTTAAATAATGGCGAAGTACTTACTTGTGACTTATTTCTGTCAAGATTAGTAAATCATGATAGTTTTTCTAATGATATTCAGCCGATAAGAGATAATGAATTAGCGGTAGTGCATGGCTTCTTTGATACTATAGATCACCGTTCTTACGAGTTTTACTCTGTGCCTGAAGTTGTAGATGGTGATTTTTTTGGCCGAGTTTGGTGTTGTCGTGACATCACTGATGTTAGAAAAAATGAAGCACTATTGAAGTATAGAGCTAACCATGACGCCTTAACTGACTTACCTAATCGTTCATTAATTTTAGATGTGTTAAACCATGCCATCGCTATGGGGAAACGGCATAACCTAAAAGTAGGTTTATTATTTATTGATTTAGATGACTTTAAAAAAATTAATGATACCGCAGGGCATCAAGAAGGCGATCGGTACCTGATTGAATTTGCAAATCGTATCCAATCAGCATTAAAGGCGGGTGATATTTTAGGTCGTTTAGGAGGGGATGAATTTGTCGTGATCCTAGAAGACATAGATGATATTTCACATGTGGTTCAAATTAATGAACGCATTTTAGCGTTATGTAAATTGCCTTTTTATATTAAAGATAAAAAATACTATATGTCGTGCAGTATTGGTGTAAGTTTATCGCCTGATGATTCAGTTAGCTCAGATGAGCTTATTCGCAAAGCTGATATGGCAATGTACCAAGCTAAAGAATCAGGGAAGAATACGTACCACTTTTTTGATAAAAAATTAGAGAAAATTGCACTTAATAGCGTAATGATTGACGGCCAATTACGTGAAGCGATTAAAGAAGAAAATTTTGTACTGCATTATCAACCTAAAATGCGCTTAAAAGATAATTCTTTGTGTGGTGTAGAAGCGCTTATTCGTTGGCAAAAAACACCTAATGAACTTGTTTATCCTGACTGCTTTATACATATAGCAGAGAAAAACGGTTTAATACGAGAGATTACCTATTGGCTATTAAACAAAGCTTGCCAAACATTAAAAAGTTGGGAAAACACTTCGTTAGCTAATATTCCAATGTCGTTAAATATTTCTGCCATTGACTTTGCCGATCCTTACTTTGTTGAACAAGTCTTTCAACTTATTGATAAGTATAATATCAACCCTGCATTATTAGAACTTGAATTAACAGAATCAACATTTTTTAATGATATAGGCTCAGTACAAGAAAAAATTAAGAAATTAAAGTCAAAAAAAATAAAACTAGCTATTGACGACTTTGGTACTGGCTTTTCTTCATTTGCTTATTTACGTGATATGGAGTTAGATTTTTTAAAAATAGATAAAAGTTTTGTCTTAGGCATGCTTGACGATGAAAAGTCTCAAGCTATTGTTAAAAGTATTATTGATGTGGGCATTAATTTAGGCTTCAAGATTGTCGCTGAGGGTATTGAATCGGCAAGCATTATGGCATTACTAACGCAACAAGGTTGCCATATTGGTCAAGGCTACCATATGAGTAAACCTATTACTGAAAAAATGCTTTTAGAATTTTCTACTGATACTTTAAAGAAATAGTGCAGGGTAGCTAATATATGTTGAGCATGTGATAACTCGTCATTTCAGTTTAATATTGCGCTTTATACACATTTAGTAAACTGATTTATCAAGAGACTTTTATTGAGAGTAATAAAAAAGGGAAGCTAAAATGGCTTCCCTTTGGGTTAAGCTGTTTAGTCTTATTTTGTAATCACTTTTTTAACAACAGTTTCTATTTTCGCTACAACTCTGCGGTTCACACTATTGTCTGCAAGCGAAGTTCCTTGAGCAATCAACTGTGTTTCACCAAAGCCTTTTGCAGATAAACGACTAGCATCGATAGAAAACTTATTAATTAATAAGTTTTTAATGGTATCAGCACGTTTTTGCGAAAGCATTAGGTTATATTTTTCACTACCTGTAGCTGAACTGTGTCCTTCAATAACAACACTTGTGTTTTGGTATTCTTTCATGAAATCAGCTAAACGCTGAACATCATCAATCATTGCTGGCTTAACAAGTGAACTGTTATTTTCAAAGATAACATTTAACTTAATTTCGACTGATTTTTCTGAATATAACGTACAGCCTTGTGAATCAACTTTTACATTTGCCGGTGTATTAGCACAACGGTCATTGTTATCACTAACACCATCGCTGTCAGTATCAGCCATCATCACTTTTTTAACGACTGGCGTTGTTGACTTCATTGTTTCCATAACAGGTTTGTTAACAACAGCTTTGTTAACAACAGGTGATTTTTTAACATCGCTAAAAGTATATTTTACACCTAATTTAATACCTTGATCTGTTTGACCGTAATCAAGATCGCGATAAACAGCAGCTTCGCTGTATAGAGAGAAACGATCATTAATTTGAAGGTTATAACCAGCACCTACATTAGCCGCATTATAACTTCTAACATTATTAAAGCGCTTTACACCAGTGAAAAGGTAGAAACTGCTATCTTCAACTTTATAAATTGCATCGATACCGGCACGTGTTCCGTAATCTTTATCATTACCATTTTCAATGTCGTAACGTGTTTTAGCTAATTCTAAACGAATATCCCAGCGCTCATTAATAATTTTTTGTAAATCAATACCAAGGCTTTTGCCCGATTCAATTTGTTGCCAGTCAGTATTGTGTTCTTTGTTTGTATCTGACTTGATGTAGTCGCTAAACACACCAAGCTCCCATGCTTTATCAATAGTTTCTGCAGCTAGTGGAGAGCTTATTAATGCAGCTATCAGAGTCATGTTAAAAGTTTTCATGGATAAATCCTTATTAAGTTTCAGGTAATGCGATGTAATTTCTGGCTCTATAACGGATAAGGAACTAAAAAGTCACAAGTTTTTCTTAATTTTACTAAATTAACGTTAAAACTCAAAATTGTTTAGCGTAAAATGCACCCGATTTAAAAAAGTTAATGTGTATAGATAAAAATAAGAATAAAAAACATACAGATTTAATGTGACTTTTTAATGGCTCAATCGTTAAAGAATAAAGCGATAAAACTATTGCTCGAGGATGAGATGAAAGACATAGAAAAGAGTTTAGCGAAAGAATTAAGCTGTGATGCAGATGTTGTTTTTAGTACATCAGATGATGAGCTTTTTAAGCGTGCAACATTAACAGCAAATAATCAGCAAGGTACAAAAGATCTTGTTGCATTGGGCTTAGCTTCACTTTGGGTTGTTTTTATTAGCCTATTTATGAAAGTTTTAAAACCGATATTTAAACAGATGGCACCTTGCCCAAAGATAACAAGCAATAGCATAACTAATAATGAGAATAGATAATGGATACTGAAAACATCACCGACAAAGCTTACTCTGGCTTAATAACTGTTTGGCATAAAGTGGTTACTTTTTTACCTGATTTAATTGTTGCTATTTTATTTCTACTTGTCGGTTGGATTATTTCAACACTCATTAAAAACTTTCTTAATAAATCATTAATTAAAATTGGTTTTGATACGTTTTTAAATAAACTGGGGCTAGATTCACTGCTGAAAAAAATGGATGTTACTTTAACGGGTAGCCAAGTTGTTGCTAGTCTTATTTCGACATTCTTCTTACTTATCTTTTTATTAGCGGCTCTAGATATTTTAGGTTTAAACGTACTTTCCGGCTTAATCGACACTTTGGTGTTGTTTTTACCTAAATTACTTGCTTCACTCGCGGTCTTCATTTGTGGCTTCTTTGTTGCGCAAATTGTTTTTAATGGTGTAAAAATAGCCGCTAAGAATACGGGTGTTGACTATGGCCGTTCCGTTGCCGAAGTATGCCGCGGTATTATTATCGTTATTACTGTTTCTTTATCTATTACGCAATTAGACATAGATGTTTCTCTGCTAAATAACATCATGACAGTACTTATTGGCAGTGTCGGTTTAGCGGCGGCTATTTCTTTAGGTATCGGCACTAAAGCTATGGCCCAAGAAATTGTTGCTGGCGTTTATCTTCGAGAGATGTACCAAATAGGTGACGTTATTGAAGTAACAGACATTAAGGGCACCTTAGCTGTTATTGGCAGTGTTGCGAGTAAAGTGATGGCAGCCGATGAGTCGCTAACGACGATACCGAATACTTTCTTATTAGCTAATAAAGTTATTAAGCAATAGTTGAGGCTTATTTTACAGTTTGACTACGTTTAATGAACGCGAGCTTGTTGCCCTAGTGCAAGCAAGCCTGCCTTATGATACGCGTCTTTTTCAGCAACTAATTACACCTTATTTACCTATTTTAAAAGGATACTGTGTAAAGTTACTTAAGCATCAGCCTGATGCCGAAGACGTCGTACAAGAAACAATTATAAAGGTACTCGCCCACTTAAAAAATTTTAAGTGGGCGGTATCTTTTAAAGCATGGCTATTTAAAATTGCCCATAACGAATGTATCAATAAGATAAGAGATCGCCGTTGGGATACTATCGAACACAATGATGAATATCTTGAAAATATAATCGATGATGACAATAGCCACGAAGATTTTGGCACAGCACTTTCATTATTAATGGTTAACCTGTCCTTTGCTGATCGTAATATTATGCTACTACGCTACCGCACAGGTTTGGAATTTCAAGAAATAGCCGATATTTGTCACCTCAATATTTCAGCGGTAAAAATGCGTCATAAAAGGGTTGTAGATTTTTTACAACAACGATTAAAGCAGTAAAGTTAAGTAACTTGTGTAACTATGGTTAAGATAATTTTAGTGCCGTTTTTATTCAGGGTAAATATAAAAAGTCACTCGGCATTAATAAACTTTATGGTTAAGGATATATGATGATTAAACCACTATTCACTTTATTGACTGCTTTAATACTAAGCAGCATGATCTTTACGATTCCTACAGTACAAGCTGCTAAGGTGAACATCACTTGGACAGAGCCTGATAAATACCGAGATATTGATTCAGGAACCGAAGGTCGAAAACGCTTTCGAGAAAATATGTTTAACGAATTTGAAAAACATTTATCAAAACTTGCCAATGCATTACCTGCATCTCAAATACTTAATATAGACGTAACAGACATTGATTTAGCCGGTGATGTTCTCGCCAGTGGTCTACATCAAATCAGAGTGATTAAAGACCTTTATTTTCCAAGAATAAAACTATCATTTACATTAATAAATGCTGAGAAAGTCATAATACTTAGCGATAATGTTAATTTAAAAGATATGAGTTTTATGATGGGCGGACGCTTAAAATATAGAAATAATGCATTAAGTTATGAAAAAAAATTGCTTGATGATTGGTTTAAAAATACTTTTGCAGATTATGTTGAAAAATAAGCGTTCCATTTTTTAACGTTAGAGAAAGCAAAAGGCCATCTTTATAGTGCAATAAAGATGGCCTTTTTATTTTTACTTTTAATCTGTACCGTTAATGAGTAACCGTTGCACTGTTTTCAAAGTTCGCTAAAACGGTAAAAAGCTTTTCTATTTTCTTTACCGTATCTATTAACGTTTGTTGATCTGATGTTTTTTGCCAAAAAATTAAATCGTTCGCGACTTCTTCAACATAAGGCTGAAAAGTATTTGCCGAACATTTGAAACCAGCGTCTGCTTTAAATATTGCCTCAAAGCTTGCTTGCTTGTTTTTTCTTAAATCAGCTAAAGTCGCATCAGCGGCTAGCGATTTTTTTAAAATAATTGAAATATTATCAACGAGTTGTTTACTAACAGTTGCGCTCATAGTGTCTCTATATTGACGATTGTTTTGATATATTGCTATTATGCCAAATTGATGGGCGTTTTGTTAGCTTCTCCCGCAATTTCTCGTACTAATTTTGGCATTAAAAAGCCAGGTAATATCGCCATCATTTTTTGGACAATTATTTTTGCCTCCTCTTCACAAATATCAAAGTGAGCAACCCCTTGTACGGGATCAAACATATGTAAGTAATAAGGTTGAATACCACTATCAAATAAAGTTTCACTGAGTTGACATAAGAGTTTGGCATCATCATTCACTCCTTTTAATAATACGCTTTGATTAAACAAAGGAATTCTTGCCACACGTAGTTTTTCGAGTGCTTGCTTTACTTCATCATCGATTTCATTAGGGTGATTAATATGTAAAACCATGGTTGCCTTTAATCGACTTTCAGACAAAATGTTCACTAATGATGTTGTTATGCGTTGTGGGATAACAATGGGTAAACGCGTATGAATACGCAAGCGTGTCAAATGTTTAATCGGCTCAAGTTGTTCAATAAGCCACTGTAGATGATCATCACTTGCCATTAAAGGATCGCCACCACTAAAAATCACTTCATTAATTTCAGGATGATCGGCAATATATTTGAGTGCTGGCTGCCAGCGAACTTTATTGGGACTGTTTTCATCATAAGGAAAGTGGCGACGAAAACAATAACGGCAATTAACCGCACAACCTGACTTTATTATCATCAATACTCGGTGCTTATATTTATGCAATAAACCTTCGGCAACCGTGTCGTGTTCTTCTAGTGGATCCATTGAATAGCCATCAGAGATAACAAACTCATCAGAGAGTGGCATAACCTGTTTAAGCAGCGGATCGTTAAAGTCGCCTTTTTTCATTCTTGTAATAAAAGGTCGAGGTACACGGACCGGAAATAACTTACGTGCGGAAAAGTGTTGCAGATAATCTTGGCTGTCAATTTCTAGCATATCTAAAAGCTTTTTCGGATCTGTAACGACATTACTTAACTCTTTTTGCCAAGAAATGTGCAATTGTTCGCTTATTTGGGGTATTATCTGCGGCATTTGTAATTTCAATTTAAATCTCTGCGTTATTTGTTTGAGTATAAGAGAACATTCATATGGCTAATTTTAGTACAAACCAATTTAAGGCTGGCCTTAAATTAATGATTGACGGCGAACCATGTAACATTTTAGAAAACGAATTAGTAAAACCAGGTAAAGGCCAAGCCTTTAGCCGGGTAAAAATTCGTAAACTTATTTCTAATAAAGTCTTAGAAAAAACCTTTAAATCAGGCGAGTCTTGCGAAGGCGCTGATGTAATGGAAACCGAGCTAGCTTACTTGTATGCTGACGGTGAATTCTGGCATTTTATGAATAATGATACCTTTGAGCAAATTGCCGCTGATGAAAAAGCAGTTGTAGATTGTATTAAATGGTTAAAAGAAGGCGATCTTTGTACCATTACTTTATGGAATGGTTCACCTATCACAGTAACAACCCCTAATTTTGTTGATCTAGATGTTACAGAAACAGATCCAGGATTAAAAGGTGATACTGCCGGTACGGGTGGAAAACCAGCAACGTTACATACCGGTGCGGTTATTCGTGTACCGCTATTTATTCAAATTGGTGAGACAGTTAAAGTGGATACGCGTACAGGTGAATACGTATCGCGTGCAAGTAAATAAGCACTTTTAACGATTATCTACTGCGCTATTTTCAATAAGCGTTTTAATAAGTAGCCAGTGCATTTTGGCTATTTAGGTTTATTATAATTTAGCAATGAATAAAATTTAGTATTAAAAAAACCTGCTGATGCAGGTTTTTTTATAGATAAACGACTAGTTTATCTGTCTGGTATGAAGTTTTAGATAATCAAATAGCTCTTTGTAATACTTGCCAAGCTTTTCTGCTTTTTTCTCTTTTGCCGCTTGTCGTACTAATTGACGTAGCTTTTGTCTTTCCATCGACTCATGCTCGTTCAGTAAAGCTTCTACAAAGTCATTACCTTCATCAATAGCGTCATCGCGCATCTTTTCAAGTTTAACAAACTTAGCTGTTTCTTGTTGATGCTTATTTGCCATAACATCAAGAGCATGTTTAATTGGCTCTAAATCAGATTCTGATAATATTCTTGCCAAGTGGCGAACATGGCGACGTAATGCTTCATGTTTGTTTTTAATTTTATCAGCTAAAATTAAGGCGTCCTTAATCTCCTCAGTAAAAGGAATTTTACTGCGCTGATGCTTAGATAAATCAATAAGCGACTGTCCAAAGATTTGTAACTGGATCATTTCGCGCTTTACTTCTGATTTACTTTTTAATTCTTCATCTAATTCATCGATATCGTTAGCAGAGTCGGGCATAATATTCGTTATTAAAGTGATAATTATCGCTATTATACTCGTAAGTGCTTATGGTATACAGCGCATATTCTCCAATTTCCTGCATTTATAGAAGAAAACAATAAATTATGACTGAAACGATGAACGCTAAACAATCGATGAACGAACAATTAAGAGACGTTGAGCAACGTGTAGCACAAGTACTCGACTTAGCAAAATCGCTAGGAGCAGATGCAGCTGAAGCTTCTATAAGCCGCCAACAAGGGTTAAGTGTTGGTACGCGGTTTGGTGAAGTGGAAACGGTTGAGTTTACTAATGACGGTGCATTGGGTATTACTGTTTACCAGCAAGGTCGTAAAGGGAGTGCTTCAACCGCAGATTTATCAGAAGCGGCTTTAAAGCAAACAGTACAAGCGGCGGTTAATATTGCAAAGTATACCTCTGTTGACGACTGTTCAGGATTAGCAGACAAGGACATGCTTGAAATGTCGCCTGCTGATTTAGACTTATATCACCCAAAAGTTTTAACAACAGACCAAGCTATTCAACTCGCCAAAGAATGTGAAGACAGTGCGCTAGCGTATGACCCTCGTATTACTAACTCAGATGGTGCCTCACTTGATAGCTTTGAAGGCTATAAAGTGTATGGTAATACCAATGGGCAAATTGTTGGCTATCCGAGCTCTCGCCATAGTTTAAGCTGTGTAATGATCGCCTCTGAAGGTGATGATATGCAAAGAGATTATGCTTACACCGTTAATCGTGATTTTGACTTAATGGATAATGGCGTTGCTATTGGTGTGCAAGCATCAAAAGAAGCGCTATCGAGATTAAATGCTCAAAAATTACCGACAGGAAAAGTACCGGTGATGTTTCGTGCCGATATTGCTAATTCAATTTTTGGACATTTTATTGCGGCGATCAGCGGTGGTAATTTATACCGTAAATCATCTTTTTTAATGGACGCTATTGGTAAACAAGTTTTTCCTGACTTTTTAAACATCAGTGAACGCCCTCATATTTTAAAGGGCTTGGCGAGTAGTGCTTTCGACAGTGAAGGCATAAAAACGGTTGACCGTGAAATTATTGTCGATGGTTGTTTAGAGACCTATCTATTAACCAGTTACTCAGCACGTAAACTAGGGCTTAAATCTACTGGTCATGCCGGTGGTATTCATAATTGGAAAATTAACGCCAAAGGTTCTGCCAATGGTGGTGATTTTAATGCCATGTTGAAAAAACTTGGTACTGGCTTTCTTGTCACTGAATTAATGGGACAAGGCGTTAATGTAGTCAATGGCGATTATTCACGTGGCGCTGCCGGTTTCTGGGTTGAAAACGGCGAAATTGCTTACCCGGTATCAGAAGTTACCATTGCAGGTAATTTATCTGATATCTTTAAAGGCTTAGTAGCAGTCGGTAGTGATGTTGATTTACGAGGCAGTATTTTAACGGGTTCATTGTTAATTGAAGAGATGCAGGTTGGCGGTAATTAATCACACCCTGCTATTTTAACAAGGTACATTTGATTACTAAAACCAGCAGACCAACAATGAGATCTTGAAAAGCTATCAAGATCTCAATAAGCCCATATCTAGTTTAGGTGAGGTTAGGTTAGGAATAAAGTTGCAGTTCCTAAGAAAGCGAATATTCCAACCACATCGGTAATCGTTGTTAATATCACACTACCAGCGAGAGCAGGGTCAATATTCATTCGTTTTAAAAACAGCGGGATAGCGACACCAGCGATACCAGCAGCGGTTAAATTCATTAACATTGCAAAGGCTATTACGCCACCAAGCATTAAATTTTGTTGCCAAATAGCCACAACACCGGCAATTAATACCGCCCAGATAACGCCATTCAGAAAACCAACAGCAAGTTCTTTTTGAATGAGTATTCTCGCATTCGAGTCGCCAACATGGCCTAGTGCAATGGCGCGAACAACCAGTGTTAAGGTTTGGTTACCGGCAACACCACCCATACTAGGCACTAAAGAATTTAAAATAGCTAAAATAGCCAGTTGGCTTAAAACACCTTCGAACATACTCGATACAGCAACAGCCAGTAGTGCGGTAATGAGATTAACGCCAAGCCAAATAGAGCGTTGTTGTGTGCTTTTTAAAACCGGAGCAAAGGTATCAGCTTCCCCATCTAAACCCGCCATACTCATCATCGAATGTTCGGCATCTTCACGAATAATATCGATAACATCGTCTATCGTGATACGACCAAGCAAACGACCTTCATCATCAATCACTGGTGCAGAGAACCAATCAAATTTTTCAAAGAGTTGTGCTACGTCACTATCAGACAAATGCACTTGAATTGCTTCAATATCTTTATCAATGAGTGTTGAGACGATAATTTCAGGTTTGGCGGTAATTATCGCCGCTAGAGAAACGGCGCCAATAAAGTGATTTTTACCATCGACCACATAAAAAGAATCGGTCGCTTCAGGTAAATCACCTCGTAAGCGTAAATAGCGCAATACCACATCAACCGTTACATCGGGACGAATTGTTATGGTATCAGTGTTCATGATACCGCCAGCGGTATCTTCTTCAAATGACAACGCGGCTTCGACTCGACCTCGGTCTTGCGAATCCATAGCACTTAATACTTCTTGATAAACACTATCGGGTAGAGTACGTAAAACTTCAGCTAAATCATCAACATCCATACCTTCAGCAACGGCGGCTAATTTTTCAGGGCGGATAGTTTTTAAAATACCTTTTCGAACTTCCTCATTGAGTTCTTCAAGTACTTCACCGTGATTATCTGCGTCGATAAGTTGCCATAAAACGGCACGACTTTTCGAGTGAGATGACTCTAATATTAAAGCAATATCATAGGCTGGCATGTTCTGTAGTAATTTTCGAACGTGCACAAACATACCGCTACCAAGTGCTTCATTGACTTGTTGCAGGCGTTGATGATTTTGTTGTTGCTCTGATATTTCCGGCATAAAGTTTTCCTGTGCCGCAGTAATACGAAAATTATATTGTCTATATCTTAGTCAAGATGCGCTGGATAAGGTATTATAATGAATGATAACGTAACTTTATTTTTTATTCAGTCTTTTTATCATTCGTCTTCATCAAATTTATCAGAAAATAACTGGCATACATCGTTAAGTGCTTGTTGAGCATCTTCTCCTTGGGTAATAACCTCTACGGTTTTCCCAAAGCCACCGGCCAGTAACATTAACCCCATAATACTGCTGGCATCAGCTTCTTTGCCCTCTAAGCAAATAGTAACGTTAGCATTAAGCTTTTGGCTTAACTGGGCAAGTTTAGTGGCAGCACGTGCGTGTAATCCCAGTTTATTGCTAATGGTTAATGATTTATTATATTTTGGCATACAGTGACCGTTATTAAGTGCTTTGTATTTTAATGTCGCGATGATGAGATTGAACATCTTCGCGTTCTTTTCTGAGATTGTTTGCTAATATTTCCGCAATATAAACTGAACGGTGTTTTCCACCTGTACAACCAATAGCGATAGTAATATAGCTGCGATTGTTTCTTTCTAAGTGGGGTAACCACGTCATCATAAAACTGTTAATTTGCCAGATAAATTTAGTGACAATCGGTTGGCTAGCAAGAAAGTCTCGCACGGGTTGATCTAAACCAGTAAAACCTTTTAAGTCTGTTTCCCAAAAAGGGTTAGGTAGAAAACGTGCATCAAAAACATAATCTGCGTCTTGTGGTACACCGTGTTTAAAGCCAAAAGATTCAAACACCACCACCATAGATGCCGAGGTTTTGCCCAAAATTCGCTCACGCACTAAATCAGATAATTGATGAGGTGATAACTGGCTGGTATTAATATACAAACCCGCACGCGTCGAAATAGGCTCAAGCAGCTTTTTCTCTAAAGAGATGGCTTGGTCGAGTGGAATATTTTGTTTAATTAAAGGATGCAAACGACGCGTTTCACTAAAACGTCGAATAAGATCAGAGTCATCGGCATCTAAATACAGGATATCGAGTTTTACCGTTTTTGGCAGATAATCTAATATCTCTGAAACATCATTAGGGTCATTGGGTAAGTTACGTACATCTAAACTAACCGCTACTTTGTCGTAATCATTAATAACGGTATGTGCTAATGCAGGCAATAAATTTACCGGAATATTATCGACACAGTAGTAGCCTAAATCTTCGAGTACACGTAAGGCGACACTTTTACCTGACCCTGAGCGACCACTGACTATCAAGAGTTTCATTTGAGTTTTCCTGGGTTATTATTAGATTTTATTAACGTTGAGCATGCTTTATTATAGTAAAAAGCTCTTGCGAATCTTTGCATTTTCTTATTTGCTTTGCGAATTGTTTAGTACTAAATATTTGCGCAATACTTTGTAAGGTATCTAAATGTTGTTGGCAGTTTTCTTCGGGTACAAATAACGCAATAATAATATCGACAGCACGGTTGTCTATCGCATCAAATTCAACGGCTTGTTCACTGGTCAGCAATACAGCAATAACTTGTGACGTGTTAGTTAATCGACCATGAGGAATCGCAATGCCATTTCCTATACCGGTAGATCCAACTTTTTCACGCGCCATTAAGCTTTCGAATAATTGATGAGTATCAATATTGTCGAATTTTTTTGCCGCAGTTGTGCTAATTATTTCAAGGAGTTTTTTTTTGCTTGTACCCTTAATTGCACACAGGGTGCAATCAAGGGTAAGGATATCTTGCAACTTCATTATACTACTTAGATTCTTTGGTGAGTGAACAGGCGATAAACAGCATTAATGCTGATTCGTTTTACCTTTGTACTTTAATATTTGCCGGTCAAGCTTAACAACAAGACTATCAATAGAGGCATACATGTCAGCATTTTCAGCTTTTGCATGTAAATCAGAGCCACTAACGTGAACAGTCGCTTCAGCAATTTGATTTGATTTTTCAACGGTGAGAACAACATGTACATTATTGATATGATCAAAATGTCGGCTTAATTTTGTCATCTTAGTCGTGACGTTTTCTCGTAAAGCTTCGGTAATGTCAACATGGTGGCCAGAAAGATTAATTTGCATAAGCTTAATTCCTCATCTTTTCGTTAAAGTAAACTTTTTCGTTGGTTAGAAGGTGGAATAGAAAGTGACTCTCGATATTTTGCTATGGTACGTCGAGCTACATTTATCCCTTGGTCGGCTAATAAATCAGCCATTTTACTATCACTAAGTGGTTTTGCTGGGATTTCGGCGGCAACAAATTTTTTGATTAGTGCACGAATAGCTGTTGATGAGCATTCGCCACCGCTTTCGGTGCCAACATGGCTTGAGAAGAAAAACTTCAGTTCGAAAATTCCACGTGGCGTATGCATGTACTTTTGTGTTGTCACTCGTGAAATGGTTGATTCATGCATATCGACAGCTTCGGCAATATCATTTAAAACCATTGGACGCATGGCTTCATTACCATGTTCAAAAAAGCCAATTTGACGTTGCACAATACAGTTTGACACTTTTAATAAAGTATCATTACGGCTTTCTAAGCTTTTAATAAACCATTTAGCTTCTTGTAAATTTGAGCGAATAAATTGTGTGTCCGCTGTCGACTTCATCGAACGTGACATCGAAGCATATTGCTGATTCACCGAAAGTTTTGGCGCAGTATCAGGGTTTAATTCGACCACCCAACGGCCATTTTTCTTTTCAACAGACACATCAGGAATAACGTACTGGTCGTCACTCTTCATCACACTATCGCCGGGTCTAGGGTCAAGTGATTGAATAAGACGTACCACTTCGCGCAGTTGGTCTTCTTTCAGTCGAGTTTTACGCATTAATGTACGATAGTCTCGGCTACCCAGCAGATTAATATGGTCACGCAAAACTAACTTACTTTCTGCTAGCCAAGGTGTAGCTGGGTCAAATTGATTAAGTTGAATGATTAAACATTCTGAAATTGAACGAGCAGCGACGCCGACAGGATCAAAGAGGTTAATACGTTTTAGTACCACCTCTATTTCATCAAGCTCTACTCCTTCAATGGCAACACTTTCTAAAATGTCTTCACTAGATACCGTTAAGTAACCGGCGTCATCAACCGCATCAATAATTGCTGTCGCTATAGTGCGGTCTGTTTCGGTAAAAGGGCTTAATTCCATTTGCCAGCGCAAATGATCTTGAATAGAGTCTTGGGTCTCGCCTTGGTAAGTATAATCTTCTGAAGAGGGGCCTGAACTTGAACTTGCTGCACCAGCTGTGTAGTTATCATCCCAAGTGGTATCCATGTTTAATTCTTCAGGGATATCGTTTTTGTCCATGGCTTCAGTAGTGGTGATTTCATCAATGGTAGGCGTAGCGTCTTCGCTACCATCAGAAGCCGGGGCTTCTTTAACATCACCAGTACCGGCAGTGTGAGCTTCTTCAAGGTTGTCAGTACTTTTATCTTCGGGATTATTTGAAGACTCATCCATTTCTAATAATGGATTGCTTTCTAAGGCTTCTTGAATTTCTTGTTGAAGCTCTAACGTAGACAGTTGCAGCAATTTGATTGCTTGCTGCAATTGTGGCGTCATGGTTAATTGTTGTCCTATGCGGAGTTGTAGAGTAGGGCGCATTTAGGTCATTAACTTCCTATTATTTTTAATGGGATATTTTCGTTTTTTTCATACGAAGATATTATTCACTTACTGACTACTATAGCGTGAATTGTTCACCAAGGTATACATCTCTTACATGTTGATTTGCAAGAATTTGATCTGCAGTACCTTCTGCAATAAGTTCACCATGACTAACAATATACGCATGTTCACATACATCGAGAGTTTCACGTACATTGTGATCAGTGATCAACACACCAATGCCACGTTCTTTTAAGTGTAGAATAATTTTTTTAATATCACCTACTGAAATTGGGTCAACACCAGCAAAAGGTTCATCTAATAAAATAAATTTTGGTTCAGCAGCTAAAGCGCGGGCAATTTCTACTCGGCGGCGTTCACCACCCGATAAGCTCATGCCTAAATTATCTTTGATATGACCTATGTTGAATTCTTCAACAAGATGTTCTAATTTTTCTTCACGTTCAGCATCTGATAATTCTTTTCGTGTTTGTAAAATAGCCATAATATTATCGTAAACACTGAGTTTTCGAAAAATAGAGGCTTCTTGTGGTAAATATCCGATGCCTTTTCTAGCACGCTCATGCATAGGCGCTAACGTCAGGTTTTCGTCATTTAAAATAATATCGCCACTATCACTTTCAACCAAACCAACGATCATATAAAAAGAAGTTGTTTTTCCGGCACCATTTGGGCCCAGTAAACCGACTATTTGTCCTGCTGAAACTTGCATACTGACATTTTTAACCACTTTTCTGCCTTTATAGGCTTTGGCAAGGCCTTTTGCCATTAGGGTGCTAGTGCTCATAAATTAATTTTTTCCTGAGTTTTCGCGTCTGTGGTTGTCGCTTTAATTTTTTCTTTTGGCTGAAAAATCGTTTTAGTGCGTTCGTTAGATTTACTTTCAGCATTAACATACTGAGTGGCAATATTGTAAGTAATTCTACTGCCACTAACTTCACTGCCTTCTTGCTGTAATAGCGCATTTCCTGAAATGATCACTAAATTATTTGCAGGCTCATATCTTATTTCGTCGGCTTGTAAGCTAAGTGGAGTGCCATCGGCTAAGGTTTGTTTAAAGGTTGCTGGCTTCCCTTTAGCGATGTAGGTTTTTTCTTCACTGCCTGATTGAGTCAGCACTTGTACTAAATCAGCACGTATAACTAATGAACCTTGAGTGATCACCACGTTATCAATATAGCTGAATATTTTATTTTTAAGATCAACGGCTTGTCTTGAAGCGTTAATTTCAATCTTTTGTTTTATATCAAATTTTTCAGCGAAAGCTGACGAAAATAGCGGAGTTGATAACAATAAGCACAGTAGGCTATTTTTTAACAATTTCATAAATTGATTTCACATGTTTAGTTAGTGTCATTTGGTTGGTGTTTAAGTCGACAATTAAACCTTTACCATCGATGGTAAATCCTTTACCGATAATTTTAATTTCTTGTTCTGAACTTATGATGTTAGTTTTTAGATCAAGTTCAAAGTATTTTCCTTGAACTTCTTGTAATAAGCTATCGGGATCTGTTGCTAACAGGCGGACATGCTTTTCTAATTTCACCCGGTTGTTATTGTATAATATGCCTTCATTGGCAGATATTTTCCATGCGGGCGCATCATTTTTTGGATGAAGTGTGTATTGAGGAAACTCAAAGTTGGTAATACTTAACTCAGGGTAATGTTCCATACGATGGGCATCAACAACATAAGCTAAACTTCCTTGATGTTTATAAACATTACTGTGTAAATTTTCGGCAATAAAATCAGGGGTCAGCGTCTTATCAATCGCTTGTAACTGTGGTGCTGAGGAATTTCTCCATTCAATTATACCGTAAACGCCTCCCGCAATTAGAAAAAACAACAAAGTTAAACTATAAAGTCGATTCATATACTCGCACCCGAAGCATTTGCTAAGGTGTTTTGGCTAAGCATGATTAAATCGCATATTTCTCGAACAGCACCAAAACCGCCATGGTTAAAAGTGGTGTAATTTGCGATAGATAAAATACTTGGGTGGGCATCTTGAACAGCAATACCCAAGCCTACGGCTTTGATACACTCATAATCAGGCATATCATCACCAATATAAGCAATTTCCTCGAGGGATAACTTTAATTGCTTAGCCATCGTTTTCAAGGCGGGTAATTTATTTTCTTCACCTTGCACTATATATTTAACATTTAAGGCTGACATACGTGTTGCGACAATATTTGATGTTCTCCCGGTGATCACCGCTACATCGACACCGCTGGCGCCTAATGCTTTTATGCCGTAGCCATCTTTAGTGTGAAAAGCTTTTAATTCTTCACCATCGTTACCCAAATAAATACGGCCATCAGAAAAAACGCCATCAATATCACATATCAGTAGCTTTATTGTTTTCATGGTATTGAATGCTGTGTCAGTAATTTCGCCATAGAGTGTTTGCATATTAGATAAGACCTGATTTTAGTAAGTCGTGCATATTCATTGCGCCAATAGGTATATTATTGTCATTAACAATAATTAAACCATTAATTTTTTTGTCTTCCATGATCTTTAAGCCTTCGGCGGCTAGCATATCTTGATGAGCTACAGTGGGATTTTTTGTCATCACTGATGCAATAGTATCGAGATGTATATCAATACGTTCATCAAGAATACGACGTAAATCTCCGTCAGTGAATAAGCCTTGTAATTGACCACTCTCGTCGACTACCGCCGTCATCCCCAAACCTTTTAACGATACTTCAACCAACGCATCCTTAATTTTAGCATTAGCATTTACAGTTGGTAAGCGCTCACCACTATGCATTATATCGCTAAGACGAAGTAATAGGCGTTTTCCTAAACTACCACCGGGATGAGAGAGTGCGAAGTCGTCAGCGGTAAAGCCGCGAGCATTTAATAAGGCAACAGCGAGTGCATCACCCATTACTAGGGTTGCTGTGGTACTTGATGTTGGCGCTAATCCTAGTGGACAAGCCTCTTGTGAAACAGCAACACAGACATGGGTATCGCCTAGTTTTGCTAAGGTTGAGGCTGGATTCCCCGTCATCGCAATAAGTTTAGCGCCAATACGTTTTATGACTGGCACTATTGCTAACACTTCACTGGTTTCGCCCGAGTGCGAAATAGTTAACACGACGTCATCACCGGTAATCATACCTAAATCACCGTGACTTGCTTCACCAGGGTGAACAAAAAAAGAAGGTGTACCAGTGCTCGCCAGCGTTGCAGCAATCTTGCCACCGATATGGCCTGACTTGCCCATGCCAGCAATAATAACCCTACCTTTACAGTTAAACATTAACTGACAGGCATATTCAAAGTTCTCATCAATGTACTGGGCTAACTCTGCAATAGCCTGTTGTTCTATGTGAATAACGTCTAACGCTAGTTGTTTAAAATCGTTCATTATTAGCCCGTTTTTATTTTGTAAATTGCTATTATAGTGTTTGTTATTGCTTTATTTGACTAAAAAGTAGCGCTTGATAAGCGATAAAAGCGCCTATTAATAACAAACCTTTTAAGCGGCCAATGCAAAACTTTCCGGCACGACGAGTAAAACACAGTATAAATAATAATACGGTAACGCCAAGCATGTAAGGAGCGTCACGTGCTGCGGCATCTGAATCTACTTCGCCCGGTGCAATTAAGCCAGCGAGCGAGAGTACGGCCAAAATATTAAAGATATTAGAGCCAATAATACTCCCTAGCGCTAAATCATCTTCTTTCTTGATAATACTCATAATACTTGCCGCAAGTTCTGGCAAGCTTGTGCCAACGGCAATAACGGTCAAACCAATCACTAAGTCACTGATGCCAAATGCTTTAGCAATAAAAACGGATGAATCGACCAGGTAGCTAGCACTCATAGGTAAGAAAATAATACCAACGACTAGCCAAAGTAAAGATTTAGGTTTGCTAACCGCGTCTGGCACTTCTTGTTCTGCTTCAATGATCAATGGATCATCAATTGGCCGAGTTTTAGAGGCTCTTATGGTGATAAAAAGTAACGCAAATATATAAACAAAAAAGCCGATCATCAGTGATAAGCCTTCGTTAAAGCCAAAGTAATCGTCAGAAAGCATCCAATAGGCTAGGGCGGTAACAATTAAAATTAATGGAATTTCTCGTCTTACCGTTGATGAGGAAACGTTTAAAGGTTGAAATAATGCTGTTATACCGAGTACCAAAGCAATGTTAGTAATGTTTGAACCGATTGCGTTACCGATAGCTGTATTATTGTTACCGTCTAAAGATGCTGTCGCTGCAATCATCATTTCTGGAGCAGATGAACCCATGGCAACAATAGTTAAACCAATAATCATCGGTGAGATACCAAAATTTCTTGCTAATGATGAGGCACCAAAAACAAATTTATCAGCACTCCATACCAGAGTAACAAGTGAAACAAGTAAAATTAGAATCTGTAATAACATTAAGGGCTCCTATATTAAGAGCGTAAATTGTCGCTGGTTGCGAAGCAAAAACAAAGAGAAATAATCAGATCTTGGTAAAAAAGTGCCCAAAAGGCGGTTTTTTTACATGCCATTGTTAAAAAATAGCCAAAGTAAAAATTTCGTTAAAGCAAAAATATATCTTCTGAGAGTAAAATCTTACACTTTATTACGTTTTTACACGCTTTCTTACGATTTTTATTTACATTTTTAACGCAATTTTAATGACGTTTTTTGATTGCTCAGGTAAAATTCACCTGACTTTAATAATAACAACCAGTGACGTTATATAAATCTTATGCCTGAAAACTTGGTCGATATCCAGAACCTTACGTTTAAACGTGATGAACGAGTGATCTATGATGATATTAGTCTGTCGATCCCTAAAGGAAAAGTTACCGCGATAATGGGGCCAAGTGGTATTGGTAAAACCACCTTATTACGTTTAATTGGCGGTCAACTCAGACCAAATTCAGGTAAAATACTTTTTGACGGACAAAATATTCCAACATTATCACGCAGTGCACTTTATGAAGCGCGTAAACGTATGAGCATGTTGTTTCAAAGTGGCGCGTTATTTACCGATATGAGTGTTTACGACAATATTGCTTTTCCGATGCGCGAACACAGTACCTTGTCAGAATCGTTAATTGAAAAAATGGTATTAATGAAACTTGAGGTCGTTGGTTTACGCGGTGCACGAAATTTAGCACCTGGCGAACTTTCTGGTGGCATGGCACGAAGAGTTGCCCTTGCCCGCGCTATCGCCTTAGACCCTGAACTTATTTTGTATGATGAGCCTTTTGCGGGACAAGACCCTATTTCAATGGGTGTTATTGTTCGTTTAATAAAAGATTTAAATGAAGCATTAGGTTTAACCTCAGTTGTGGTCTCACATGACGTTACAGAAGTAATGAGTATTGCCGATTACATTTATATTATTGCTGAAAAGAAAATTATTGGTCATGGCACACCGTCAGAGATAAGTAAGCAAACATCACCACTGGTGCAACAATTTATTCAAGGTGAGGCTGATGGTCCCGTACCATTTCATTTTCCTAGCGCCCCTTATCAAGATGAATTAATGGGTAAGGAGCCTAAATAATGAATAGTTTACAAAGTTTAGGGCATAACATTATTGCCACGATTACGGGATTAGGGCGAGCAATAGTTTTATTACTTTCTGCATTGCTTCATGTGCCGAATGTACGTAAAGGCTTCCCTCTATTGGTGCAGCAGTTATATTCTGTTGGCGTACTTTCACTGATGATAGTGGTGGTATCCGGTTTATTTATTGGCATGGTTATCTCGCTACAGGGCTATACTATTTTAGTGGGCTATGGTGCTGAAGGCAGCTTAGGACCTATGGTCGCACTCTCTTTACTCCGTGAATTAGGCCCTGTGGTTGCGGCATTATTATTTGCAGGACGTGCAGGTTCTGCATTAACCGCCGAAATTGGTTTAATGAAAGCAACAGAACAATTATCAAGTTTAGAGATGATGGCAATTGATCCGTTACGTCGTGTGATTGCGCCAAGATTCTGGGCAGGGTTTATTAGTTTACCTTTGCTAGCCGCTATTTTTTCTGCCGTAGGAATATTAGGTGGTCATCTTGTTGGTGTTGAATGGTTAGGCGTAGACAGTGGCACATTCTGGTCAGTGATGCAGGCTCAAGTTGATTTTCAAAAAGATATTCTTAATGGGGTGATAAAATCGGTTGTTTTTGCATTTGTTGTCACTTGGATAGCTGTTTATAAAGGTTACGATTGTGTACCAACATCAGAAGGTATTAGTCGAGCGACAACTTCAACAGTTGTACAATCATCATTATTGGTTTTAGGGTTAGATTTTGTATTAACAGCATTAATGTTTGCGAATTAATGTTTGCTGTTAGTTAATTATTTATAATAATTTTTATTTTAGGTTTGGTGGAAGACATGGTGTCGAAAAAAATTGAGTTAATGGTAGGTTTATTTGCAGCAATAGGTATTGCTGCGTTGCTTATGCTTGCGCTGAAAGTTGCTGATAGCGGTATTTCCGGTAATAGTGAGACATATCAACTTTATGCTAAGTTTGATAACATTGGCGGTCTAAAAGTTCGTTCAGCGATAAAAGTGGGTGGTGTTGTTGTCGGTCGTGTTAGTCATATTACCATCGACGCAAAAGATTATACGCCGGTAGTCACTTTAGATATTTATACACAGTATATTAATTTTTCAGAAGCAACGTCGGTCTCTATTTTAACCGCAGGTTTGCTGGGTGAGCAATATGTTGGCTTACGACCTGGTTTTGTTGATGAATCGGTAGGCACGCTAGTTCCAGGTGACTTCATTGAAGATACTAAACCAGCATTAGTACTAGAAGAATTAATAGGACAATTTTTATTTAGTCAAGGAAGTGACTAGCTGGTTTACCAATGGAGAGTAGAAATATAATGAAAAAATTATTTACAGTAATAATTGCTTTAGCATTAATGGTGAGTATTAGTGCAACAGCAAAAGCGGTTGATAGTAAAAATCCGTACGCGATGATCGAAACGGTAGCGAAAGTAACGTTTAAACGTTTTTCTGACGAACAACCAGAGATTCGTAAGAACCCTGAAATATTGAAAGATATCGTTCGTGAAGAGTTGATGCCTTACATTAATTACCGATATGCAGCATTGAAAGTTATCGGTTTTAAAAACTTTGAACAAACAACTTCGCAAAGCAGAGCTGATTTTGTTGATGTTTTTAGAGAGTATTTAGTTACCTCATATGCACAAGTCTTTACTTTGTATAAGCAACAAGAAGTTGAATTTGAACCAGAAAGAGACTTTGATGACGCTAAGGTTGTTGCTGTTAGAACCTCGGTTTTAGACCCAGGTAGACCCCCTATTGATATTTCATTTCGTGTCAGAAGAAATACTACAACCAATGAATGGAAAGCTTACGATATGGTCGCCGAAGGTGTTAGTTTACTTGATAGTAAAGAAGTAGAACTTAGCGGCTTAATACGTCAAAAAGGTTTGCCATACGTTACTGAAATGTTAAAAGAAAAAAGCGATCAAAAAATCGTTTTTAAGTAGCGTTAATAGGCTATTTCTGTGATGATTAGGAATTGAAGTGAAGAAAATTAGTTTTATTGAAAAAGATTCCAGAGTTGTTTTTAGTGGTGAATTAACCTTATTAACTATTGATAATTCATTTGAAAAAAAATCAAAAGCTTTGATTAAATCAGGGGTATTAATCTTTGATTTGTCGAATGTTTCAAAAGTCGACACGGCTTGTTTAGCTTGGTTACTTGCCATGCTAGAATTAAGTAATAAGACTGACTGCCAATTAACTTTTGATAATTTACCAAAAGATTTAATTAAATTAGCTCAGTTAAGTTGTGTTGATATGTTCTTACCAAAAACTGATAGTACCCTTAATCAGTAACCGGAGATAAATGTGGAAGTTTCAGATATAGAAAAATTACTTAATGATGCCCTAGAACTTGATGAGTTACATGTTGCATTTGATGGATCACAATGCAAAGTGATTGCGGTTGCAGACTTTCTTGGTGAATTAAGCCGTGTAAAGAAGCAACAAGCAATATATGCACCTTTAGCAGAGACTATTAAAGCGGGTGCAATTCATGCGGTATCGATTAAAACTTTCACAACGTCAGTGTGGCAACGTGAAAAAATGTTTAATCTTCCGCTTTAAATTTTCATAACCAAATAAGAATATTCTATTGGATGCATTTAAAATAACAGGTGGTACGGCCCTAAAGGGTGAAGTAACCATCTCGGGCGCAAAGAACGCCGCTTTACCGATATTAATGTCAGCACTTCTCTCTAAGACACCGATTACATTTAGTAACGTTCCTAAGTTAAATGATATTGAAACGACGATTAAATTGCTAAGTCAATTAGGTGCTAAAGCTCATTGGTCTGGTGATAATGAATTAGTTATTGATGCAAGTACCATAGCTCATTGTCGTGCATCTTACGAGTTAGTTAAAACTATGCGCGCGTCTATATTAGTTTTAGGTCCGTTATTGGCGCGCTTTGGTCATGCAGAAGTTTCTTTGCCTGGCGGTTGTGCTATTGGCGCAAGACCGGTGAATTTACATATTCATGGTTTAAAGTTAATGGGCGCAGACATAGACGTTGAAAATGGTTATATCATTGCTCGCAATAATGGGCGCTTAAAAGGTGCGACCATTTTTATGGATACGGTAAGTGTTACCGGCACTGAAAACTTGATGATGGCTGCAGCATTAGCCGACGGTATTACCACGATTGAAAATGCTGCCCGCGAACCAGAAATTGTTGATTTAGCTAAGTGCTTAAACGCTATGGGCGCTAAAGTTTCTGGCGCAGGTACAGATACACTGAGCATAGAGGGTGTTGCCGAGTTATCAGGCACACAGTATCGTGTTATGCCAGATCGTATTGAAACAGGCACTTTTTTAGTGGCTGCTGCGGTTACTCAAGGCAAGGTTAAGTGTTTAAATACAGATCCTAAAGCTTTAGAAGCGGTTATAAGTAAGTTACAAGAAGCTGGCGCAGAAATTACCTCCGGTGATGATTGGATTGAGCTAACGATGAATCAGCGACCAAAAGCGGTTAATATTCGCACTGCTCCTCATCCTGCTTTTCCTACGGATATGCAAGCACAGTTCGTGACAATGAACGTAATTGCAAAAGGTATGGCAACGACAACAGAAACTATTTTTGAAAATCGTTTTATGCATGTTCCTGAACTACAACGCATGGGAGCTGATATTAGTCTCGAAGGCAATACCGCTATTTCTTGTGGTGTTGAATCACTTAACGGTGCGCAAGTAATGGCAACAGACTTACGTGCATCAGCAAGTTTAGTGATTGCTGGCTTAGTGGCGACCTCAGAAACACAAGTTGACCGTATTTATCATATTGACCGCGGTTACCAAAATATTGAAGATAAACTACAAGCACTTGGTGCGAATATTACACGCATTAAAGCGAGTTAGTCTGAAATTAAGATAAAAGATACGATTGATTAAAGCACCTTTTTAGGTGCTTTTTTTATCGCTCAATATAATGAATGGCTTAGCTGCATATTATCAGTGTTGTTATTTTGCTGAAATAACCAGATAAGTAAACTCGTTACGCTATTAATTAGCAATACCCTATTCTCTTAAACTGCTAGAATGCGACGTTATAGGTAAGCTTGAACAAAGCACGATAAATTGGCAAGTTATAAAGTGTTCAATACAAATAACACAGTAACAGAATGAGAGTATCCAGATGAATAGCATTGATCTTTTTGTAAAAAATTGGGGCAGTAAAAGCGCCATGGTACCGATAGCCGGTGAGGATATAACCGAGCTAGAATTAAAATTATCTGCTTACATGCCTGATGCATATAAATATTTGATCTCGACTTACGGTTTGGTACACACGCCAAATGTATTAACTAAAATCTGTGATTTAGGTGTCGATATTACCGAAGTACAAGATTTTTTAAGCCTTGATGATGTTTTTTCGCTCTCAAAGTTATATGAAATGACCGGTATGCCAAAAGGCCATATCTTGTTTGCATCTGATTGTAAGGGCAGTATGTTTTGCTTCAAACTTAGTGATTGTACGCACAGACAAGCAGACAGTGCAGTATGGTTCTATGATCACACGGCGGTAACGGTAAAAAAGGTCGCTAATTCTTTTACAGAATGGCTGGAGGCATTTAATGAACTTTGATATTACAGAACTTGGCGTTCAGGAAAAATATCGCCTACTCAATGGTGGTGTTACACCAAGACCAATCGCTTGGATCAGTACACGTTCTAAAGACGGTGTTGACAATCTTGCTCCTTACTCTTTTTTTACGGTGGCCAGTTGTAATCCTCCGGTACTTCTCTATACGCAGGTAACACAACGCAGTGGTCTTGATAAAGACACCTTACAAAACTTAAGAGAAACGGGTGAATGTGTTATCAATATTGTAAATAGCTCATTATTGGCCCAAATGAACAAAACAAGTGCCAGTATTAGTCTCGATGAAAGTGAGTTTGACTTTGCCGGGGTTGATAAAATAGGTAGCTGTAGCGTGGCACCATTTTCGGTTAAAGCGTCGCCAATTCGTTATGAATGCACATTAAGAGAACTTATTACTCTCGGTGATTTACCTGCTGGGGGAACGCTTGTGCTTTTAGATGTAAAGTCTATTTATGTACGTGATGACCTATACAACGAAGCAGGGATAAACCAAGTGTTAATTGATTCTGTTGGTAAAATGGGCGGCGATGGTTATAGTCTCACTTCAGAATACATAGCCCTTGAACGCCCATAAATTGCAATAAAGGTTTGTTTAATTAGTTAACCGTGACGAACTGAAAATATCAAATATCAAATATCAAATATCAAATATCAAATATCGACCTCATCTATTAGTCAGACGACTAATAGGTGAGGTCGATTAGCATCTAATAAGAGCCGCTATCATGCATTCAAAAATACAATTAAGTAAAGAAGATCTCCGACAAGATAAACCGACCCGCGACGAATATGTGAAGCAGGCAAAAATTCCTTTAATATTGGTTTTAGATCATGTCACTAATAGCTACAACATAGGTGCATTTATTCGTTTGGCGGATGCTTTTGCTATTCAAAAAATTATTGTTTGTGGCGAACTCACAATCTCTGATAAAAAATTGAAAAAGGCCTCTAGAAATGAAGCGAAATGGGTCGATATTGAATACAGTGATAGCACGACGGCAAGCTTACAATCATTAATAGACGACGGTTATACTGTTTTTGGCGTAGAACTCTGTCAGCAGTCGGTTGACTATAAAGAGATGACCTACCCAACTGCTTGTGCATTAGTGTTAGGTAATGAACGCAAGGGCGTAAGTGAAGCGGCATTAAAGCTAAGCCATCATCAAATACACATTTCTATGTTTGGTATGGGTAATTCTCTGAATGTATCAACGGCTGGTGCTATCGTCTTAGCTGAGTGCGCTGATCAAATCCGCAAAATATCAGCAAATATAGTTACGGATTAATCCGTTATAAAACGTTAGCCATTAACACAGAACGTTTATTGGCTTAACTTGTTTCACCGGGCTTTGGTACATCACCTTTACTAACATTTTGTTGTTCAGATATTTCTTGTGACCACTTATGCTCAGCCGTGTCTGCTTTTATAGCTGCTTGATTATTACAACGCAGTGCAGTAAACGATAGTTGGGTTAACAGTGGAAAATGGTCTGAACCGATTGACGGTAAACGCTTAATTTTTTGCAGTGTAAAATGTTTGCTGTGAAACAAATGATCTAAAGGCCATCGAACCAATGGGTAGTCGACATGAAAAGTGTTAAATACTCCTCGTCCAACGCGAGGATCGAGTAAACCACTAATTTTATGAAACAGTCGTGTGGTAGCTGACCAAGCAACATCATTAAGATCGCCTGTCACAATAACGGGTTGTTCACTGTCAGCAACACTTCGAGCCACAATCATCAGCTCAGCATCACGCTCTGCAGATTCAGTATTCTCTGTTGGGCTTGGCGGCGCAGGATGAAGAAAATGCACTCGCACTTTATCGCCGCTACGTAATTCTATTGTGGTGTGTATTGATGGAACATCTTTTTCAACTAAATAACAGATTTCTTGTTCGGCGATAGGTAATCGTGAGAATACATGCATGCCATAGAGGTTATCAAGTGGGCATTTAACGCTATAAGGCATGTCAGTTTCTAGGACGTTAAGCTGTTCTTCCCACCATAGGTCTGATTCTAGTGTGACTAGCACATTGGGCTGATGTTTTTTAATCAGTGCTATCAGTGCATCGGCATTACGATTGGGTGTCAGAACATTTGAAGTAATAATACTAAGTTGTTTATCAGCATCAGATTCAGTAGAGTTTTTAACCTCTTTGGGATAAATAAAAGTATAGGGTATTATTCAAGATAACTGCCATATCAAACAAAGCGTTGTGCTAATAATCAGTGCCTGCGTACTTACTCTTTGGGGATCAAGAAAAATAAAATAGGCGAGTAACAAAATCGTTGCAAGTATAGTGAACTGTAAGCAAGGAAAATCCATACCTCTAACAATCCAATGGGGATGTCGAGACAAGGGCAAAAGGGTTGTTAGCACAGTAAACAGGGTGAAAAATGTGAGTATGGTTAACATTGATAGCCTAATCTTGTCCGCTTAATCTTAATATCTTGCTACTGTCGATATTTTCGTGATTAATTTTTACTGATGCTTATAATAGTTGAAAATAGAATGAGCTATTTATTGAAATAAATAGCGCTAAGCCTAGTTTACCCGTAAATACTTATAGGTGTTTACGGGTAAAAATCAACGGTTACTTTACTCTTGTGATACCGATAACAACAGCAATAACACCACTGATCAATCCTGCCCAAGCTTCAATAGGCGTATCACCGCTTAACGTGCGAGTAAGTTGAGCGCCAGCTGAGTCATAAATATTATAACCCCAAATCGCGAGAGCAACACCAACAATGATAAGGGTAATACCAATAATTTTATTATTCATTTCTACTCCAAATATTTATAAGACGATAGTTTAATCGCGTGAATACTAACGAAAGCATATAACGCTACGTTAACAGTTTATCTACCACTTTCACCAATCAAAATATAATTCGACAATTTAATCACACGGTAAAAACGTAAATAAACTCAACATTAGCTTAAGTGGTAGGCCTACAGATGAAAATTTCCCATCGAAATTGCCACTTTAAATAGGACTTATAGTTAACTTTTATCACTGATATTGTACTTTAGCCGAGTTGGCTTACCTTAATTATGTAAGACATAACGTACATAATTAAGTGTACATAGACTACATTTAGCTTTTTTTATATATGTATAATATTACTATTAAAATTTGTAACTACATGTAGTGAATGTAATTTTATTAAGACTTTAACGGTACATTGAAGTATCGATATTATAAAAAAAGGAACGTACCACCATGAAAAAATTGTTAATTGTATCATCTTTGCTACTTGCATCAGGTTGTGCAACGGTAAAAGATTCAACCGTCACGGAGACGAAACAAAAAAAGGCGGCTGTTAGCCAAACATTGCAAGCGGATGTCGTCAGTAAAAAATACCTTAAGCGCAAAGTTGCGATAGGACGTTTTACTAATGAAACTAAATACGGACAAAGCTTCTTTATTGATAAAAATAATGATCGTATTGGTAAGCAAGCTATGGATATATTATCGGCTAAGTTGTTTGAAACTGATCGATTTATAATGCTTGAACGTGCAGATCTAGCGCAAGTTGAAAAGGAACTTTCTATTGGCGGTGAGACGAGTCTTAAAAATGCGGCTGACTTCTTAATTGTTGGCTCTATTTCAGAGTTTGGCCGTAAAAACACCAGTGAAGTAGGAATTTTTTCAAGAGTTAAAAAACAAGAAGCCAATGCAACAGTAAACATTCGATTAATAGATGTATCAACAGGCCAGATAATCTATTCTGAGTCTGGTAAAGGGATCGCATTCTCTGAAGCGGGCAGTGTCATGGGCGTTGGTGATAAAGCAGGCTATGACAGTTCGCTTAATGATAAAGTGCTTAATGCGGCTATTACCGATTTAGCCTCAAATGTTATTGAAAACATGCTTGATAAACCTTGGAAATCTTACATTCTCTCTTCAGATGAAGGTAACCTCATTATCTCTGGCGGTAAATCTCAAAATATTTCTGAAAATTCTAAATTTACTGTTTATAAATCAGGTAACAAAGTTAAAAACCCACAAACAGGAATGTTTATTACCTTACCCGGAAAACCTATAGGTAACATTGTTGTGCTGACCTCTATGGGTGACACCCCAGAAAGTGAGATATCAATTGCTTCAATTTCAACAGGTGATTTTAGTCAATACATTGCATCAGGTGACTTCTCTTCGTTATACATTCAAGAAAGTAAATAAAGGATTATAAAATGAAATTATTAAAAATATCATTGTGTGTTTTTATTGCCATGTACTTAAGTGCTTGTGGTTATAACGAAGGAGTTCGAACTGCTGAGCCCGTATCATATGTTTACTTCACTGGAAATGCTGAAGGGGCAGAAGTGACAGTAGGTAAAGGAGAGGCTTTCGTTGTTGATAAATTAGGTGCACGTAACATTTATAAGGTTGCTACGGGTAAACAACAAGTAACGATCACCAAGAATGGTGTAACAGTAGTTAACAGGATTGTACTGTTAGGTGACGGCCAATCAAAAGAATTTAATGTACCTAAATAACAGCTAAGGACTCACAATGAAAACTAAAATTTTAATGATGGCTTGTGCAGTACTGCTAGCAACTGGTTGTGCAAGTGGGCCTAAGCCTATGTATGACTATGGCGAATATTCAGAGTCATTCTATGCAATGAAAAGAGATGCGGGTGAAATTTCTGAAGGCGAATGGAAGTTTGCGTTAGAAGATGTTATTCAACGCTCTGGTAACCAAGGATTACGTGTTCCGCCTGGCGTATACGCCAATTTAGGTTATTTACACTTAAAGTTAAATAATACCACCAAGGCAATTTCCTATTTTGAGTTGGAAAAAAGTGTTTATCCAGAATCAGTTATCTTTATGAATAATTTGATCAGTAAAGTTAAGGTACAGGGATAGTGATTATGTTTAATAAGTCTAGAACGTTGTTGGTTGCTCTCGTTGTTGTTTTTGTTTCAGGCTGTGTGAGTAACAACCTCGTCACTAAACTAGACGAATTCCCAGAGATGTATAATGAAAAACCACGTTCATTATTAATAATGCCACCAATCAATTTAAGTACGGCAGCAGATGCGAAAGATTATTATGCGACTACGGTAGAAATGCCTATCGCGTTTCAGGGATATTATACTTTTCCATATGAGCTAACGTCAGAAATATTGAAACAAGAAGGTATTTATGATGCTGAACTTGTTTACGACATGCCGCTTAATAAATTTCATGAGTACTTCGGTGCGGATGCGGTGTTATTTACCAAAATACTTAAGTGGGACACTAGCTATTTGGTTATTGCTTCAAGCTTAACCGTATCAATTGAAGCAGAAATAAAATCAACCAAAACATCTTCGACCTTATGGAAATACACCGGCACGGTTGTTGTTGATCTTAGTGGTGGAAATAATGGTGGTGGTTTAGCTGGATTGATTGTTGGCGCAATAGCTACAGCGGTAAACACAGCAGCAGCTGATTACACCCGTTATGCAAGACAGGCTAATAGCCGGTTTGTTGGTACAGTACCGGTAGGGCCTTACCATCCGCTCTACCTTAAAGACCAGAAAGTTCAAATTCTGCAGCAAGCCTCAGAAAATAATAGTGCTAAATAACTCACTATAAATAATGCAGGATATTGTGTGAAAATAAAATATAAAAGTGGCTTAGTTTCGCGACACTTTTATATTATTTTCTTCACTCAAATACCTCACCTTATGCAATGAAACCATCATGTAAGCTAGTCGAGTGTTTTCTTAAAACGCAGCGCTGAAACAAGTAAGCCAAAACAGGTAAAAGCAATTAACCATAGCATATCAAAACTCATTTCAATAACGTCAACATCACGAAATACTACAGCTCTTATTAAGCGAATAAAGTGTGTCGCTGGCAGTGCCTCAGCAATATATTGTCCGGGCAGTGGCATACCTTCATAAGGGAACATAAAGCCAGATAATAATATAGATGGCAGTAAAATTAATATTGTCATTTGCATTGATTGTAATTGGTTTTTAGCAATTGTAGATATAACTAAACAAGTACTCAGCTGGCGAAAATAATAGTTTTATACATATACAGTTCAATTAATTACCTTGGTCAAAAAAAAATCACTTTCTTTCTGTCATATTGATTAAAATACAATGTTTTGGCAAATATTACAGCTTATTTCCTTAATTATATCGGTTATATTTTGTTAAAAATATAATAAAATATTGCTAAGTTTGGTTTACGTATCAGTGTTTCTTAACCTGATATCTCACCTTCTGTTTAAATCAATATTCAGTAGTGCTGAAACAGATATATTTGCTTAGCCTGATGTTGAAATAATCTCATTACCTGGTCTATTCAAAGCTATAAAAAAGGTCACTAGTATGACTAGCGACCACTTTAGGCTTAATGCTCCTGAGGATAGGCGACAACCCAATCAGTTGGTTCATCACCTTGTTTATCAAATTTATATTTAACAGAATCAAATCCACAGCTTTTTACGAGCCCATTAAAGTCAAAAGGTTGCTTTACGCCTGCTTTTGATTCCATGAATGCCGCATCGCTTGGTATCATAACTTTTGCATGTTCAGCTGAGATCACAAATGCAGCTTCGGCTAATATCAGATCGTTATTATGGCGCTTGATAATCTGAGCATTTCCTAAGCTATTTCCATCTAAATCTTTGAACTCGAACTCTTCTGGATGATTAATCTCGATAACATCACCGCCATCAAGTTGATATGCAATTAACATGTTTACCATTGTTTATTTATCCCTATTTTATTTGTTTTTATTTCTTAGAGGGCTTTGAACGATCATAGCCTAGTAAGCAAGTTCGATCTTATACTACATTAAAAATAACAAATTATTATTGATATGAACGTACTTAAAACAAAGTTTTGCTAATAATTTACTATTAACCATGATAATCAATAAGCCGGCGTGATAATAAAAACCTTTCTAGCTTAACTGAAGCAGCAGAATGTTTTTTTAAAGTAACAAAATAGGGAGTGTTAAAGAGTAAATAATCTACTTAGTTGTGTAGATACAAAATTTGCAAAGCTAAACGCATTTTTATAAACAACTAAACCGCTTAGTTATTTGCTTCATTAACACTTTGTGAGTAACGTTGATAGATTTATTAGAAACCTAAAGCTAGAGGTTGTAAACCACTTCAGAGTACTCCATTACCGACTCTTGTAAGAACATAATAGGTTGAGATTATACGTATAGTAAAAACCACCCTCATCCGATATGTCAAAAGTTTAGCACTCATCTTATATTCAAGCAGTGGATCTTTACACCAACACTACTGTGGTAAGCCTACCGTTTTGAGATATCTTAAAGGGGGAGGGTATTTATGCAGATTTTTGACATCGCAAGAGTGAGTGCTATCGCACATGACATTATTGGAGTCACTAAAACAGAATAAAATTTTCACAATACATTTTTAATGGTGAAAGGTGACTACAGTGATAACTACAGTTAATTTTAAGATTGAAATTTATTGTTAGTAAATACTAATTAGAATAATAATATTTGAAGTGGTGGCCCCTCCCTGACTTGAACAGGGGACCTGTCGATTATGAGTCAAGCGAAGTATAGTTTTCATCAAATAACATCAAGCAACAAACCCTATATAAACCCTTGATTTAAATGGGTAACAATTCCTTGTGGGCTTTCCTCCTGTTTTATATCCTTTCATTAAGTTACACTCTAACTAGACCCACAACTAGACCCCGTTTCAAATAAGGTCTAGTTAGCAACAAGGATGAAAGATGGCAAAATTAACCCCAAACAAGATCACAGGACTACTTAAAAAGAATTCTGCATACTATGTGTCAGATGATGACGGAACCAAAGGAATGGGGCGCTTATGCGTTAAAATTTATCCTAGTGGCAGTAAACGCTTTGTATTCAGGTATTTTGTTGGAACTAAAGCCAATTTCATTTTAATCGGCAATGTACCGAACGATGGCGGAAAGACTAGCGATAAAGCACTTGGTATGAGCTTGGCAGATGCTAGGGAAAAGGCTAAAGAATACGGAGCTATGTTACAGCGTGGGGTTGATCCAAGACTTGAACAGGGGATCATAAATCAAGAAAAAGAAAATCAAGTAAAGCTTGAAGCACAAAAGGGAAGTATTGAACAATTATTTACAAGCTATACTGCACAAATGGAAAAAGACGGTAAGCGTACATTTAAAACCGTACTATCTGCATTAGAAAAAGAAACCTATCCATTTATACCGCCAGCAACCAAAGCCAAAGACGTAACCAAAGACGATTTAATTAGTGTATTGGCCCACATGATAAAGCGTGGGGCGAATACTCAAAGTAATCGAGTAAGAAGTTATTTGATGGCGGCATTTAATTATGGCCTGTCACATGATAACGACCCTGCAAATTATATCGGCACTGCTAAATTTGGTTTGTTGTATAACCCAGTATCGGCAATTCCTAAGCAAAAATCAGCAGAAAAGGTTGGTGAGCATTTTCTTAGCAATGGAGAGGTTAAGTTGTTGCTCTTGGATTTAGATAGTGAATTTATCCGCTTTCAAATGGGCCAGCATATCCGAAACTTAATGAGCTTATGTTTTTATACAGGTGGTCAACGACCTTATGAGCTTGCTAGCTCAAAGTGGGACGCTATAAATTGGGAGGCTAAAACCTTACTAATCACCGCTGATTTATCAAAAAACAAAAGACCTCATTTAATCCCCCTAACAGATTCAGCTATAAATATTTTAACCAAGCAAAAGGTTGGGAGCTGTAATGGTTTTATATTTCCGCACAGGCTCTCTGAGGAGCGTCATATTAACTTAGACTCATTATCTAAGGCTGTTAGTCGATATTGTGAAAACAGCGAGATACGCTCGTTTATACCTCGTGATATTAGACGAACCTGTAAAACATTAATGGGGGAGTTAGGAATTAGTAAGTCTATTAGGGATAGACTGCAAAATCACGCCTTACAAGATGTTAGTTCAAAACATTATGACCGTTATGAATATATGCCTGAAAAGCTAAGGGCATTAGAAATATGGGAGCGTGAATTGAACAATGTTGCTGTTAACAATGTAATAGCTTTAGGTGGTCAATAATGAACGATAACTACATAACTTTATTCGTAAAGATGTCGGATGAAGATGCTCTTTTAGAGCAGAAGCTTGAGCAACAAAAACTGGATGTTAGTAATAAAATTCATATAGCAATTAAGCATCAAGAACCACTTAAGGAATTACAAGACTTAGAAATGAAATTGCATTGCTCAATACGTGATTTAAAAGGTGGTGTATATGCTAATAAAGGGCAAAGAATGCCAATAAACTCGACTGAGCTGGCGCAGAGTTTATTGGAAAAAGCTAAAAGAGTGGCGAAGTTAGAAATAAATTTTATTAATGATCAATTAGATGAATTAAGAAAAAAAATGAGATTAATAAAAGATCGCATTGAAAGCATAGTGTCTTTTTCTATAGAGCATGAATTAAACAAAAAATTTGATGATTTCGAGTTTATCATTAAATGTTGGGAATTTGAAAAGTCAGATATTTTTGACAAACCTGAACGTTGCGAACGTGCATTTGCTATTAACAGTATACCTATGATTGCCAACAATCTAATAGGTTACTACATTAAAAAGTTAAGGTTAATTCAATTTAGAATTGGTGAGCTTAATTTATATAAAGATAATGGAACTCAAGTTGATGCACTGATTTCAGATTGTGGAATAGTAATGAGTTGTGATGATGACAATCTTGTATTTAATGAGATATTTTTAATGGGGCAAAGAGCTGGAAATTTAAATAATATAGAATCAAATATTAACGCTTTAATCGCAACAGGTCGCTCACAACGAGAAGCATCTTCAAAGTCAGATTGGGCCAATGAATTAGCTCAACAAGTATATTTAAATTTTTGGATATACGGTAAAGCACCCACGACAAATGAAGTCGAAAGAAAATTTCCAAGCTTAATAAATGATAGAAAAACAAAAACTGTCGGTGATCAATTAACTAAACAGAGAAAATATTACTCTAATATCGATAACAGAGTCCCCATTGTAAAATCCAAAGGAAGAAATAAAAAAATTTAATACACCATAAGCCCTTTTGGTGTTTTGCCCTCAGTGTCTATTTTTGATATCTGCGTAGAATTACACGTGCTTTCAACAAACTTTAAGGAATTATAAAGCATGTCAAACAATCAAATAATGACTCTGGCTGACTTAGCCAAACTGATAAATAAATCAAAAGTTACAATTTGGCGATATTGGAAAAAAGATAGAGTATTGCCACCCCCTATTTTACTTAACGGTAAATGCCTTGGATGGAAGACCTCAGTAATCACTCAATGGTTAGATGATAACCAAGGGAGTGTCTAATGAATAATCCAACGCTAACACAAGTGAAAATCATACAAAATCATCTTGAGAATATAGGGCCAATCAACACAGATGAAGCTCGGTTAATGTATGCAATAGTAGACGTGCCAAGAGTTGTTTCTACATTAAGTAAAATAATGAACATTCGGCATATACCTATAAATAATCGTAGCCCCGTAACAGGGAAAATAAGGGGGATTATGAAATATGTATTAGAGCAAAAAGAAAAACCTATATCCGATAAAACATAAATGAATAATCGAAAATAGGCTTAGGTATTAATACTGGTGGTTCAAGTTTGACGGCAAGGGCCACCAGCTAACAAAGGATTATATACATAAATTAGAATTATGAACAACCACCTGATAAAACCTCAGTTAAAAATACTATATTGTGTATGTAATAAGGTGAAATCTGATTATGGGGTTTTAGGTATGCGATTATTTTTATTATCACCTAGCACCTTATTATTTACTGGATTTAAACTGCAATAGTAATTACTAACTTTGGTGGGGGTAATTAATAATATCTAACTATGTCTTTTTATTATGAGTAAATATTCCACTACATCAGAATACATTATTGTAGATAAAGAAATTTGGTCAATTAATGCAGGCTATAGTAATGCTGGCTATCCGTTAGCTATTTATACCAAGCCAATGAAAGCAATCATCAATCAACTTAATGCAATGACTAAGCAATACAGCAGAGTGTTAGTTGTTAGGTTTGATCTGCACTTAGAAGAACACACTGGTAACAATGAACAGTTATCAAAATTCATAAAATTATTTTTTAAAAGGCTCCGAGCGAGATACAAGCTTAATGATATTGGTTATGCATGGTGCAGGGAACACGAACGCTCAAAGCAGCAACATTACCACATGGCGATATTCATTGAGGGACGAAAAATTAGAACACCATTTAGCTTATGGGAAATGATTCAAGATGCATGGTGGTTTGTGCAAGGTGGTCACATGACAATGATACCTTATCGCATGGTTAAACGAGATGACTTTCAATCACGGCAAGATGCCATTTATCATTTATCCTATTTAGCTAAAACTAGGGGTAAAGGTTATCGACCTATGCAAACTAAAGACTATTCTAATAGTAGGTTAAAATAACATCACTTTAATATAGGATACCAAACTAAAACTTGGTGACTAATCTTTACCTAAATGGAATGATATTTTTTTATATGAAATATCATTCAGTACTTTTTACTAAAATAATTTATTTCCTTTATAAATTACGACTTGCTTTAAGTCGACTAATTATCTTCTCCTGATAAACTTTAACAGTAGAAAAACTTTGTATTTTCATAAATAAATCTGAGGCAGTTTCTTTTGATACTTTTATCAAATTAATACCCTTATAAAATGCTGGTGCTTTTGTTTGTTTCGTGGCGTTATCAGAAAAAATCAAATTTAACTTTACTACACGTGCTAACTCTTCTTGGTAGAGAAAAAAGCCCCTTAAATGTGTATCCTTTATTTTAGGGGGAGTAGAGCGCTCTGTTGTTAAAATTTCGTCAATTAGCCTGTTTAATCTACTGCGGAATTCAATCGCTTCATCCATAATCTCAAGCCATTTTGTTTCGGTACCCGATAACAGGGATAAGAAATATAATGTTCGGGCTTTGTTATAATTAATGAAGCCTGGCCACATAATATCTTCACTAGAAATATTAAGTGCTCTATCAAACTGGTTGCATGCCGACTTTAAATACATTGATACTTCTTCAACAATTGATGGAGATATAGACCAAATTTGATCATTGACCAAGCAGAGTCCATCAATAGATAAAATGTCTAGTTTACCCATGTTTAAGGACTCTTTTAGCAAGTGCATCCCTTTTTTGTTGTAATACAAACCAAGGTAATTATGATAAATCGTCTTTGTGACAGGATTACGAAGTATTGGACCTCGAACATGGAGTAGGTCTGCATGGATATTGAAATTTCCATCAGCGACAAAGCTTTGGTATGACACCACTGCTTTAAATAACTTTATAGTTTCAGTTATTTGAATTGAATTTCCTTTGCTTACCGAATGTAATATATCTAGACGGTTATCTACTAATGATAATATCTTATTCATACGCTTTTTATAGGTTATTTTATCATTATCAGAAGCATTGAAAACAGCAGGGAATAAGACGATAAGGTCAACCATGTACTGTAATGAATCAGCAAAGAGGGCGGCAGTACTAGACTCTTTTTTCAACTTATACTCAACTAAATCAAAGAGTTCTTTGTCTAGTGTTTTTTCGTCTTTAGACTTGAATCGATTGATTAACTCAGGGAGTGAGGTTACATAGTTTTCATTATCAAGGATATTACCTTCCATTTTACTTATGTTATTCACACTATCGATTGATGTGTATGTTCTGACAGCGATAAACAGAGCTAACATTGAAATACAAAAACTAACTGTTGATATTGTAAAGTTAAGTAAATCTTTGCCTTCCTTAAGAAAATAAACCCACACACCAAGGAAAGCAGAAAGAATCATTAGTACAGAGATTGAGAAATATAATATTTTTGTCGTGCTCATTTATCTTCCTATATTATTCACTTGTAGAGTTCTAATTAGTGCAAAAATCTCATTATTCAACTGTCTCATTAGATCAGAATCATAATTTTCATTAATATCACACAAGATAAGGTATTAGGAACCATAAAACTAATTTTTTAGTGAAAACTTAAAAGTCATGTTTATCTTTTAGTTACGTAACATCAAAAGCTTATTATAAAATAAGACAGGTTTATTTTATGCTATTACATTATTTACACAGGGGGAGGCTAAGCCTATAAGTTATTTTTTTAATGTATTTTAAAGTAATGAACTTAAAAACAGGAAAAATTGGAGGGGTCCGAACAGAGGCATAATTTCATGTGTCGGACCTTATAGCTTTACAGAATAAATCTATTTAGCAACGTGAACTATTGCGTGTATATGTTTATCTACTTGCGTTAATGACTGGATCATCATTGGCCTTCAAAGTGGCAACTTCTGATCTTAAAGCACTTAACTGCTCGTTAGTTTTTTTAGATTCAGTAATTAACTCACTTAATTTATCTTTTGTTCCGAAAATAGCGAATGGTAATAAAAACCATAAAATAGCTAAAACCACTAAAAATAAAATAACTGCTACACCAACACCACCGCCTAATAACTCATTCATCACAAGTCCCTTTTATAATATAAGATTAAAATTTCATATGATTCATGCAATTAGGCTAATGCTTGTTATAGCATATTTAGCAATACTGATTGCATGAACCACATTCAACATCTCATAAAACGAATATATTTGATAGAAATAGATTATAAATACTTTCAATATTAGGGGGATTATCAATCTATAGTTCTCTTGCATTATAAAAAGAGTTTTAAAGACCTTAAAGAATGAACTGGACAATTACATCAGTTGTGCCACCTAATTGCATCAGAACTGCCAGTCATTATCATCTAATACTGTCACCTAATAACATTAGGTTTGCCACTAATAAATATGATCACTTTGTGCGCATTCCTGACGTTAGCTACTGGTTGTTCTTTAGGTCAAGTGCTAGCCAAGAGCCGTCATAGCCGAACCAATAAACGAACGACTCTAGTTAGCAGTAAGCGGATCGTCAGGTTTATTTACATCTTTTCAAATTAAATAAACATGAAATTATTTAGGTAATTGTATTATAAGAACAATTAAGTTCCGGCATGGATCGTGCTTTCTATGTCGTTAATAGACAGTAGTCTCTTCCCATTTTCTAATCCTAAGCACTTGCCGTGTAAAGTTTTTCCTAATTTGAAGTCCTTACCTCTGGAATAAGTTGTCCTGCTATGGGGCATCGCAATTTATGTAATATGGAAAGATCAAATGAAATTTAGAATATTAAAAACCACTATAGTTAGTACATTCCTGTTAGTTAGTGGTTTAGCAGAAGCAGGGCTTATTTCACATAACAATTATTCACTCAATACCGATACCAATATTATAACAAATAATGGGACAGAGTGGCTCCAATGGGATGTAACGATTGGTGAGTCTATTAGTAGCGCACTAGGTACGTATGCGAGTGAAGGATGGATGCTAGCTAGCAATTCCCAGATGGCAGGTTTATTTTCGGATTTCGGATGGGGCAGTTCGGTACAGGAGGATGGACATATATACACTAGAGGGACATTTAGTGCACGCACGGACGATTCTTCTATGGACAAATTTATCGAGTTATTTGGCACCACCACGAATAGCCGATGCCGCGAACGTAGCGGTGCCGGTGGTTTTACTTGTAGTAGAATAAGTTCTTTTTACGGAAGCGATTTAGATGACGACGGGTATTATAAAGCAGTGTATATAAGTAGTGATTATGTATATTGTCGGGATGGTTGTCGGAACAACGAGGATGAGGCACAGATTGCCAGCGATTATTATGCTAATGTAAGCTATGTAAGTAGTGAAGCAGGTATCGCTTTGGTCCGGGTGGTAGAAGTTCCTGCGCCGTCAACAGTTTTAATTTTCGCATTAGGCTTGATGGGGTTAGCAGCACGTCGATTTAAGAAATAAGCTTAAAAAGTTCGTTTCATATTCTACATATAATTTCGACGACGGTATGCCTACATAAACCCATGTAAGCCAATGTTGTCGATAATCATCAAGAAGCATCTTCCAGTTTGGTTGATGCTTTTTTGATCGCCATGATAGTGGGAATGCCACAAACGCAGTAGCAGTTTTTATGCGGCTCATAAAGCTGCGTTAATCGACGTATGTGATTTTGTAATGTCTTCTTAAGCTCACAAAGCGACAAACAAAATACTCCAATGCTTTACTGTTGCTAACTTCCGCAAAGTGGCAAAAGTGAGCATTAGCAGTGTTCAACTTATCCAAAGTGACAGCTTTAATAAGGCCAAATATTGTGGCATAGTTAAATGTAATTGGTTTTTTTAGGTAAATGCAATTACGTGGCACTGCTGCTAGAGATTCTCCAATAAACCTCAGATAACCTAAGATAAACCTAACATAACCTAAACCTCACCTATACGAAAATGCATAAACCTATCAAAACCTTACTTTCAAACTTAAATAATTAACCTAGCATTGATAGTATTTGCGGTTTATAAAAAGACTTTGTAGTGTCAATAATTGTTAAGTTTTTCGGAGTGTTCTACTTAAAAAAAGTTATTGATAGTCTTTGAAGAAATATAACTAAGAAAATCATAAGAAAAAGAATAAATAAATGCTAACTAGACCCACAACTAGACCTTGTTTAGAAATTTTACCTATTTTGTTAGTGGTTGTTAACCTGGTGTGTACTGGTAGAAGTGGTGGCCCCTCCCTGACTTGAACAGGGGACCTGTCGATTATGAGTCGAATGCTCTAACCAACTGAGCTAAGGGGCCATCTTTTTATCCGCTTTAAATTGAGACTTCAACTTAAAGCGGCGTGAAGTATAAGCATTTTTTATTTTGTTGTCACTAGCGTATTTTTAAAAAATGGTAAATTTTACGTTGTTCGCTTAATTGTTAGGCAATACGGGTGATTTTATATCACTATTGCCTAAACCTTATTACTTAATCTTTACTTTTTTCTAACCAATAAAGATAACGAAAGCATAGTTAACCAAAATATTGAACCACCAGAAGATTTTTTTGGTGTCGATGTCGTTGTAACTACTGCAGGTGAAGCCACTACTGAAACGATAATACTCTCAGCTGTTGATAAACCTTTAGAGTCTGTAGCAGTAAATTTAAATGTTAGTGACTCAGTCGTATTGGGTGCTGTGAAACTTGTGATTAAAGTATTGGCATTAGATAAGGTTACATTCGAGCCGGCAGTTTGCTCCCAAAGATAGGTCATCGTATCGTTCTCTGCATCTCTTGCTTGTGCTGCTAGACTTTGTGTTCTTCCACCGGTTAATTCGACATTCGCTCCTAAGGTAACAACAGGTGCGGTATTCAATGGAGGTGCAATAACCGAGATAGTAAGACTCTTTGTCGTTGAAGCGCCCCTAAAGTCTGTTGCCGTGAATTGAAACATTAGAGATTCAGCGCTATCGGGTGCTGTAAAGCTTGCTGATAAGGTCTCAGCATTTGTTAATATCACCTCAGAGCCTGACGTTTGCACCCATAGATAAGTCATAGTGTCATTTTCATTATCACTTGTTTGTGCTGTTAAACTTTGTGTTTGACCGGTGTTTACTTCAAAATCTTCACTGAGTGTTACTAAAGGTGCGGTATTTTGATCGTCATCAGCGATAGTAAACGTTATTTGAGCATTACTGCCAAGGTTGCTATCGTTAACGCTTGATAACGCTAGGGTAAAGGTCTCACTTTCTTCTTCTTCGGTATCATCAAGAATCGTTAGGATAATTTCTTTAGTATCACTTTCGCCGTCAGCCCAAGAAACTTGGCCTGATGCATCAAGCATATCGCTGCCGATAATAGCTTCTCCTGATGTCAGTTGATACTCAAAGGCAATGTTACCTTTTGTGCTACCCATACGATTTACGTTAACAATGTATTCACCTACATTTTCTGCAATAGTTTCTTGGTCAAATTCAAAACTTCCACTGCCATTATCGACTAACCCATCAATATTGATGGTGTTGTAATTATTAGCACCGAGCGTAGCACCATCGGTTGGATTATATAATCGTATAAAAAATGATTCTGCTACTTCGATACTTGTTGGATCATCAGCAATGACAATACTAATTGTTTTGTCTGTATTATCATTTGCTGCCCAAGTCAGTGTGCTACTTGCTACTGTGTAATCACTATCTTGTTTCGCACTACCCTGAATTACCTGGTAACTAACTGCAGCACTTGCACTGGCATTTGAGGCATTACGTTGTACCGTTAAGTCAAAGGTTGTTCCTTGAGCGGTTTGTGTGCTTTTATTTTTAAAGCCAAACATACCTTTAGTTGAAGCATTGGTGTTGTCTTTTAATACATAGAGCCCACTATTAATATCGCTGACTAAAATATTTCCAGAAGGTAAAAACGGATAAACGCCCCAAGCACCATTAAAACTAGCATTATTGCTTGGTGTGAAAGTATCAAAAAAGCCAACCTCTGTCGGAGTTGTCGGGTCTGTTATATCTAAAACAGTTAACCCTCGTTCATAGTTAGACATATAGTATCTATTGCCACGAACAAAGCCATTATGATCTATAGCTCTGGTAGGACCTGTCCACTGACCTACTTGTGTTGGATTATTGAGGTCTGCAATCGAAAATATTCTAACGGTAGAGTTTAAACCTCCGCGCTGTTCATCAAATTCGTCATGTAATAAAATAAACTGTTTGTCTTCTGTTCCCCAGCCAGAATGTACATACTTATTATTTTGGGTAACATCGTTATAACGGGCTGTACCTAATTGAGTTGTGTTATTAGGATCAGTGATATTCCATAACTTCATAACGTCCTCATTAAAATCAATGAAAACAGTACAACTACCCGAGGTTAAGCCACAATCATTAATCGAGCGCTGGTCATCTATTACCAAAGAAGCGCCATCATGAGTGTAACCATTACCAAAGTTATTAGCGTTAATATTTACCAAAGTTTTTGGGTTTGCTAATGAATAACTTTGAAAGGCACCACTTTTACTATTTGCGCCAATAAGCTGCAATGAAGCCGTTTGGTTAGGCAGGGTAATATTAAGGGTATGGTCTACATTAGTTATGTAAACATTATGTGATGTGCTAACAACATTATTCTTCTCAACTAGGCTTATCGAGTTAGGGAGGTTGTTAAGGTCAATAATTGCTACACCGCCATTATTTCCTTCAGTGGTCACGTAGGCATAGGCTTGCCATAGGTTAATATTTTCATCAAAGTATTGGTAAACTTTAACATCTCGCCAAGAAGAGTTAACTCCCCGAACAGTACCTACTTCAACAGGAGTGGTGGGGTTGGTAACGTTAACAACTGTCACACCATTATTTACACCCATTATGGCAAATTCATTATTGGTATTTAAATCTACATGCCCCCAAATATCGTTACCTGCGCCGGGTTTACTCGACATTTGTGATAAAGGAAAGTGAGCAAGTAAATCGATATTATTACAGTCGAATACATCTGCCTTACCACTTATGCAAGCCTCATCAGATTGGCTTTGACTTAATTGGTGATAACTGGCAAGTTTAAGTGTCAAGTCTTTGTCTTTAACAAAGGCTTTACCGTCGGCAATAACCCTAAAACCATTTTTTCTTAATTCATCAACCATATTAGTTGGAATATTATATAAAGTGGTTACATTAGACTGCGGGCTTTGTGATTGATAATGATCGAAACGATTATAGCCTCCAAAAACTGGCACAAGAGCACTTTTTAAAAAGAATAACTCTTCACTGGAAGTGATGGTAAATTCACCCGAACCCACAAGTACTTTATCACCCTTGTTCGCTTGACTAACTGCATAGGCTATTGTTCTGCATGGTCTAAGAACATTATCACATCTTTGCTTATCTACACCATTGGTTGCGACAAACCTGGATTTGTCATGTTCTGAGTGCGCAAATATATTGGAAGAAAGTATAAGTGATGATATTGAAATAATTGCAATACCCATGGGTAGTGATATTTTAGCCATAATGTACTCGTTTTTTATTTAGCTGCTCAATATTTGATGGCTTTACCATAGCAAGTTAACGTACAATTTAAAACCAACTCGTTAACATTACCTTAACTTCATGTAAATATTACTTTGCATTCAACGATTAAGCCTTATTAAAATGAACTGTTATATATTAAAAAAAATCTTATCTGTCACTACTCTTTTTGGGCTAAGTGTTACGTTACTTTCAGGATGTTTTCAAAAAGAGTCCCCAATAACACTCACTTTTCAACCGGTTTATAAGCAGGTTGCTTTGAACTGTGCCAGTCACTTCAGTGGTAATAATGAACAACTCCTAGGTACGGCCTCAAAAAATTGGCAGTATCAGCAATTACAGTTTTTTATACATGATGTTGAAGTTAACACTAAAAAAAGTGGTTGGCAGTCATGGTCGATGACAACAAATGCTCATCAAGCAGAGAATGTCGCCTTATTGGGAGAGGTGTGTAATGAAGAAGGTGAGCAAGACTATTGGCAACTTGAATTAACCCCTCTAAAAGAAGCGAGCGTTATAACCGATATTCGTTTTACCTTAGGTGTGCCGTTTGCATTGAATCACCTTAACCCATTAACACAGCCTAGCCCGTTAAATGAAGCTTCAATGTTCTGGGGATGGCAGGGTGGTCACAAATTTATGCGTGCAGAGTTAGCTTCACCCGATGATGATTGGCTGTTTCATCTGGGCTCTATCGGTTGTAAAGCCTTAAGTCCTGTTCGTTCACCAAAAAGTGAATGTTTGTACCCTAATCGAGTTGTCGTTTCTTTGCCTTTCACTTCACTAATAACTACGATCGAGTTTGATTTATCAGCATTAATTACTGATATAACATTAACTCGTGCAAACAGTTGTCAGTCATCGGTTGATGAAGAAAGCTGTAAAGTGTTATTTAAAAATCTAGGGATAAATACCAATAATACAGATCAGTCTATGTTATTTAAAACAAACCTTAAGGCGCAAATAGATGGTTAGTCAACGTTTAAAGGCAGCAACACTTTATTTGTCGGGCTTAGTAATGCTTTGCTTATTACTGCAATCATGTAGTGATAATAAAGAGTTAGCAGGAGAATATCAGTGGCCCATTATTGAAGGTTTTCCTAAGCCGCAAGTACCACAAGATAACCCGATGACCCAAGCAAAAGTCAATTTAGGTAAACAACTCTTTTTTGATAAAAATTTGTCAGCTAATCAACAACAAGCTTGCGCCAGTTGCCATCATCAAGAGTTTGCTTTTGGTGAAAATATCCCACACTCATTCGGTAGCACCGCACAACCACATCGACGTAATGCCTCTGCTTTAGTTAACATAGCGTATAACAAAACATTAACGTGGGCACACGACGGTTTAACCTCTATTGAACAGCAAATACTCTTACCTATGTTTGGTGAATCGCCGGTTGAGCTAGGCATAACGGGTCATGAAGAAGAAGTTTTGGCACGCTTTAGCTCAGAAACTTATCAAATGTTATTCACAAAAGCATTTCCAAATCAAACCGTTAATTTCGACTTAATTGTGAAAGCATTAGCGAGTTACGTGCGCAGTTTAGTTTCTTTAAATTCGCCTTTTGATAGCTATGCATATTTGGCTGATGACAATGCTATTTCTGCCTCGGCTTTGCGCGGTATGAATTTATTTTTCTCAGAGCAGCTTGAATGCCATCATTGTCACGGCGGATTTAATTTCACTCAGTCTACCAGTCATGAAAAACAGCTTATTGATCGCAGACCCTTCCATAATACGGGTTTGTATAATGTTAGCCATCAAAGTGGTCGTGATAAATCAGGTTACCCTAAACATGATACTGGCTTGTCTGAAATTTCAACGTTAGTGAGAGATAATGGCCGATTTAGAGCGCCAACATTACGTAATATTGAAGTTAGTGCGCCCTACATGCATGACGGCAGTATTGGAAGCTTAGCGGAAGTTATTGATTTTTATGCCGCTGGTGGACGAAATGTTACTACGGGTGAATATCAAGGTGATGGGCGAAAGAATCCACTGAAAAGTCAGTTCATTAAAGGGTTTGTCTTAACAAAAGCAGAAAAAGAAGACTTAATTGCTTTTTTGAAAACCTTAACGGACCAAACATTTCTATCTGATCCTAAGCATATTATTGTTGATAAGTAAGTCTTAAAACGTGAAGGTTAAACCTGCTGATAATTCACTTTGTACCCACATATCGCTTGATATTGCGATTTTACAGGTATTGTTATCACAGAAAAGTGCGTCTTGAGAGTCAATAAGTGTCGCATATACTCTTGCACCTAAACGAATCGCTATACGGTCATTGAGTTGTAATTTACTGTAAAACCCTAGGTTTACTGACAGTTTAGTTTCATCATCAAGTTCTTTTGCCTCGGGTGAAAAATGCGTAACACCAAAGCCACCAGAAAACCAAAAGGGAACTAAGCTATTTGAAAGTGGCACATTACCACCGATATGTAGGTAAGTTACCGATAAGTCACTAGTATAAGGGCTTAATAAACTGGCAGGAATTAATTCACTCTTATAGTGACTTATCAGCAATTCACCTTGGCGTTTATTGTCATAAGGCCAGGCAACAATCACTCCAAAGCTTGAGCCTTCATCTATCTCAACTTCTAACGATTGGGACTCACTCATATCATAAAAGTCACCTGCAATAGTAAAGTCTCCTCCTAAACGGTAACCTGCAAAGGGAGTTACTTCGATAGGTCCAGATTTAGCTGCTAAAGTAGGTAGTGTTAAAAATAAAGAAAATAGTAGAATGAGAGCGCGCATTGAAAGTCCTTTTATAAAAAATTTGATTGGCTGATAATTGAGTAGAGTTAATTAAAGACAAAAAAAATCCAGTAATTAATTACTGGATTTTAAGTCATCTATTTAAAAATGAAAGCTTTATTCGCCGTCTAAGAAACTTTTAAGTTGCTCAGAGCGAGAAGGGTGACGTAATTTACGTAACGCTTTTGCTTCGATTTGACGAATACGTTCACGGGTAACATCAAACTGCTTACCCACTTCTTCTAACGTATGATCGGTATTCATATCGATACCAAAACGCATTCTTAACACTTTAGCTTCACGAGCGGTTAAGCCAGCTAATACTTCGTGTGTCGCATCTTTCAAGTTTTCAGCGGTAGCTGAGTCAACAGGTAGTTCGCCATTACCATCTTCAATGAAATCGCCCAAGTGTGAATCTTCGTCATCACCGATAGGGGTTTCCATTGAAATAGGTTCTTTAGCAATCTTCAATACTTTACGAATCTTATCTTCCGGCATGATCATGCGTTCAGCTAATTCTTCAGGTGTTGGCTCACGTCCCATTTCTTGTAACATCTGACGAGAAATACGATTCAATTTATTAATCGTTTCTATCATATGCACAGGGATACGAATCGTTCTGGCTTGGTCAGCAATTGAACGGGTGATCGCTTGACGGATCCACCAAGTTGCATACGTTGAAAATTTGTAACCACGACGGTATTCAAATTTATCAACCGCTTTCATCAAACCAATGTTACCTTCTTGAATTAAATCTAAGAATTGTAAACCACGGTTGGTATATTTTTTAGCAATCGAGATAACTAAACGTAGGTTAGCTTCAACCATTTCTTTTTTCGCACGACGAGCCTTAGCTTCACCGATAGACATACGACGGTTAATATCTTTTATACCGTGTACATTTAAGAACGTTTCTTTTTCTAATTGATTTAATTTATAAATACAACGTTCAACGTCTAACTCAATATCAGACAATTTTGCTGAATAAGCATGACCTGCAGCTTTTTGCTCGTTAAACCAATCTTTAGAGGTTTCATTGCCTGGAAAAATTTTGATAAAGGTTGTTTTAGGCATGCCAGCACCAACAACACAGTGCTTCATGATTAAACGTTCTTGAATACGTAATCTATCCATTACGCTACGCATGTTTTTAACAAGCTTATCAAAAAGTTTAGGAATTAAACGGAATTCTTTAAATACTTCAGCTAAATCATCAATCGCTGCTTGTGCGTCTTTATGACCGCGACCTTTAGCATTAATAACTTTATTTGCTTTTTCGTAGGCATTGCGAAGTAGAGTGAACTTTTCTTTAGCAAGTTCAGGACAAGGACCGGTATCTTCTTCTTCCTCATCTTCCTCGTCGCCATCAGACTTATCTTCGTCGTTGAGCTCTTCTTTTGAAAGCTCTGAACCAATATGCGTCGCTGCTGCTGGAATTTCTTCTTCTTCAGCATCAGGGTCTAAAAAGCCAACAATAATATCGGTTAAACGTACTTCTTCAGCTTCAAAGTTGTCCCACATATCGAGTAAAAAATTGATTGCCGGCGGATATTCAGCAACACTACGCTGAACTTCCTTAATGCCTTCTTCAATACGCTTAGCGATAACAATTTCGCCTTTACGCGTTAATAGCTCAACCGTGCCCATTTCACGCATGTACATGCGGACAGGATCAGTTGTTCTACCAATTTCGCTTTCAACCGTAGCAAGTGCTTGGGCAGCTGCTTCAGCAGCATCTTCATCAGTATTACCTTCTGTCATCATCAAGGTATCTTGATCTGGAGCAGTTTCGAATACCTGAATACCCATGTCGTTGATCATTCTAACGATGTCTTCAACTTGGTCTGAATCGATTATATCTTGTGGCAGGTGATCGTTAACTTGAGCAAAAGTTAAGTAACCTTGCTCTTTACCTTTGGTAATGAGCTCTTTAAGTCTAGATTGTGGGGCTTGATTCATTGACGAGTGTCCACCTAAATTATGGCTATCAAAATGAAAACAGTAAGCCGTAAATTATAGCTAATTGCTTAGTATATTGCCAGCGTTAAACTATGTTCAACTTATTTTTGTTTGCTACGCACTTAACAAACTATGTAATTCTTGTTTCTCACTTTTATTTAAGCCGCTTGCATGTTCTTTGGCAAGCAATTGCTCCGTACGTTGTTCAATAAATTTGTTTAAAAAACTTTCTATTACATCAATAAACATCGATTCAGCATTTTCAGGTTCAACATGATGTTGTAAGCACATTAACTTTGTTAATTGGCTACCTTCAGTGGTCCCTCGAAAATGTTCAATAAGCTGAGCACTGTTAATTTTTGAATTTTCTTTACATAAAACTAACAGTCGATTGAGCAAAGGAATACCTGGCATATCGAGTTGTTGTAAAATAGTAATATCTGGTAATGCACTAATGATATGGGGGTGCTCAAGTAATAATGCAATAGCAAGGCGTAATGGTGTGATTTTACTTTGCTTCTTTACCGTGCTCGCCTTGTTGTTTTGATTGTTCTTTTTACGTAATTCGTCTAAACGTTTTTCGTTGCCACGGGCGAATTTATTGGCTAATTCGGTCAAAATTGAATCTTTTAAGGTACTATCAGGCAGCTTATTTAAGTAGGGCTGGAAGAGCTCAATCATTTTTGATTTTCCTTCCAAAGTGCTCATATTGACTTGTAGAGAAAGGTGATCAAAAAGAAAAACTGACAAGGGGGTGGCGTTATCTATAATTTCTTCGAAAGCTTGTTGACCTTTTTCTCTGATCAACGAATCAGGGTCTTCACCGTCAGGTAAAAATACAAATTTTAAACTCGTACCATCGTTAATTAAAGGCAGGGCATTCTCCATGGCTCGCCATGCGGCATCTCGGCCTGCTCGGTCACCGTCATAACAACAGATAACTTCTTTAACGGTTCTAAATAAAGTTTGGCATTGCTCTGGGGTGGTTGATGTACCGAGCGACGCTACAGCATAGTCAACACCATGTTGTGCTAGTGCCACAACATCCATATAGCCTTCAACCACAACCAATCGTGACAATTGTTTATTGGCTTGTTTTGCTTCAAATAATCCGTAAAGTTCATGGCCTTTATGATAAATACGCGTTTCTGGAGAGTTTAAATACTTTGGCGTACCATCTCCCAATACACGACCACCAAAACCAATAACGCGACCTCGCTTGTCACGAATGGGGAATTGAATACGACCTCTAAAACGATCATAAGGACGATTTTTATCGCCAGGTATTGCCATACCTAAATCTACAAGTTGTTGAGTGGCTGAAGGATTTTTGGCAAAATTTTTCATTACCCCATCCCAAGCGTCACTGATATAACCAATACCAAAGCGCTTAACCACTTCACCGCTTAAACCGCGACCTTTTAAATAATCAATGGCGGAATCTTTATCGGTAGCCACTTTTAATTGTTGTTGATAAAAACGACTGATTTTTTCCATCAGCTCGTAATCATCTTGTTTTTGTTGATGTGCTTGTTGTTGTTGTTTTTGTTGAGCGGGACTTTGATTATTTTTCTCGCGAGGCACTTCCATGTTGTAATGAGAAGCAAGTTCTTCAATGGCATCAGGAAATTCTAAACGATCAAACTCCATTAGAAAAGAAATGGCATTACCGTGTGCACCACAACCAAAGCAATGATAAAACTGTTTATCTTGGCTAACGCTGAATGAGGGAGACTTTTCGGTATGGAATGGGCAACAAGCTTGATAATTTTTGCCAGCTTTTTTTAACGGCACTCGAGAGTCAATTAATTCAACAATATCAGCGCGCGCTAATAAATCATCAATAAATTGTCGAGGGATCATACCAGTCATGTCTACATTTTCTTTGGTTGTTTGTGCGAATGTTATTTTAAACCTAATTGACCTGTACTGGATAGGTGTTTTTTAACTTCTCACCCAAGTGAAACGCTAAATAGGTATTATATAAAACAATAAAGCCGTGAAAATAAATTTTCACGGCTTTAAAATGTATATTTTAATAAAACGAAAACAGTAAGCTTTAGTAAAATCCGTTATGCATTTAGGGTATTACGAACTTGACCACTTACTACGCCTAAGTCTGCTTTGCCTTGCATTAATGGTTTTAATACCGCCATTACTTTACCCATGTCAGCCATTGAAGCCGCACCGGTATCAGCAATAGTTTTAGTAATTAACTGACTAATTTCTTCACTTGAAAGTGGCTGCGGAAGAAAAAATCCTAACGCGGTTACTTCTTCAGCTTCTTTAGCAGCTAACTCATCACGACCACCGTCAGTAAACATTTTGATGGACTCTCTGCGTTGTTTAACCATTTTGGTTAAAATCACAATGATGTTCTCATCAGTTGGTTCAAGGTTATGATCGATTTCGGCTTGCTTAATTGATGAAATGGCCATACGAATAACACCAAGACGACATTTGTCTTTAGCACGCATCGCAACTTTCATTTCATCTCTGAGTTGGTCTATTAAACTCATTTATTTTACTCGATAGTCTTAAATACTACTAAGGTATCTTAGTACATGCGAACGCGGCGAGCGTTTTCACGAGAAACTTTTTTAGCAGCGCGCTTAACAGCGGCAGCTTTCTTACGTTTACGTTCCCAAGTAGGCTTTTCGTAAGATTCGCGACGGCGAACTTCTGAAAGGATCCCTGCTTTTTCACATGAACGTTTAAAACGACGTAATGCAACGTCAAATGGTTCGTTTTCTCTAACTTTAATTACTGGCATGTATAACCTTAGTATGTATCTATATGATTGGTGTATCGCTTAAGCATTATTGCTTCGCAAACACCCACTCTATCAAAATTGGGTGACGTATTCTAAAGCTAAGCACTAGTTAAAGTAAAGTGTAATATTTTCTAAAATTAAAATTAACTGATTTAATACTAAGTTGATTATATACCCACTGACTTTCACGAGGGGAAAACGAATAATAATTTATTAAACGTTGTCGCTGACCCTTATCTATTTTCTTATAAAAAGTAGATCACAACCTTGTTCAAATGGGTATAATAGCTAACGTAGTTGGCGTTAAAATCGCTCAATAAAATGAAATAAACATTATTTAGGCTTTTAGGTTAAGGGTATTATGCGAATTTTAGGTATAGAAACATCTTGTGATGAAACGGGTATTGCTATTTATGATGACGGAGAAGGTGATTTACCCAAAGGTATTGTAGCCCATCGTTTATATAGTCAAATAGCTGTTCATGCTGACTACGGCGGAGTTGTTCCTGAATTAGCGTCACGAGATCATGTCCGTAAAACAATACCTTTAATTAAAGAAGTGTTAAAAGAAGCTAACTTAACCCCTGCTGATCTAGACGGCGTTGCTTATACTGCAGGGCCTGGTTTAGTGGGGGCATTATTAGTAGGCTGTTCAATTGGCAGAAGTTTAGCTTACGGCTGGGGACTTCCGGCTGTGCCTGTTCATCATATGGAAGGGCATTTACTCGCGCCTATGTTAGAAGAAAACGTGCCAGAGTTTCCTTTTGTTGCCCTGCTCGTTTCGGGTGGACATACTATGCTAGTGCGTGTTGACGGCATTGGTCGATATGAATTGCTCGGTGAATCAGTTGACGATGCTGCGGGTGAAGCGTTTGATAAAACAGCTAAGTTACTTGGGCTTGATTACCCCGGCGGGCCTGCTTTATCGAAGATGGCTGAAAAAGGCACAAAAGGGCGTTATAAATTACCGCGCCCAATGACAGATCGTCCAGGTTTAGATTTTAGCTTTAGTGGTTTAAAGACAGCTGCGGGTACCGTTATTCGCAAAGAAATAGCGTTGCAAAAAGCACAAGGCAATGAAGGTATGGATGAACAAACTCATGCCGATGTCGCTTATGCATTTCAAGAAGCGGTTGTTGATACCTTAGCAATAAAATGTCGCCGTGCTTTGCAGCAGTGTGAGTTAAAACGTTTAGTGATTGCTGGTGGCGTTAGCGCCAACACATCACTTCGAGAGAAATTAGCGGAAATTACTAAAAAGCTCGGTGGTGAAGTTTTTTATCCACGTCCTGAGTTTTGTACTGATAATGGCGCGATGATAGCTTATGCGGGCTTGCAACGTTTAAAAGCAGGAACAGATGCAGATTTATCGTTTAAAGCGACACCACGCTGGCCGTTAGATACTTTACCAGCGGTATAACTAGCGGTAAAGTTGGTACATTAATGACTTCATTTGGCCTTAGTAAAGGATATTTTACCTTCATCTCCTTTCATTAATCGCCAAATGTTGTCCTTGTGGCGAAAAATAATTAATACCGAGAGCATCATCACTGGGTACATATATAGAGGTTTTAATAGCCAAATATAAAAAGGCGCAAGCGATACCGTAATAATAGCGGCCAAGCTTGAATATCGGGTAAAATAAATCACACTTACCCAGGTCAGTATCAATAAACCGCCAAGATCTAAACCTATCGGTAATAATACACCCAGTGCGGTTGCAACGCCTTTTCCGCCTCTAAAGTTAAAAAATATAGGGTACATATGGCCTAAACAAGCAGCCAATGCTATTAACCCTAAATTAAGGGGGTCTAAATCAAGGAAATAAGCGCCCCACACGGGAATAGTGCCTTTGAGGATATCAAAGACCAGCACCAGTGCAGCGATGAATTTGTTACTGATACGCAAAACATTGGTTGCGCCAGGATTGTTTGAGCCGGTAGTGCGAGGATCTGGAAGTTTTAACAGCTTACACAATAAAATAGCACTAGAAATCGAACCGACCAAATAGGCAGCAAGCATTATTATCAGTGTTACTAATAGAGCGCTAATACAAAAATCTCCCAATTCATTGTTAAAATGATGGTTAATTATAACAAGTTTTCAACAATTTTAGATATTCTAGCCTTTCATAATGTCAATGGAAATAAGTTTTTCTATCGTCTATTAATAAAAAAAATGAATTGATCCGTCAACCACTAGTTTTTATAACTTTGCACAGGTAAAATCGACCTATATTTTTAGTTGTCTTATTAAAGATGAGTGTACGTTAATGGATAAAGTTTATATTGAAGGCTTGAGTATTCAAACCACCATAGGTTTTTTCGATTGGGAAAAAGAAATCAAACAAACCTTAGTGATTGATTTAGTTATGGGGTGGGATACCGCCAAACCGGCCGAAAATGATGAGCTAGCTAAAACACTCGATTATGCCGACATATCAGTAAAAATAGCCGAATTTGCTAATAAAAACCCCGTAGATTTAATTGAAACATTAGCAGAGCGTTTGGCTAAATTCTTAATCGAAACTTATCAGATCCCTTGGCTTAAATTGAAAGTAGGCAAGCCTAATGCGGTGTATAATGCCATAACCGTTGGTGTTGAAATTGAACGTGGTAGCCAATCAAATAACAGTAATCATGGGTAATGGCGCGTTTATATATTTCGCTTGGCAGTAATGTAGACCGTCAGCACTATTTACAGACAGGATTGACTGCCCTTGAGGCGCTGCTTGGTGAGTTAACGCTATCATCTTTATTTGCTAGTAAAGCTGTAGGATTTGACGGTGCTGAATTTTATAATATGGTGATCGGTGCGACGACCGAACTTAATATAGTACAAGTGGCTAAAGCACTTCGCGAAATTGAGTTTACCAACGGTCGAGAAATTGATGCTAAAAAATATAGCCCACGCACCTTAGATTTAGATTTATTACTGTTTGATGATTTAGTGTTGGACACTCCAGCACAAATCCCACGTGCCGAGATCACAGAAAATGCCTTTGTTTTATGGCCATTGGCTGAAGTAGCGCCAGATCTTAAACACCCCATTTTAAAAAAATCGTACCAACAACTTTGGCAAGCTTACGATAAAACACAACAACAAATAACCACAGTAGACTTTTCTTGGTCAAGCCAATTGTAAAAGTTAGACATTAAAAAATTGAATTATACATAAGGAATATAATAAGCAATGACCATTACAGAGATATTTATTTTAGCTATTCTCCAAGGATTAACGGAGTTTTTACCCGTATCAAGTTCTGCACATTTAATCTTACCCTCAGCTGTTTTAGGGTGGAAAGATCAAGGTTTAGCACTCGATGTTGCTTTGCATGTTGGAACATTACTCGCAGTTGTTTTATATTTTCGTAAAGATGTCGCTAATATGGCTGTTGCTTGGGTGGGTAGTATAAAAGGCGATAATACTAGCTTTGATGGCAAGCTTGCCTGGTGGATATTATTTGCGACTATCCCATTAGGAATATTTGGTTTGCTCGGCAAAGACTTCATCGAAGCACATTTACGTACTGCGTTGGTTATTGCTGCTACTACCTTGATTTTTGGATTTTTACTGGGTTTTGCTGACATTAAAGCGGGCAAAAGAAAAGCGACTGAGCACATTGATTTTGAAAAGCTAGGATTTAAAGGCGCTATGCTGATTGGTTTAGCACAGGCGGTAGCCTTAATTCCGGGTACATCTCGTTCAGGTATAACAATGACAATCGGTTTGATGCTTGGCTTAAGTCGAGATAATGCCGCTCGATTTTCTTTTTTATTGTCAATTCCTGCCATTGCGATGGCGGGGAGTTATTTAACATTAAAATTAATGACTGAAACGGGCCCTGTTGATTGGAATGCTATTGGTCTTGGCAGTGTGTTAGCTTTTTTTAGTGCTTATGCCTGCATTCACTACTTTCTTATTCTATTGGAAAAAGTTGGTATGATGCCATTTGTTATCTATCGCTTAGTTCTAGGTGTCGCATTACTTTGGTTTGTGCTGGGTTGATTGATCTAAATCGGTGCTGCTATCGTTTAGTTAATTAGAAAAAAATAATAATAAGAAATTTAAATATGCGATTTAACTGTTAAATACGCATCTAAATACAAATAAATACAAATTTAATATATAAAAGTGAGTAACGAATGAATTTATCATTAACCGAAGAACAGATGATGATTCAAGATATGGCAAAAAAATTCGCTGAAAGCGAATTAGCTCCTGTAGCGGCCGAACTTGATGAAACCCAAGATCAAACACTTTTCCTCAACAACCTTGCGCAGTTAACTGAATTGGGTTTTATGGGCTTAAATATTAAAGCAGAATATGGTGGCGTAGAAGCAGGCACGGTTGCTTTTAGCTTAGCGATAACAGAAATAGCACGCGCATGTGCAGCAACCGCAGTAACAGCATCAGTGACAAATATGGTTGCTGAAGTTATTCAAGCGGTTGGTAATGAAGAGCAAAAGCAAAAGTATTTACCTAAAATATGTAGTGGTGAATATAAAGCCGGTGCTTTTTGTTTAACAGAGAATGACGCTGGTTCAGACCCTGCTGGCATGAAGACCTCTGCAGTACTCGACGGTGATGCGTACTTACTCAATGGCAGCAAACTCTATATTACCAGTGCTAGCTTTGCTGACATCTTTGTTGTTTGGGCGGTAACTGACGCGACCGCTCGAAAAGGTAAGGGTATTTCATGTTTCTTAGTGGAAGCAAATACGCCAGGTATTACGGTCAGTAAGCCAGAAGAAAAAATGGGGCAAAAAGCATCACCCACAAATGAAGTGAGCTTTAGTAACTGCCGGATACCTGCTAGTGCCATGATGGGCAAAGAAAATAAAGGCTTTGGCGTTGCGGTTGGCGAACTTGCGGGCGGTCGAATTGGTATTGGTTCATTAGCGCTAGGTATTGGTTTAGCCGCCATGGATTACGCCCGTGCCTTTATCACTGAACGTAAGCAGTTTGGCCAAGCATTATCAAACTTCCAAGGTTTACAATGGAAACTTGCCGAACGTTACACAGATTTAGAAGCAGCCCGTTTATTGTTAATGCAAGCTGCTTATACTAAAGAACAAGGTTTACCCTTTGGTAAAGCCGCCTCTATGGCGAAGTTATTTGCGGCAGAAAAAGCAAATATTGCTTGTTATGACGCATTGCAATTAATGGGTGGTGCTGGCTATATTAAAGAATATCCACTTGAACGCATGGCTCGCGACGTACGTATTACCACTATTTATGAAGGCACTAGCGAGATCCAAAAAATCATTATTGCTCGCGAGTTATTAAACGAAGTCTAATTATTATTACACTTATATAGTACTAAAGCTGAAGGTCTCTTTATTGATAGGCGTTCAGCTTTTTGTATTAAGGCACTTGCGCTTTTTATAATTGCCCCAAAATATAGAATATAGACGCTCATCAATAAACTAAATGGAAGTGAATGTGACTACAAATGCCATTGAAATTACCCTAGAAAATTTTCAACAAATTATTTTAGAAGAATCAAAATCGAAGTTAGTCTTAGTTGACTTTTGGGCGGCACAGGTCCCTGAGAGTTTGGAGCTTAAAGATAAGTTAGCCATCGGCTTGCAGGGTTTTGAACAGTATATATTATACGCCACGGTTGATTGTCAAACTCAGCAACAAATTGCCCAACAATTTGGTATTCAAGGTTTACCTACGGCTATTTTAGTGAAAGATGGCCAACCACTTGATGGTTTAACTGGGCCACAAGATGATGACAATATAAAAGAATTTTTAGCGAATCATTTACCTAAAGAAGAAGACTTATTACTTATTCAGGCGCAAAAGTTGTTAGCTGATAATAATATTAATGATGCATTTACGGCGATTAATAGTGCTTATCAACTTAATAGTGAACGTGCCGACATTAAATTAATGATGGCAGATGTTTATTTACAAACGGGTAAAATAAGCGAAGCCGAATCTTTATTAACCACTATTTTAATGGTTGATCAAGACAGTCACTATCAAGCGCTTATCGCTAAACTTGAGCTTGCCAGTCAAGCCGCGGACTCACCAGAAATTAAAGCATTAGAAGCACAGTTAGTGGACGACGTTGACAACATTGCTCTACAACATCAACTTGTTGCGCAATACAGCCAAGTCAACCGACATGAAGAAGCGTTGACGTTACTGTTTCGTTTAATGCAAAAAGACAGTAGTGATGCTGCCAGCAAAGATCTTTATCTGGATGTGTTAAAGGCTTTACCTGATGGCGACCCATTAGCCAATAAATTCCGCAGAAAACTGTATACCTTAATGTATTAAATCAGTACTTGGTAGCAAATGCGTGACACTGATTGTTTCAGTGTCCGCACTTTGTTAAAAATGAGATTTTATTCTCAAGCTGACAATATTGCTTTAAGCCTATGATGGTTTTAATTTACTTACGAACGTTTTTCTAAATTTCGCGAGCTTAGGTGAAACAACTGCCTGACAGTAAGGATTACCAGGATTATTATTGAAATAGTCTTGATGAACATCTTCACCAGAAAAGAACTCTGACGCTTGAGTTACCTCAGTCACAACCGCTGAGCTATACATATTGCTAGCGTCGACTTCTTTAATAATATCTTCAGCAACTTGCTGTTGTTCTTTGCTGTGATAAAAAATCCCTGAGCGATACTGGGTTCCTATATCGTTACCTTGACGATTTAATTGGCTGGCATCGTGTAGCGTAAAAAATACTTCTAATATTTCACGACAAGTGATCGCTGCGCTATCAAAAGTTAACTGCACGACTTCTGCATGGCCGGTTTGACCCGAGCAAACGTCTTCATAAGTTGCTAGCGCTGCGCTGCCGCCCATATAACCTGATATGGCAGATTTAATGCCGATTAATTGGTTGTATGCACCTTCAATACACCAAAAGCAACCGCCTGCCAGGGTGATTTTTTCTTCATGTGATGACATTAAAATAAACCTTAATAAATTTGATTAAAATAACTGTATAACAATAGACGTTTAGATGTCTATATGTTTTTATCTGAAATTTAAAATAAACTGTTTTTGATTAGTTGAAAATATAAAAATTAGCGTAATATCAACGAATACGATTAACCAATATAAAACATTATGTCTTCATTTTTTAGTAAGTTTAACCAAGTTCGCACCGTTCTTTTATTACGCAGTGCGGCTATAATTATTCAGCTGATATTAATACTTTTGTTAATGGCGTTTTAAACTATCAACTGCCTTGGTTACCGCTCATTATTGTTATTTCAATTGAAGCTTTATTTACCTTAGTCAGCTATTTATATTATAAGTCTGGAAAAGAAGTTGATAAGCGCGCCTTACTTGGGCAGATTTGTGCTGATATTTTATTTCTCTCACTTATTTTATATTTTAGTGGCCGAGCAACTAATGCTTTTGTCTCGTTATTGCTTATTCCTATTGCTGCTGTGACGTTAACTCCGCTGTTACTTGGAAGTGTCGCACTATTAGCGATTGCTTCATACAGTGTTTTATTGTGGTTATTACCCATGTCAGTAATGCATGGCAATATGCAAAGCCACTTTATTGGTGTGTGGATAAATTTTCTCTTTTCTAGCATTGTTGTTGCAACCGTTGTTGGCCAAATGGCACGAAGAATCCCTCAAAAAGAACAAGCAATAGCTGCTTTTCGGGAAGAGCAATTAAAGCAAGAAAAAATCATGTCATTAGGGGGCGCTTCTGCGCAAATAACTTATCAGCTCGCTACTCCCATAGTAACTGTAAAGTTGCTTGTCGATGAGCTCAGTGAGGAGCTACCTGAGCACCCTGCGATTGTTGACTTACAAAGACAATTATTACGTTGTAGCAGAAGTTTAGCTGAGTTTCGTCAAATGGTTTTTGAGATTAAAGAGCAAAAGTCAAAAGAGGTGCTTTGTGCTGATATTGTGCAACAAGTGCGTGATCATATTAACTTAAATTATCCTGATGTTAGGGTGAACTTCTTCTCTGAGAAGCACCAATCAATACTCAGTGAAAACGCTAAAGTATTGGCTGATGCTTCATTATTGCCAGCAATTTTAAATTTAGTTAATAATGCGATTCGATCCACTAAAGTCAGCGGTAGTGATAAAATTGAGTTATCTAGCTTGTTTGATGAAAAAAATTGGCAGCTCAGTATGCGTGATTTTGGTTGTGGTTTTACCCAATTAACACTAAGTGAGTTAGGCGTTAAACCTGTAAACAGCAAACAAGGATTAGGTATGGCAGTATTTTTGAGTCATGCAAGTTTAGAGCGATTAGGCGTTACACTTGCCTTAACCAATCACGTTGCTGGTGGTGCATTAGTAACGTTGAAATTAGCGTTAGTGGTTAATGATACGTAGGAAAAAAATGGATGAAATTATTAATTGTTGAAGATGACAGCACCTTTGCTAATACGCTTAAAAGACGCATTTGAAAACATGGCTACAGCTGTTGGTTGGCCGATAACATTAATGATGCATTGTTAACCTGTCATCGTCAGTTGCCAGAATTCATATTACTCGATATGAAACTCCATCATGAAAGTGGCTTAAATTTGATTAATCTGATGAGGAAACTATTGCCAAAGAGTCGTATTATTTTGTTAACCAGTTTTGCCAGTATAGCTACTGCCGTTGACGCAATAAAGCTTGGCGCAGATGATTACTTAGCCAAGCCGGTCGATACACAGACTTTATTATCAGCTTTAGCTAAAAACGCTAACAGTTCGTTGCTAAAAAAATCAACATTGGCTTCAAATTTAGGAATAAACATTATCAATGAGCCAACGTTGTCAACCGAGCAGGTTGAATGGGAGTATATTAACAAGTCTTAAAATTTAATAATGGTAATGTTTTAGCAACGGCACGTCAGCTTTCAATGCACCGCAGAACGTTACAACGCAAGCTACAGAAAAAACCAACCGTTAATGGCGAAGTTAAATAACCTTAGTTTTCAATGTTATAAGCAATATGCTGATGAAACCTTAGCGTTAATTCATCTTTATTAATAGGGATTTCGAGTTCGGTTGCTAATAAACGCATTGCCTGTTCTATTTGGTTAATAAACTTGCCATAGCCGCTGTGCTTGGAGTCTTCTGCGGTAGCCACAAAGATAAGTTGTACGTTATCAACTAACTCATCGGCTTTCCATTTACTCACCAAGCCACAGGGACTCTGGTTAGGGTTATAACCTAACATTTGTAACTCACCCATCTTAGAAATTATTTCATGCAAACTATGTCGGACAATGGGGACTAAACCATTAGCGATTAACGCTCCATTATTTAAATTAAAGCGCTTTGCCACCAGAGAAAATGTATCCGTTAAATAAGTATAAAGCGGATTGTATGGATCTTTAGAATTGGCATCAATATCAACTAAACCCAATAAACGATTATCGACCGTTAGATTAATTACCACATAACTTATTGCCGATGCGTTTGGTGTTATAACAACGTTTTGTGATTTATAGCGTTCATCAATAGGTCGTAATTTATGCGCTTGTGTGCCTAAGCAGCCTTTATTTTTAGCAAATAAATCATAGGTAAGGTGTTGATGATCACGTAAACGTATCGCTCTACTAGGCAATTTTGTTTGCTCGATAAAACTATGCAGTAACCGAGTCACTTTTTGATGAAATGCCGCTGCATTAAAGCGAATGTCGTCGCCAGAGGCTAAAAACAGCAGGGTAATCTTTTTTGCGCGAATACTGGCATCAAAAAAAGAATTTTGTAATTGATGATTTTGAGGATCGTAATAAAATAAAATTTGCTGGTTGGTTTGCCATTGGTGCATTTCTTGACTGTAGCGAACGCGAACTAATTTGTCGTTAGCAATAAATAAGCTACTTTGTATCGCATAGTCATTACTTAGCGTAAATAACAATTGTGATAAACTTTGATAAAAATCATAGTAAGGTTGAGTGCTATGCGTTGAAATATTTGGAGAAATTAACTCTATTAATTCATCAGTAATGGTAAACTCAGCTAAAATATATTGGTTATCTCGCGCATTTGAAGGAATATAAGCTTTGTGCGCTGCACTGCGTTTTCTTATTATAGACATGTTCGTTCCCTGTTTTAAGTTAGTCGATAAACTTGTGATGATTATAAATAGACCTCATGACACTTTTATGATGTTAAAAGGTTTTGAGTTATTATCCCGACAGGAAAATTTAATAAGTAGAGAAACTATGTTTTCAGATCAACAAGCTTTGCTCGACGCTGTAAATCAAATAATGCCTTTTGGAAAATATGCAGGTAGACCCCTACTAAAATTGCCAGAGCCTTACTTAGTTTGGTTTAAATCAAAAGGTTTTCCTGAAGGTAAGCTAGGACAGCAACTTGAATTAATTTATGAAATAAAACTCAATGGTCTTGAAGGCATGTTAGAACCGCTGTTACGCTCGAGTCGCTTAGGTATCCCACAACATTAAAATAATTTCTTATATAAAAATAACTTTTAATAATCATAGGTAATAACGCTTGTTGGTAACAAATTGTTTTATTTATATAATCTTATAATCAAGATTTTTCAGCTCTGGTTCATTAACTTTTGAACGTTTTTCTATCGTAATGTACCTTGATTTAGCCTTCTCCTTAATCTTAACTGAATTGTCGACTGCTGTTTTATTCGACAAGTATTAATAAATATCACCAAGACAATGATGGAGAGTTATCGATGCAAACAAAGAAAAGAGATCGTCTAGGCAGAGCACATTCCAATGGTTATAAAGCAGGCCTCACCGGAAAAACAAAAGAAAAATGTCCTTATCAAAATACTGATGCAAAATCAGAATGGCTAGGGGGTTGGCGTGATGCGTTAACAGATAAAAACCTAGGACTATTCAAACTATAAGTTAACATCATATTTTTAATAAAAAAGAGCCCTTTGTTGATGTTTACCAAGGGCTGTATCTTTTTTAGTTAAGCTTAGACTTGTTCCGGTAACTGCCAGTTTATCGGAGTCATATTTTTTGATAGTAACCATTGGTTGGTTTTTGAGAAATGCTGACAGCCAAAAAAACCGCGATATGCCGATAAAGGTGAAGGATGTGGCCCCTTTAATACAGAATGCTTTTCGGTATTAATATCTTTTCCTTTCTTTTGTGCATGAGCTCCCCAAAGTAAGAATACACAACCGCTACTTTCTTGATTAATGTGCTTTATTACTTCATCAGTAAATGTTTCCCAACCTAACTTAGCATGAGAATGAGCCTGTGCTTGTTTGACGGTTAAAACTGTATTCAGTAATAACACTCCTTGCTCTGCCCACTGCGTTAAGCAACCATGGCTTGGCTTAATAAAGTCAGTAAACTCATTAACAAGCTCTTTATAAATATTGACTAAAGAAGGAGGGACTTTAATGCCGGGTTGCACAGAAAAAGCGAGTCCGTGAGCTTGATTTTCACCGTGATAGGGGTCTTGTCCTAAAATAACTACTTTAGTGTCTCTAATATTTTGATAACAAAAAGCATTAAAAATATCGTTTTGCGCAGGAAAGATAACGTCGCCCTTTGCTCGTTGTTGAGAAATTACTTGGCTTAGTTCGATGAAATATGGCTTGGATTGTTCTTGATTAATAAGTTGTTGCCATTGTGGCTTAATATTTTGATTTATCATGAGGTATAAAAATGGCCGTTAATCTAAATTAACGACCATTATAAACGTGTTTTTAACTGAACAAAATCAGTGATCGTTTAATAATAAATAATCACGTAAGTCGCTAAAGTTAGCAGCCATATCTTTTGATAAAATGGTTTCGCTGGCGCAGTCAGCAAGCTCTTTTGGTAAACCGATTGGTTGTCCTAAAATACTTTCAACCACCTCTTTGAATTTTGCTGGGTGTGCGGTCCCTAAAAATACACCAAATTCACCTTCATTTGCATTGTACTGTAACGCTTTATAGGCAATGGCTGCATGTGGTTCACTGATGTAACCCAACTTGGCTAACTGTAAAACAGTTGACTGTGTTTGTTCTTCATCAATTGAAACAGAGCTAATACAATCGCTGGGAACTATGCCAGACTTTAGCATATGTTCAACACGAGGCCAGTTGTTTGGATCGCTAACATCCATCGCATTGGAAATGGTCGCTACAGTAGCATTAGGCGTCCACTCACCTGTTTTTAAGTAACGAGGCACAGTATCGTTGGCATTTGTTGCCGCAATAAATCTTTTTATCGGTAAACCGAGTGCTTTAGCAAATAAACCAGCAGTTAAGTTACCAAAGTTACCACTGGGAATAGATACCACAACATCGTTTAATTCGCTTTTACACTTTTGACGAGATAACTGTGCAAACCCTTCAAAGTAATAACATACCTGAGCTAATAAGCGGCTGATATTTATTGAGTTAGCAGAATTTAAACCTATAGTAGTGGCGAGCTCTCTATCATCGAATGACTTTTTAACTAACGCCTGACAATCATCAAAACTCCCGTCGATAGCGAGTGTTTCAATATTGCCGCCTAAGGTCGTAAACATTTTTTCTTGTAGCAGGCTAATTTTTCCTTTTGGATATAAGATCACCACACGAATATTTTCAATGTTATGAAAAGCATGAGCAACCGCTGCACCTGTGTCACCTGAAGTCGCCGTTAATATGGTGATTTTTTTATCTTTGCTAAAAACTTGCAAACATTTAGCCATAAAACGCGCGCCAAAATCTTTAAAGGCGAGTGTTGGACCATGAAAAAGCTCTAATATGGCTCTGTCTTTATTGATGGGTTGAATTTGTGCTGGAAAGTTAAAAGCACTGGTCACAATCTCAGTTAATTGCGCTTTAGTTAAATCACCTTCTACAAATGGGTAGAGGACATGTACACTTCTTTCAACTAAAGGCATAGCAAGTAAGTCATCGATATTATCTAACACTGGGATTGTTTCAGGAAAAAATAGTCCCTGATTTTTTCCTAGTCCTTGCTTAACCGCACCAGAAAAACTGACTTGTTCATCGTTTTCTTTTAAATTATAAAATTTCACAACATATTCCTAATAAATTTGGTATTTTTAATAAAGTGATTAAGCGGGCAATCTCTCAGCACCCGTTAAGTCAACCTGACAGACATGAACAAAACCTGAGTCTGTTTGTAAATAATTTTTTTGTAACCAAAGCGCGCTATCTTGGGCTTTTTCAAGCGAATCACAGACACAAAATAAGGTAGGTCCTGATCCTGAAATCCCTACAGCTAAATGACCTTGAGCACTTAAATAGTCTTTCGCTTCGATAAATTTTGGCAACAAGTGCTGACGATAAGGCTCTGCAAGTACATCTTTGAGTACTGAAAATGCTTGTTGTTTATCATTACGGTGGCAAGCATCAACAAAAGTTGCTAAATTTTGACCGAAGGTAATGGCATCAGCCCGACTGTATTGTTTGGGTAAGACATCGCGCGCAGCTTTCGTTGAGACATTAATACCAGGGTAAGCCATTACGTAGTAGCAATGATCAAATTGTGGCAAACTTCGGCTAATAACGTGCTTGTCTGGCACCATTAATTGCAAACCACCTAAATAACATGGTGCGACATTGTCGTAGTGCAAACTACCACTTATTTTTGCCTCCATTTCACCCATCATAAATAACAGCGTTTTTTCATCAAAATATTGCTGATAAAATTCATTAAGTGCGACCAGTGCTGCAACTACAGAGCATGCACTTGAGCCCAAACCACTGCCAACTGGCATCTTTTTATCTAGTGTCAGTTGTACTTTTTGAACCGCTTGTTGCGATTTTTCAAGTGCTAGGTTGTATAGCTCTAGACAATGCCAAACAATATTGTCTGTTGCCTTACTGGGTAGCTTATTGGCAAATTCACCAATCACAATCAGCTTATTCTCAGAGGCTGACTCTATAGTAACTACATCACCTAATAAAGTACCATCAATGGGTCTAACTGCTAGACCTAAAACATCAAAGCCAACGTTTAGGTTGCCTATTGATGCGGGAGCAAAAACAGATATAGCCATTAGTGCTGCTGCTCCCATGCCAATGTTCTTAATAAATCACCAAACACACCAGCGGCGGTAACCGCAGCACCTGCGCCATAACCGCGTAATACAAACGGTAAGGGTTGGTAATAACGGCTATGTATTGCCAGCGCATTCTCACCATCTTTAACACTATAAAGTGGATGATCATTGGCAACAGCTTCAATGGCAACTTTACATTTCCCATCAACTATATTGCCAATATAACGTAAAACTTTACCTTCAGCTTTTGCCACTTTTACTCGTTGAGAAAATTCATCATCTATTTTCGCTAAGTTCTTCATAAATTCACTGACATCACCACTTGCATCAAAATTTGCAGGTAACACAGATTCTATAGAAATATCAGATAACTCAAGCGGAATTCCTGCTTCACGCGCCATGATTAACAATTTACGCGCTACGTCCATACCGCTTAAATCGTCACGAGGGTCAGGCTCGGTAAAGCCATTTTCTTTGGCGATAGCGGTAGCTTGAGAAACGGTCATACCTTCTTCTAGTTTTCCAAACATATAAGAAAGTGAACCAGACAATATCCCTTCAAAACGTACTAATTCATCACCCGCTTTTAGCAAGCTTTGTAATGTATCAATTACGGGTAAGCCAGCACCAACCGTTGTTTCATATAAGAAGCGACGGTTAGACTTCTGTGCGGCACTGCGCAAAGCTTGATAGTATTGCCAAGAATCAGTATTGGCTTTTTTATTTGGCGTTACAATATTAAAACCCTCTTCAAGGTACTCTACATAGCTCATTGCCAAAGATTCACTAGACGTTGAGTCGACTAACACCGGATTAATCAGGTGATTCTCGCGGACAAAAGCCTTGATGTTTTCAACATTTACTGGAACTGCGTCACTTTTCATTTCTGCTTGCCAGTTATCTAAATCAATCCCTTCAGTATTAAAGAACATACCTTTACTGTTAGCAATGCCATACACCTTTAAGGAAATATTTTGCTTTTTAAGCTTAGGTTGTTGACGAGCAATTTGCGCAAGAAGCTCACTACCAACAACGCCGCAGCCAACAAGAAATACATCAATAGTGGGTTTGTGAGTGAAGAAATTTTGATGACTGACTTTCATTGCATCAGTACATTTACGTTTTTCTACCACAACAGAAATACTACGCTCTGACGAATCTTGGGCAATAGCGATTACATTGACACGCGCTTGGGCTAATGAACTGAAAAACTTAGCAGCAACCCCTTGTTGATGATGCATACCGTCACCAACCAGAGAAATAATTGATAATTCATGTTGTAACTTCAATGGTTCAAGTAAACCATTGAGTAACTCTAGCTCGAACTCTTGTTGTAAGCTTAGTTCGGCTAATTCAGCATCACTGGTGTGAATACAAAAACTGATACAGTATTCGCTGGAAGACTGACTAATTAAGACTAAAGAAATTTTTTCTTGACTCATAGTGGCAAATACACGACTGGCCATGCCAACCATACCTTTCATACCCGGTCCTGAGACATTGACCATAGTTAAATCATCAAGATTAGATATTGCTTTAACTTTTTTAGTTTGATCATCCTCGTTAGATATTAAGGTTCCTGGGGCAGAAGGATTACCGGTATTTTTAATCAAACAAGGAATATGAAATTGAGCAATGGGGCCAATCGTTTTTGGGTGTAGTACGCTAGCACCAAAATATGAAAGTTCCATCGCTTCTTGATATGACAAGTAATCAAGTAACTTTGCTTCTTTTATTAGGCGAGGATCTGCGTTAAAAACACCATCAACATCCGTCCATATTTCACAACATTCAGCTTGAGCACAAACCGCGAGAACGGCGGCAGAGTAATCCGAACCATTGCGGCCAAGTGTCGTTACTTGCCCTTGTTTGTTAACCCCGATGAAACCCGGCATTAAGGCAACTTTATTGAGATCGTTGTAATGGTTTTCGAAGTTTTCTTTTGATAAGACTAAATCAGCGACTGCATTAAGAGACGCTTCGTTGGTGATTAAAAAATTTTCTGGTTCAATAACAGACGTTTTAATATTTTGTGCGTTCAACACTGATTCGAGCAAGGCAACACTTAAACGCTCGCCTATGCTGATAATTATAGCGCGGATATGATCCGGGCAATAAGACAACATAGTCGCGCCTTGTAGATAACGTGAAAGCTTATGCTCCCAGTTTGCAAGGACTTGCTCTGCATGTAATGGGCTGAATTTTGGTAAGCTGGCACCAAGATCATCAATAATAGTTATAATGGCTTTTCTGAAGTGTTCTAAATCATTCTGTAATTTTATTTCATCACTAATATTCTCCGCCATAGCCACTAAATGGTTGGTTACGCCTTGTGGGGCGGAAACAACGACAGCAACGGCAGAATCGTTACTTTTGTCAGTTATAATTTTGGCAACTTGCACAAAACGTTCTGCTGAACCTAGAGATGAACCTCCAAACTTTAATACACGCATTTTACTTCCTTTTTATTGTAAATTCTTTGCGAGCCAAAGAACTTGCAATGATTAAAACCTTAAAACAAAAAAAAGCCCGGAACCTAAGGGGTCACGGGCTTTTATTTATGTGTTTTTTACACGTCAGCCGATGACAACCATCCCATTGAGGGTGGTAGTGATAATAATAATGGTAATACGACGGACAAATGTTTTCATGGTTCTAAAATGCCTGAGCAGTGTTTTACTGTCAATAGTTATTTATGAATAAAAAGTTATATTTTATTCATAAATAAGCATTAAGAGGGTTTATTTGGATAATAAAGCGAATATATTCAGTTTTTTAGGCTGAAATAATATTTTTTGCAGTGCAAACTATATTTCTTCCAGAAGCCTTAGCGTCATATAAGGCAAGGTCTGTGTGGGATATTAGGTCTTCATAACGAGTGTCTGCTTCGGTGATGACTGCGACACCAACACTGGCGGTAACATTTATTTCGATTTCTTGAAAGTTAATGATATTTTTGCTAATCGCAACACGGATCCGCTCAGCAACATCTAAAGCGCCAATAATATCGGTATTAGGTAGAATAATCGCAAACTCTTCACCGCCATAGCGACCAAATAAGTCACCTAAGCGCAGTAGTTCACTGATCACTTTAGCGGTTTCTATTAATACTATGTCACCACCTAAATGTCCGTAGGTATCATTAAGTAATTTGAAATGATCTAAATCGAACATAATAAGTGCTAAACCATGCTGATAACGACGTGCACGCGAAAATTCTTTTTCGAGACACTCTTCCCAATGCTTTCGGTTAAAGACTTGTGTTAAGCCATCGATACGATTGGCCTGTGCAAGCTCTTCAAGTGTTTTGTTTAGCTTACTTTGGTAATGGCATACATCGGTAACATCTTCTATAAGAATACAAACGTGCTCGTTAGCCTCTTTATTTTCAAGCGGCAAAAAGGTACAGTTTTGTGCCATAAAGTGACTGTCTGTCGTCATAGGGCGGGTATGAGGCAATTCAAATAGGTGATGTCTTTGTTCCCATGAGCAAAAAGACTGGGTTTTTAGTTGAAAGACACTTTCAATTTTTCTTTTGAACCACTTTTCTGGCAGCTCGGGAAAGACAATAAAAATATCTTGTCCGATAACATTTTCAGGCTTTTTGTTCGCATGAATTTGTAAATACCGATTCCAAAATACGATATTGTATTGACTATCTATGATGAGAATACCGGTATTTAATTTGTTGGCAATATCAGGACAAATATCATCAGCAAGCATTTAGAACTCTTCCAAAATTCTGTCAATAACTGTTTTTATATTAATAATTGCTGACGCAGGAATAAACAAAACCATATCGCAATTAAATGAATAGTCAGTAACTTGATAAGTTATTTTAACTTTTAAAGCTAAGTCCCAGTTAAATGATTGTTGGGCAAGATGATCGGATATTGCACTTTGTGAACCCGCTAATAAACGCGGCGCACTGTAAGACATTTGATTATCTATTTGTTTAGCAAAAACATTTAAGAAGGTGGTGGTTAAAATAGAGCTTAAGTCAATAATTTGTTCTTCAACAGATAATTCATCAGGCTCATAGCCCAGTAAATCTGCAAGTCGATCAGAATCTTTTGGCTTGTACATAAGCAGTGCTTCACCGCGAATGCCTTCGTAACCAAAGAAGCCTTGACTTACTACCGCAGCAGAATTTTCATCACTGTTTAACGAGTTAAGCAGGCTTAGCGTACTGACTTGTTCAATACTAGGTACTTTTAAATAAACAAAGGTATTTAAGTATCGGGCAAGTTGATCACTTGCTTGACCCATAGCAACATTAATTATTTCTTGTAAACAATCTTGCTGATCTTCATTTAAGTTGAGATCGCTCATAAAAAACCATGATTTCTTAGGTTAGTGTTAAGGACTTCTAATTCAACAGGTTTACGTAAAAAAGCTTTGGCACCGAGTTCAAGGACTTTACTTTGCATTTCTGGTTGTATATCAGCTGATATAACAAAAATTGCCGGTGTAATGTTTTCATCTTTTAGGGTTTGGAGTACACCTAAGCCATCTAGAACAGGCATGGTAAGGTCAAGAAATAGAATGTCAAATACTTGACTGCGTAAAAGTTCAACAGCTTCTTGACCATTTTTTGCTAATTGTGCATTAGCTGATAGTTGCTCTGGTAAGCTACGTAAAACTTGTTTACGGGCCATATTAGAGTCATCACAAACAAGAACTGAAAAGCTCATGTAATCGGTAATCCTTTATTTTTTTTATTATATAGCGTTAATCTACCTTAAATAAGCGGTACTGTTAATTAATAAAGTACAAAAATGCTGATTTTTTATGCTTTTAATAACTATCTCTCTAATAATTGCACAATATAACAACAAACTAAAAATAATACGGCCAAAAATGAGTGATAATCTTCCCGTGATACTTTTATCTTTTACCTGTTTAGAAGGTGATTATTAGGTTAATTAACACTATAGACATTATTGTCGAAAGGGTATAAATCGCAATAGCTTTCCAGCTATATGTTTTGAATTTCATCATTTATCTCTTCATCTATTGATTATAACAATGGCTAATAAATTGTTATATCCTGTGAATTTAAATTAGTATTCAAATAATAAGCGATATTCGTGCCACAATATAATGTAAGTTGGAGAAATTGTTGAGAATTTTATTAGGCTAATACTGAATTGATTATATTTTGTTTATAAAAAGGTTTATTTTTTCGCTCATTTATCCCCTACGAGGATATTATGACCATTAAATAGTCGGCCATTGTAATTGGTTTTGGTGGGATTTTAACCACGCTTTAGCTGAACCGTAGTTAGGGTAGTTAAGCGCAACTAATTGCCAAAACTTAGTTGAGTGATTCATATACCTAAGATGACAAAGCTCGTGAACTATTACATAATCGATAATCCATTTAGGCGTCATGGCTAATAAAGAACTGAAACTAAGTTCACTTCGACTATTACAGCTGCCCCATCTAGACTTGTACAATCTTACTTTAAACAATTTGGGTAAAACACCAATTTTTTCCGCGTAATGAGATAAATTTTCATCAATATAAGCATAAGTTTGCTGCTTTAACCAAGCTTCAAGTTGTTGCTTTACATATTTATCTTGGTTTTTTATATCATCAGCTATTTTGATTTTTAATTTACTAGCGAGAGTCGCTATGATGGTATCTTGATGAAGCGTTATTTCTGGAAATAGACCATAATGAATATCCAGTGTTTTAAGTTCGCCATTAATAAGCAATTGGCTATCTTTTTGATAATGATTATTTTGACTGGCAGGTTGTGCGTTTTGCTCGGCAATTTTTCTGTGCAGCCAAAGACTTTTTGATTTAACAATGTTCGCTATATCATCTTCAGAAACATATTTTGGCGCACGGATTATAATTTTTCCGTGCTTAACTTGTAAGCCAACCGTTTTTCTTTTAACACTACGAATGAGCTGATATAACAACATAATTCAATATTATCTAGTGCTAAGTAAAGGTAAATTCAAACCCGTACATCGCACTTTATTTATTTGTGCTCGCTTTAGCTTTGCGCGGCGCTTTTACTTTTGCTTCAATTTCTGGCGACGAGTCAGTGCTATTTACTGTTTCAACTGACGCGGTAACGTTTTTTTTAGCAGCAGTTTCTGGCTTAGCTTTCTTAGCTTGCAAAGCAACAAGCACATCTTCACGATTCTTAGCTAGATAAATACAGAGTTCTTCACGCACTTTTTCATCAATATTAAAGCTGCTGGCTTCAAACATTTCGGCTAAGCTGTCAGCCATATCAAGCATTTTGTCATACTCGTCTGCTGCTTTTTTATCCATGAATGTTTCTACCTCCACACCTTGTCTAATGACGACAAATCGACTTTCAACTGCCATTTTTTTTCCCTTATAGGATCAATATTACGCTTGATGGTTTTATCATATACGATTTAAAACCGCTTATACAATCAAAATTAACTGTACAAAACAACAGTATCATACGAGGTTTGTATTAAAATACAATCATTTTATAAAACCTCGTTATTGATAAATACTGTTTTAACCGAAAGTAACTATAGTAATCGCACTCTAAATTTACGACCTTTTAACTTGCCGTCACTGAGTTTTTTAAAGGCCTGCTTGGCAAACTTTCGGCTTACAGCTACATAAGCCCAGTTATCTGATAATTGAATTTTCCCCACTTCGCTAGCTGAAATGGTTTTATCACCAGTTAGAGCGCCAAGGATATCGCCCGCACGTACTTTTTGTTTTTTACCACCATCTATTTGTATTGTTGCCATTTTCGGAGAATACACCGAGGCGTTTAATACACTAGCGTCTGGCAGTAATTCGCCTTCGATAGTTCGGTCAAGGTAATCTTCTAATAAACCTATTTTGTAGCTTTCTTTTTCACTGAAAAAAGAACAAGCAATACCTGTGCTACCCGCTCGACCTGTGCGGCCAATACGGTGTACATGAATTTCGCTATCACGAGCGATATGATAATTAAATACGGCATCTAGCGCATCAATGTCTAAACCACGCGCGGCAACATCGGTGGCGACTAAAATTGAAATACTCTTATTGGCAAAGCGAACTAATACTTCGGTACGATCTCTTTGCTCTAAATCGCCATGTAAATCTTGAACATTAAAACCGTAATTACGTAGTTCATTGACAACAATTTGTACGTCTTTTTTGGTGTTACAAAAAACGATACTTGATTCGGGTTGATGCTGTAACAACAATAAACGGATACCGTCGATACGCTCGCTGTCATTCTCTACCTTATAAAAATGCTGTGATATGGTGCTTTCTTCGTGATTTCCCTCAACGGTTACCTTGGTTGGTGATAGCATTATTTTTTTAGCAATATCGGCAATTTCTGCAGGATAAGTCGCACTAAATAATAAGGTCTGTCGTTGTTGAGGAATTTGGCTAATAATAAAATCAACGGAGGCTTGAAAGCCCATCTCTAGCATGCGGTCGGCTTCATCAAGCACTAGCATATTCACATCGTCTAACTTTAATGTGCCTTTACCTAAATGATCTTCAATTCTTCCTGGCGTGCCAACAATGATATGAGCACCATGCTCTAAAGAACCAACTTGCGGGCCAAAAGGCATACCGCCACAAAGGGTCAATATTTTTATGTTATGGATGGCTCGGGCTAATTTACGAATTTCTTTCGCTACTTGGTCGGCTAATTCACGTGTAGGACAAAGGATCAGTGTTTGAATACGAAAACGTTTTACGTCTAGTTTTTCTAAAACACCTAGGCCAAAAGCGGCGGTTTTCCCTGAGCCTGTTTTACCTTGGGCAATAACGTCACCACCGGCAATAATAGTTGGCAAGCTTTGGGCTTGAATGTCGGTCATCTGTTGATAACCCATAGACTCTAAATTTTGAATTAACTCAGGTTTGAGTTGTAAGGTGGAAAAACTAAGCTGGCTCAACGGGAATTCCTTGGCATAAATATGATAGGTCATTTTACCTTGTTTAAATGCTTATTACTCGATAAAAAAACGAATCATATTGCCAGCACACTTTTCTGGTTGTTCAAGGGGTAACATATGGCCGGTGTCGGCAAGTGTTATTGAAGAAATCAGCGTCGATTGCGTTAAAATAGCGGCAATGCGCGTTAACGTAACCAGCGAGTCATTATCACCAATTAAGAACTGAATGGGGACGGCAAGCGTAGGAAGTTTTACTAATAAATTTTCGCGTTGGGTGGTCACTGTTAATTGATGGATAAGTGTCTCCTTACCCAACTCAATATCCATTGCTCGAATACAGTTAATGATGTCTTGATTATTGTGTTTGCTTGGATGCAGCAAGGCAGTTATACGTTTGCTGGTGATGCCTGAGTAACCATGCAACTTTACATAAGCAATCGTTCGGCTGCGCTCTTTTAATGCAGCGGGTGGCAACAAATAAGACATATTAGAAATAAGCAGTAGTTTGTTAATTTTATTAGGATACTTCAGCGCAAAAGCTGACGCGATATATCCCCCTAAAGAAAAACCGGCTAAATTTATTTTTCCTGGTGGGAATTTTTGTTCAAGCGCAGTGACTATTTTATCAATACTATTTTTCACGGGGATGGCAATGTGGATAAGCTCCACATTTTCAGGTAAGTAAGCCATACAAGCCTGCCACAGACGTTGATCGCACATGGTACCGGGCAGGCAATATATTTTAATCGTCATATTGTGTATTCATAACAAGCTAAAAATAAATAATGCTATTGAATAACATCATCAAATAGTTGCACGTTAACAATTTCATTAGCGGGAACGTTGCCTTGGTTTGCCGGTAGAACAATATAGCAGTTGGCCATCGACATGCTGGTTAAAATCCCTGAGCCTTGACTACCTGTACTGGTAACTATCATCTCGCCTTGGTGATTGGTTGACAATATCGCCCGTTGAAAGTCCATGCGTCCGGCGCGTTTATTTAATTGGGTGGCTGTTTTTACTTTTAATAGTGGTAACTTTTTAGCTTGGGCATGCTGTAATTTTAATAATGCGGGCACAGCCAATTGATGTGCGGTGACCAAGGCTGAAACAGGGTTGCCGGGTAAGCCAAAAAAGTAACTATTAGGTAATTTTCCAAAAGCAAAAGGCTTACCGGGTTTCATGGCTATTTTCCAAAAACCAATTTCGCCTAATTGTTCAAGTACCAACTTAGTATAATCGGCGTCACCTACAGAAACACCTCCTGAAGAAATAACAACATCGGCTTGTTGATCGGCTTGTTCAAATGCAGTGCGTATTGCTTGTTCATCGTCAACGATAATACCAAAATTAATAACAGTAACATTCAGCTTAGTCAACATCGCAATTAACGCATGGCTATTACTTTCATAAATATCACCGTCATTAAGGACTTCGCCCGGAGATTTTAATTCATCGCCGGTTGCTAATACAGCAACAGTAATTTTACGATAGACTTCTACTGTTGGCACACCTAAAGATGCCAGTACACCAATATCTATCGCCGAGAGCTTTTTACCTTGGCTAAAAACGGCTTGGTTTATTGCGATATCTTCACCGGTAAAGCGAATGTTATCGTTAAATTCTCGGCTTTCTAGGAATGTAATACCGGTATCTTTTGCTTGGCAGTTCTCTTGCATTTCGACGGTATCACAACAACTTGGTAATTTTGCACCTGTCATTATACGAATACATTCACCGATTTTACATTCACCTTGAAAAGGCGCGCCAGCCATTGACCGGCCAATCATAGTTAATGTATCAGTCGTTTGTAAACTTGCCAATTTAAAGGCATAACCGTCCATGGCTGAATTATGATGAGGAGGAACATTTAATGGGCTCGAAATGTTGCGAGCTAGCACACGATTTAAACCTAATGCCAAAGAAATTGTCTCAGTTGTATCGATCGGCGTAATCGCCGATAACATTTTTTCCATCGCTTGTTCGAAAGGTAATAATCCGGGAGCAGAATAACAATCAACCATAAGTAACTCTTCTATTATATTTATTTTTACACGGCAAATTAGCACCGCCTGCGTGTTATTCCCATACGCGCCTATTACAATTTATTTAACAGCATAGGAATACGTTATTATGACGTAAATTTACTTATCAATAATACGTGTAAAGTGATGACTTTTTGATGCATATCAAAATTACTTATCGTCTAGCCGTATTTTAATAGTGAAATAGTTTACTATACTTGTATTCATTAAATGAATTATTCGCCGAGCTTTTCTAGCTAAATCTTTTTTTAGAATGCTATTTAAGCCGTGGTTAATAGTAATTTTGCTATAACCACCAGGGTTAACGAGGAAACTTGTTAGCCTCCCTACATTTGGAAAGGTGAGATGTTAACAGACAACTTCGGTCGCAAGTTTTATTACTTGCGCCTCTCTATTACTGACGTTTGCAACTTCCGTTGCACCTATTGCTTACCTGATGGTTATTCATGTGACCATGATCGTGATTTTCTATCCTTTGACGAAATTAAGCGTGTTGCCAACGCTTTTGCTCAAATGGGTACAGAGAAAATCCGTATAACCGGTGGCGAACCTTCACTGCGAAAAGACTTACCTGAAATTATTGCTGCTTGTAAGCAAACGCCTGGTATTAAAAAAGTCGCGATAACCACTAATGGTTATAAATTACCTGAACATCTGCAAGGCTGGTTAGATGCCGGAATTGACGCGATTAATATTAGTATTGATAGTCTTGACCCGCGCATGTTCCATTCAATCACCGGCCACAATAAGTTACCCCATATTTTAAAAGGCATAGATATGGCGTTGGCAGATGGTCGTGCAACAATTAAAATTAATACCGTATTAATGCGCGAATACAACGGTCACGACATTAAAACTTTTCTTGATTGGCTGAAAGTGACTCCGGTGACATTACGCTTTATTGAATTAATGCAAACCGGTGATAACCAAGAATTTTTTGATGCACAACATGTACAGGGTGCACGTATTAAGCAAAATCTAATATTAGATGGTTGGTTACATGTAGTTAACGATAAAGCAGCAGGCCCAGCACAAGAGTTTTATCATCCTGATTATCAAGGTAAAATCGGTTTAATTATGCCGTACAGTAAAGACTTTTGTAGTACTTGTAATCGTTTGCGGATAAGTTCATTAGGTAAATTACATTTATGCTTATTTACCGAAGAAGGTTTACCGTTAAAAGAGTATTTACAGCAAGATGATATTGAGCCATTGAAAGCACAGATTCGCGCGATGATGACCGATAAAAAAGCCACTCATTTTCTGCAAGATAAACTCACCGGTGCCACCAAAAACCTTGCGATGTTGGGTGGCTAAGATGAATGCAGCTTTGTTTAATCAAGGATGTTTAGGCGTAGTGCTAGCGGGTGGAAAGTCTTCTCGTATGGGCAGCAATAAAGCTTTGTTAATGCGTAATAAGATTGCAGTAAATGGCAAAGAAAATATGCTCAGTTTCAGTAAGGACCTACTGAAAAATATTGGTATAAATAACATTGTTGTCAGTGGAAGTACTGATGGGATTAATGTTAACAGCGAAAATTATGTTACTGATCAATTTGCAGAACTTGGCCCTATGGGGGGTATTTACAGTGTTATTAAAAAATACCAACCTAAATCATTATTGATATTACCGGTTGATTTACCTTTAATGACCAAGGAAACACTTTCGCAGTTAAAAATAAAAGGTGAATTAGCTCAAAAAGCCTGTTTTTATTCTAATCATTTTTTACCACTTTATTTACCTAACAATGCTTTTGTTGAGCAATTTTTTACCTCGCATTTTCTCCATTATTTGCAAGGTAATAAAGGTGCGTTAAGCGAAAAAAACAACCCTAAGAAAAATGGTCCGTCTATTCGTTCGATGTTTGCACAAGTGCCACATCAAGTTTTAGCTGTGAAGTCACCACAGTGTTTATTTAATACCAATACACCGCAAGAATGGCAACAAGCGCAGCAACGCTTTTCTGTGTGATTTTTTGCGTTTTTTATTTAACAATTGACAGAAACTAATAAAATTTAGGAAAAATCATGAGCTCTTTACATAGCGGTAACGCTTTTATTCCCTTATCAATTGCGGTATTAACTGTTTCTGATACCCGTGATGAATCAAATGACACTTCAGGGCAAGTACTTGTTGAACGCCTAACTGAAGCGGGTCATAAACTTGCCGATAAAGTGATTGTTAAAGATGATGTTTATCAACTACGCGCCATTGTTTCAAAATGGATTGCCGATGATAATGTCCAAGCGATAATTTCGACCGGCGGCACCGGTTTTACTGCTCGTGATAATACTCCTGAAGCCTTAATGCCTTTATTTGATAAAAATGTCGAAGGTTTTGGTGAAGTTTTTCGGGCTATTTCGCTTGATGAAATTGGCACGTCGACAATTCAGTCACGAGCGTTTGGCGGCATTGCTAACAGTACTGTTATTTTATGTGTACCAGGCTCAACTAATGCTTGTCGTACTGCTTGGGATAAACTTATTAGAGAGCAACTTGATGCGAGCCATCGCCCTTGTAATTTTGTACCTCATTTAAAAATGGCAGAAGTTTGTGAGACGCGCGACTAATGACTACTTTAGCAAATAATAACCATGTTAGCGCCTTAAGCCATGTCAATAAACGTGGTGAAGCAAATATGGTTGATGTCACCGATAAAGCGCTGACGTCAAGGTCTGCGACGGCCGAAGGTTATATCCAAATGTCGGCACATACCTTGTCGTTAATTACCCAAGGTGATAATAAAAAGGGTGATGTATTTTCTGTTGCTCGCATTGCCGGTATTCAAGCGGCAAAAAAATGCAGTGATTTAATTCCTCTTTGTCATCCGTTGATGTTAACTAAAGTAAATGTTGATTTCACCATCGATGAAGAACGTAGCCAAGTGCATGTGACAAGTTTATGTAAACTAACCGGACAAACGGGTGTCGAAATGGAAGCCCTAACAGCGGTTGCTGTTGCGTGTTTAACATTATTTGATATGTGTAAAGCCGCTGACCCTTTAATGGAAATTCACGGTATTCGTGTAATGACTAAGGAGGGGGGTAAATCAGGCTCTTGGCAAGCAAAAGCAGAGCAAGCTTTAGAAGATTCAAAGAATAAAGGATAAGCTATGATCAAAGTAATATTTTTTGCCGCGTTGCGAGAACAGCTCGGCTCTGCGGGTACTGAAATAAGTGCTGACCTTGCCACTACCGTCGCTGAAGTTAAAGTGGCGTTAGGTGAAAAAAATAATGATTGGCAATATTACCTCACCAACAATTCATTACTTTGTGCGGTTAATCATCAAATGGTTAATAATGATTTTTTGGTGAAAGCAGGAGACGAAGTGGCTTTCTTTCCACCCGTCACCGGAGGATAAAATAGTTAATATGGCGAGTCTCAATAATAAGTACCCAGAGATCAGTATTCAAACCGAAGACTTTGATCACGGTGTTGAAGTTAATCTGTTAGAGAATGATAATGTTGAAGATGGTGCCGTTGTTACCTTCAGCGGTCGAGTGCGCAATAATAACTTGGGTTTGAAAGTTAAAGGATTATTCCTTGAGCACTACCCTGATATGACTGAAAAGCTATTAGCTGAAATCATTGATACGGCAAAAAAACGCTGGGATATTGGCCGTGTAAAAGTTATTCACCGAATCGGCCAGTTAGCCATAGGTGAACAAATTGTTTTTGTTGGTGTGACTAGTAAACATCGTCAAGATGCATTTGCTGCTAATGAATTTATTATGGATTTTTTAAAAGTGGCCGCGCCATTTTGGAAAAAAGAACTCACTGAACTTGGTGAAACCTGGTTAGCAGCGAAGGCCAGTGATAAAGAAAAAGCACAGGCGTGGAGTAAATAGCTTTGGCATTAATGCTGGCGAGTATATCTACTCGTTTTTTATTGATAGCGCTACTTATGTTACCGATAACTTTAGTTGCGGCTAAATACACGGCAAGTGAGAATGAAGCACCCTTGCGCATTGCCGTTGCTTCGAATTTTGCACCGACATTAAAACAGTTACTGGCTCGCTTTAATTCAAATCAAAAACAATTTTTATCACCAATTCTTATCGTGGCATCCAGTGGTACTTTATTTCTACAAATTGAACATGGCGCTACTTTTGATGTGTTTTTATCTGCTGACAGTGAACGACCACAATTATTATCAACAAGCGGCTTAGCGGTGAGTGGAAGTCTGCAAACCTATGCTTTTGGGCAGCTAGCTCTCTGGTCTGCAAAGGGTAATATTGACAGCGACCTCTTGGTAGCCCTTAATAATAATAAACATCGTCTTGCCATTGCTAACCCCAGGATTGCGCCCTACGGTAAGGCTGCTAAGCAAGTATTAGAAAATTTACAACGTTGGGATGATTATAAAGACCGATTAATTCAAGGAATTAATATTGGCCAAACGTTTCAGCAAACACGTTCGCAAGCCGTAAACTTAGGCATTGTCAGTAGTAGTCAATTAGTGCTCAATAATTTTAAGGGAGTATTGATCCCCTCACATTTACATCAACCAATAAAACAGCAATTAGTGATTTTAAAGCACAGTAAAAAAATAGCCCAAGCCGAACGTTTTGTTACCTTGTTGATGAGTAAGCAAGCTCAACAGTTTATCACTGAATCAGGTTATGCATTGTCGAATGAGATGAATGCCAATGAGTAATACCCACCCAGATATGCTGGCGCTGATCACCACATTAAAAATGGCGGGCTTAACCACGGTTATTTTAATGTTAATTGGCACGCCACTCGCTTGGTATCTCGCTAAAATGCAAAGCCGATCGAAAGTTTTTATTGAAGCATTAGTGGCTTTACCTTTAGTACTACCACCGACAGTACTGGGATTTTATTTATTATTGTTGTTTTCTCCGCAATACCTTCCAGGACAAATTTGGCAACAGGCAACCGGTCAACAACTAGCGTTTAGCTTTTCTGCTATTGTTATTGGCTCTGTTTTATACTCTTTACCCTTTGTTGTGCAACCATTACAAAAGGCATTTGAGCAATTGGGCGATGACTTATTAGAAGCAGCAGCTATGCTTGGTGCTAGCGCTTTCGATCGATTTTTTACGGTTGTTATGCCAATGACTAAAGCCAGTTTTATTACCGCAGCCAGTTTAGGCTTTGCTCATACGGTTGGTGAATTTGGTGTGGTCTTAATGATTGGTGGTAATATTCCAGGTGAAACCCGTGTGCTGTCAATTGCCTTGTTCGATCATGTTGAAGCGTTCGATTATGCACAAGCACACCTTATTTCAATAAGTTTAGTTATCTCATCGCTTGTTCTATTATCTTTAATTTATTTACTGAATAGGCCTGCTAAAAATAAACGAGTTAAATCAAGGAGGTTTAATTAATGGCTGAGCTAGCACTAAATTTCACCGTTGAGCATGATGATTTTTCATTAACAATTGATGAAAAAATATCTTTAACGGGTATCACAGGGATTTTTGGTCATTCTGGCTCTGGAAAATCAACCTTATTAAAAGTGATCGCCGGATTAGAACAACAAGCACATGGCAAGGTATTACTTGATGATGAATACTTATTTAATAGCGAGGCAAAAACGTTTATTGCACCACATCAACGTCGCATAGGTTTAGTTTTTCAAAATAGTCGCTTGTTTCCTCATTTAAATGTCGAAGAAAACCTACGTTTTGGGCAAAAGCGACATAAAAATTGTCGGTTAAGTTTTGCAGAAATAGTTGAACTCACCCAGCTTGAAAGCTTGCTCTATAAAGCGGTTACTCAACTCTCTGGGGGCGAGCAACAGCGTGTTGCATTAGCGCGCGCCATATTGGCTGAGCCAAGATTATTATTACTTGATGAGCCCTTGAGTGCACTTGACGATAAAAATAAAATTATCTTGTTAGCTTTACTCGACAGGGTCAAGAGAAAGCTTAATTTACCGATGTTATATGTCAGCCATTCTTTAGATGAGCTTCAACAACTGGCCGATAAGCTACTAGTTATTTCTTTAGGAAAAGTGATTCATCATGGTGATATTCACCACGTTATTCATCAACTAACCACCAATAACGAAATATTGCATCAAACCAGCTTATCATTGATGGTGAAAGAGCATTTACCCGAATACGGCTTAACAAGTTTACGTTTAGGCGAGCAACAAATATTTATTGCTTGTGACAGTCCATCAGACAAAAAGAAAAAAGTGCGCTGCATTATTGCCGCTAGTGATATTAGCATTACTTTACATGAACCTATTGAAAGCTCTATTGTTAATCACTTACATGGCGAAATAACAGCAATTAGTCATATCATATCGTCTGATGGCGCTAATGCTCAAATGCTAATAACGGTTAATTGCTCAGCACAACCCTTTTTTGTCACCATTACTACTTGGTCGGCTAAGCGCTTATCGTTAATGCCGGGTCAAAGTATATTTATTCAATTCAAAGCGAATGCAGTACGTTCACTGCGTTAACTTTTTTTAGGAACTATTTAGCTGATGTTATCTCAACACGAACAACTACGTTACAGCCGTCAAATTATGATCAATAAAATAGGTGAGCAAGGGCAGTTAGCCCTGCGTGAAGCCAAAGTACTAATCGTTGGTGTCGGTGGGCTAGGTAATCCGGTCAGTTTATATTTAGCGGCCGCCGGAGTAGGAACTTTATTTATTGCCGACGGTGATAAGGTTGAGATGACCAATTTACAGCGACAGATATTATTCACTGAAAATGATATCGGTAATAATAAAGCTGATGTTGGTGCTGAGAAATTGCAACAGCATAACAGTGACATTACTATCGAAGTCGTTGATGAGATGCTTGATGAAGAATTAGCAAACTATTACATTGAACAGGTCGATGTGGTCCTTGATTGCACAGACAATATCACCACACGTTATTTATTAAATAAAATCTGTGTTGAGCAAAAAACACCATTAATCGTTGGGGCGGCTACGGGGTTTGACGGTCAGCAATTAGTCATTGATCCTCGAAATCCAGCAAGTGCTTGCTATCAGTGCTTATTTCCTGCGAGTGAAAAAGCGCCGACCCAAAATTGTCAAACCCTTGGTATTGTCGGTCCTGTATTAGCGATTATAGCCGGTATGCAATCGTTACAGGCCATTAAATTATTAACAGGCAACACCATACATATTAATCAGTTAAATCTCTTTGATGGTTTATCAAATCAATGGCAACAATTTACCCTAAATAAACAGGACGATTGTCCGGTTTGTCGAACGAGCTAGATAATTCATGCTCATTAACGGCACGGAGTTAAATCAACTAACCCCGTGTCACTTCATATGGCTATGAGTGTCTACTCACTTGCGATGCTTTTTTTCTTATCTTCTGCTGCGATTGTTAGTAACGTTGTGGCAATATAGGCGTTAATTTGGTCTTCAAGTACGTTTAGAGGTACGGAACCATTTTTCAAAATTTGATGATGAAATTCGCGCACATCAAAATTTTGTCCCAATTCAGCTGCTGTTTTTTTACGTAGATTTCTGATGGTTATCTCACCAATTTTGTAAGATAACGCTTGTCCAGGCCATGATATATAACGATCAATTTCTGTTTTTACATTGTGTGATGAAAGTGCGGTGTTATTGGTCATAAAGTTTATGGCACGCGCTCTTGACCAGTCCATAACATGCATGCCGGTATCAACAACAAGACGGGCTGCCCGCCACATTTCATAGGTCAGGCGACCAAAATTACTGTAGTGGTCTTGGTATATGCCGGCTTCAATACCTAACCATTCAGCATACAAGCCCCAACCTTCACCAAAAGCTGAAATATAGGCATTTCTTCGGTATGAAGGTAGGTTATCTAATTCGCCATTCAATGATATTTGCAGATGATGCCCAGGGACACCCTCATGTAAGGTTAAAGCGGGTAATACATAAAGGGGACGTTTGTCTAACGCGTAGGTATTAACCCAATAATAACCAGGCTGAGTATCATTTTGCGCCCGAATGTAGCGTCCAGTAGTATACTTAGGTGCGATGCTGTCTGGTACTGGTGCAACACCATAAGGTGTGCGTGGTAAATGCTTAAAGAGTGCGGGTAATTTAGCATCCATTTGTTTGGCAATATACGCAGCTTCTTTAAGTAACGCTAACGGCGTTTTTGCATAAAACTGTTCATCAGTTCGTAAGAAATCGGTGAACTCAGAAAAAGTCCCTTTAAAACCAGTTTTTACAATGATCTCAGCCATTTCTTGACGAATACGTTTTACTTCACTCAAACCTAAGGTATGAATTTTCTCAGGTGTCATATCTGTTGTGGTGTAGTGTTTAACTCTATTGCGATAAAATTCATTACCGTTAGCTGTCGCCGAAACGCCAATAGTTTTACGGGCATTTGGAAAATACTCTTTGGTAAAGAATTGATAGTAGTGCTGATAAGCAGGAATAACTTTAGTTTTTAATAGCGCAATAAGCTGGCTTTTTTTATCAGAAAGCAAGTCAGGTGCAATTAAATTTGACGCTGTGCTAAAAGGCTTAAGAAATTCAGAATTTTCAGCATATTCAGGAATAAAGGCAAGTATTGACTGTTCATAGCCGATTAATACCGCTTGAGGTTGAGTGATCCCTGTCGATAATCCCTGCTGCATCCAATAAATGTTTTGATCAAAATATAGGGGAAGCGCCGATAATTTATTCAAATAGAAGTCGATATCTTTTTCTTTATTAAATGCTGTATTGTTGATGAAAAAACTTAAATTAGAGTGAAAGCCTGATTCAGCATTGAATGGCATGTAATGAGCTTTAAAATAATACTCAGCAATACTATTATCAAGTTGGGCTTTAATAATTGCATAATTAATTTTATTATCGTCTGTCAGTGACGTTTGATTTATCTCTTCAAATGCTGCCGCGATAGTGAGACGTTGTTGGTATTTTTTTTCCAACATTTCTGGTGATAAATCAGGCCAATAGCTTTCTTCGTTTAGTACTGCACTTTTTTGATAAATACCTTTACTGGCACGATGATCTAATAGGGCTTTAACCGTACTATCAAATTTTTCGTTAGCGGTGGTCTGTGGCGAGTTTTTGCTATTCATGGTGAGTTGACAAGCGCTAAGTGAAACAAGAATAGCGGGCACGACCAGAAACTTACACAAAGAAAAATTCATATTTTATTAAATTCCTACGGTTATAAACAGCTAATAAAGTAACGCAATTTTATCCAAGTAAATAGTATTGTACGACGAATTGTTCTTCTTATCCGATCAAGCACCTGACAAGTACAATATTTGCGCGAAACTGAGTTTTCGTTATCTTAACGAAAAGTAGTTGAGTTTAGAGTTTTTTGCTATAAATTGCTTTTATATGAATTTATTTTGCGTATTGATTGTTTTAATTGGTTTTTGATTGCTCATTAGTGCGGTTTTGCTAGAATTATTTATCGAAACAACGTACGAGCCGTCAATCATGTCACTTGAAAATCACTTTCTTCCTTTTAGAAATAATATCATTGGTCAATCATTAAGCCATGAAATCAATGGTAAGCAATTAGATATTGTTTACGCTGATTGGACTGCAAGTGGTCGACTTTATGCGCCAATTGAACATTATATCAGCCATACCTTAGGGCCTTTTGTCGCTAATACCCATACCGAAACTAATTTAACCGGGTGTGCGATGACGAATGCATATCATGATGCGCAAAAAATAATAAAACGCCATGTAAATGCCTGCGATAATGACGTATTAATCACGGCAGAAGCAGGAATGACCGGTGTTATTAATAAGTTTCAACGTATTCTAGGTCTACGTATTCCTGAGCGTATGCAAGAGCAAGTGAAGTTTGATGATTATGATAAACCCGTTGTTTTCATTACCCATATGGAACACCATTCAAACCAAACTACTTGGTATGAGTGTGATATCACGTTAGAGATTATTGACCCTGACAGCCATGGTTTACCATCGCTTGAACATCTACAATTATTGTTAGAAAAGTACCAAGCTAGAAAAGTAAAAATAGGCTCGTTTTCTGCTTGTTCCAATGTCACTGGCATTAAAACCCCTTATCACTTGTTAGCAGAAAAAATGCACGAACACGGCGGCTTATGTTTTGTTGATTTTGCTTGTTCAGCTCCCTATGTTGATATTGATATGCATCCAACAAACTCCAAGCAAAGTTTAGACGCCATTTATTTCTCTCCTCATAAATTTCTTGGTGGGCCTGGCAGCTCGGGAGTGCTTATCTTCAATAAAGCGCTCTATAAAAACAGAGTACCCGATCACCCCGGAGGCGGAACAGTCACTTGGACCAACCCATGGGGAGAGCACAGCTTTTTCAATAATATTGAAATGCGTGAAGATGGCGGAACTCCTGGATTTTTACAGTGTATTCGTACTGCCTTAGCGATAAAAGTAAAGAACGCTATGGGCGTTAACAACATTACCGCCCGTGAAAAAGAAATTACTGATTATGTAATGACTGAATTAGCCAAAAATGACAACGTAGTGATGCTAGAAAAGAATGTTAAAGACCGTTTAGCTATTGTTTCTTTTTACATACCTAATGTTCATTATAATTTAGTAGTACGATTGCTCAACGATAAGTTTGGTGTTCAAACGCGTGGTGGTTGTTCATGTGCGGGCACTTATGGTCATATATTATTGAATGTTGATCATGATACGTCTAACAAAATCACTGAAAAAATTAATAGGGGTGATTATGCTGAAAAACCTGGTTGGATACGTGCGTCATTTCATCCTACGACCTCTGATAAAGAAGTCAGGTATATTGTTGAAGCGATTAATCAAGTCACTGAAAATATTGTTGAATGGGCGAAAGAATACCGTTTTAACCCTGCTACAGGAGACTTTGAACATAAAAATTCTGCAGTTGAATATCCAAGTCTCAATGACTTTAATGCCTTAGTGCTACCCGATGTTGCAAGGATAGGCACTCAATGTCAGGGGGATCTAGTACAAAATCACGTGGCTGAAATTAAAACACCAGCTTCATTATTTAAGAAAATATTTGGCTAGTTACTGAATGTCATCCAAATGAGTGGCGTAATGATTATTTTTCAAAGTAAATGATCATTTCCGCAGCTACACAATTACATTCGTCTGGGCATTCTGGGCATTCATAGCCTTGCTTACTGAGTTCATTCCAGCGTTCTGGATGTTCTTTAATTAACACGCCACCACATTTAGTGAAATATTTTACTGCGCTATTACCGGGGCTTTGTTTCCATAAATGACTAACACCCGCATTTGCACCTTGTTTAATTGCTGCTTGTGTTGATAATTTGAGTAGCCGACTGCCAACACCGTAACCACGATAATTCTCATCAACCGTATTACATTTGAAATAACAAACTTTTTCGCTGGGTTGTTGCCATAATTCAGGGCTGCACCAAGCGTCAATTTCCCATTGATTAATGGCGTAAGTTAAGCGAAAACCTATCAGTACGTTATCTAGATAAGCGACAAAGTTTGCATTGATTTCGCTACTATCAGCTATTTTTAATATACCTTTTCTATACCAGACGCCCATGTTTGAATCGTCAATATAACCAGCACCATGAACAGCTGTGCCTAAGGCTATTATTGCTGAAAAATCGCTGGGTAACATTTTACGGTATAAGACTTGAGACTTTACTGAATTAAACTGTTTTTTCATTTTTTAGATTTGTTAAAATAAAGTAATTTTATAAAATTGATCTTAGCAAATTTTCCATAAATACGGTAAGGTTTCTGTGGTTTTCTTTCTTAAAGTAGTTTTGAAAAATGTACGATCCTTTACACGATAAATCTCCCGGTTGTGGTGCCCCATATCCTAAAAGTTACTGGGCTGAAAATGCAGATGTTGAAATAAATGCCCCAGCAAGTGACGGGCAAATTAATCAAGACGTAGATGTTGATGTTGCTATTATAGGTGCTGGTTATACCGGGCTTTCTTGTGCGCTACACTTAGCGCGTGAACATGGTATTAAGGCACATGTATTAGAGGCAAATCAAACGGCTTGGGGTTGTAGTGGTAGAAATGCTGGCTTTATTCTCAAGTCTTCAGGACGCAAGTCTTATAGCGATATGGCGCAAAAATGGGGTGAAGAAGTGATGCGCGGCATTTATGATGAAATGTGCGCTGGCGTTGAAACGGTAAAATCACTGATCGCTGAAGGTATTGACTGTGACGTACAAACGCGTGGTTTTTTAAAAGTAGCGCATAAGCCGAGTAAATTAGCTGAGCTTATTAGCCAAGCAAAACTGCAACAAAAAACCTTTGCAGGTATTAAAAATAGTGATGTGGAGATTTTAACGAGAAACGAAGTTCGTCAACAATACATGGACGATAAAAATGCTTATGGCGCGATTCGTTATCAAGACGGTTTTGGTTTAAATCCGTTGAAACTGGCCTGGGGCTATCAGCGATTAGCACGTGAAGCAGGCGCTAAAGTTCATACCAGCTCTCCAGTGTTAGATATTTTAGATGAAGGGCACCAACAAAAACTGATAACATCTCAAGGTGTTGTTACGGCTAAAAAGATTGTTATTGCTACCAACGGATATACACCTAAAGGGTTTCATTCATTAACAACCGATCGAACGTTGCCGGTACTTTCACAAATTATTGTCACCGAACCTTTGTCAGAGCAGCAGTTAGCCGATTGTAACTTTTTAACGTCGAATGTAGTGATGGATACTCGAGCGCTAAAATACTATTACAGAAAGCTGCCCGACAACCGCATTCTATTTGGTGGGCGTGGCGCAATAACGGGCAAGTCTGCTGATGATCCTTATTACGCACAGCGTTTGTTGGCAGTGTTAAAAACAAGTTTTCCACCGTTAGCTAAGTTAAACTACCAGTATGCTTGGTCAGGTTGGATCTGTATGTCGCTAGACGACTTACCTCATATTTATCAAAACCCTAAGAAAAATGTTTTTTATAGCATGGGTTACTGTGGCTCTGGCGTGTCATTTTCGGTGCAAGCAGGTAAGCGGTTGGCTGAAAAAGTCGCTGAAAAAGCTATTGATCCAAAAATAGAAAATCTTCCACTTTATAATTGTGAATTACCTAAATTTCCATTTGCGCCTTTGAGACGTGTTGGACAATGGGGATATTTTCATTATGGAAAAGTAAAAGATGAATGGTTTTAGTGAGAGTTTACGGTGCTCATTTCAAAGTGACCCTTATTTTTTCTTTTACATTAGCAGTTAAGTTATACGTATAAATGCCTCAATAGCTTAACTGCTTTTAGTTAATAATAGCGGCTAATCAGTTTTAAAATGCAGTGGAATAAGCTTTAATTTACTGTCCTTCAAATATAATCAGTTGTGTAATGAGTGTTGGTTACTATAAAAAAGACTTGCTCCACTAACATACTTAACATTTGAGGCACTTGTTGAACGGCCATTTTTCTATTTCTTCTGCTGTCATAACTGTGTTTGAGCGTTAGTTTGTAGCTCTTTTTCATGAATTGTTTAGCGAACCATTCAATAACGGCTTTATCGCCTGGTATCTGGCCATTAATGAGTGCATGAGAAAACTATAATTGTTGATTTCGAACAGCTATTTATCGGTTGGACCGGCACTTTGCATGATGCAAAGGGTATTAAAATTACGTTAATGCTATTGATGAAAAATATCAACTAACAGGTAACGATACCTTTCGTGCACAAAAATTACGTTCAGATAGGTAATATCCAACTGATCTATACACAGAGTTTTTCGACAACAACTGTAAGCAGGACGAGGACCATTTAGAGACTGTTTTACAATTGAAAAAAACCGACGCTTTTAGTGGCAAAGCTTATCATGTCAGTTATACCTACGAGGAGCGAAATTAGAACTTTTTCTAAATCGCAACAGCCGTGACGCAAGTATTTTAACAGATTTAGGTTTTTTGTCTGACCGTTATCAGTCGTTAGTGGGCGCTGGTTATAACGGTTACAGTGAAAACACGTGGTGGAATAAAGTCAGATTATCCGATGACTGGGATATCAGCCATAACGATGATAACGAACTATCAAGAACAAGTCTGAAGTACGTCTGAGCATCTATGGTCGCTTGCAGTCCTATTTTGAAATAAGCTTTTTAAAACGAGATAAAGTTGAGCTTCGTGATGATCCAAGTATTATGAGCATCACTTACAACAGCACCTTATTCAATGAGCCGCAAAACAATTTTATTTTGAAATACCTCCAAGTCCATGGTGGTATTTCAGTACATTTATGCATTTTGATGACCATATTGACTAAGACAACAACCGCTTCGATAAACAATGGTTAGTTGGTCTTACTATAAAATAGAATATTGGTAAAAGTTTGCAGTTTACATTGCGTGGCACTTATCAAAATCTTGATGTACATAATCAGCAGCTTTTTACCGGCAACCTATCTGATTTTCGTACTACTTATCAGTTCAATCAACGCCAGTTTTTACCTCTGATGTTGGTGTGTACTGATATTTAACGTAACCAACAAAATTATACTTTTGATGTAGACGCCAACAGTATAAGATTAGGCAAGCAACTTTTATATTTGTACAAGCTCAATCCACTGACCAAATTTTTTGTAGGTTATTCAGACTCAGCCTATCAAGATGATGTTCTCACTTCATTAACCAAAAGTGGGTGTTAGGCGTTTATGAAATCCAGTTACGCATCGCTAAACTATCGGATTAGTGAGGCTTGATAATTGTTTGCTTTGGCCATACATCTTATTTACGGCAACTCTAGCCGTGTCAAAAAAGGAAGGCAGTAATGGAAGTATTACTCGATTATATTATGACCGCACAAACACTCGTTTTAGTTTTTGTTGTGGTGTTACTTAAAACCTCAATTAAATTTGTGCCACAAAACCGTGCTTACGTGATAGAACGATTTGGTAAATATCAGTCAACTAAAGAAGCTGGGTTAAATTTTATTATACCCTTTATTGACCGTATTTCCGCGGATCGTTCGTTAAAAGAAAAAGCTGTAGATGTGCCTGAACAAAGCGCTATTACCAAAGACAATATTTCGTTGTCAGTGGATGGTGTTTTGTATTTTCGAGTGCTTGACCCTTATAAGGCCACCTATGGAATTGATGATTATGAGTTCGCCGTCACTCAATTAGCACAGACCACTATGCGTTCTGAATTAGGCAAAATGGAACTCGATAAAACCTTTGAAGAAAGAGATGTGCTAAACATCAATATCGTTGCGGCGATTAATGATGCTGCCGGCCCTTGGGGTATTCAAGTACTGCGTTACGAAATTAAAGATATTGTGCCGCCTCAATCTGTTATGGAAGCGATGGAAGCGCAAATGAAGGCTGAACGAGTCAAACGGGCACAAATTTTAGAGTCTGAAGGTGACAGGCAGGCCGCTATTAATCGAGCTGAAGGTCTTAAAGCCTCGGTAGTATTAGCCGCAGAAGCTGATAAAGAAGAACAAGTATTACGAGCAGAAGGTGAGGCTAAAGCTATAGTAGCTGTCGCCACCGCTCAGGCAGAAGCCCTCAGACAAGTAGGTGAAGCGGCTGCTACCCCTGAAGGGCAAAAAGCCATTCAATTGGATTTAGCCACTAAGGCCATTGAGGCCAAACATGCGATTGCTAAAGAATCTTCTGTTGTATTGTTGCCTGATAGCAGTACTGAAGCCGCGAGTGTTGTAGCCCAAGCGATGACCATTATTAATCAATTAAATAAGGGGTAGTATATGGATTGGGCAATCAACAACTTAGCTGAAAGTTTGCTCATTCTCGGCATACTTTTATTAGTGATTGAACTGGCAGTGTTAGGTTTTTCAACCTTTGTACTGTTTTTTGTAGGCTGTGCTGCAGTGGTTACCGCAGGTTTATTGTATGTGGGTATTATCCCAGATACTTGGTTGTCGGCTATGTTTAGCACAGGCCTGCTGACTGGATTATCCGCTATTTTGTTATGGAAACCTTTACAGAATATGCAAACTCAGGTCGACACAACAAAAGTAAAAGGCGATTTGGTTGGTCATAGTTTTATATTAGTGGAAGATGTAGCGCCTGAATTGACCCCTAAATATCATTATTCAGGGATCGATTGGAAGCTAAAGGCCAATGAACATTTGCTAGCAGGCACCAAGGTAGAAGTCACACAAGCTGATGTGGGCGTATTCCACATCAAAGCTAGCTAATTTTTACATTGTTAGTGTCTGTTATAGTAAGTCGGGGAGAACCCGACTTTTTTTATTTAAGGGGGCATTACTTGTAATTTTTTGTGCAAGCTCATATAAATAAAAACAGTATCTAACACCAAGACAGGTATGTAGAACATTTATGGGTAAGCACAGCGGACTTTTCAAACATATTCGAGATTACGATTCACTGTTAGTGAATCGGCGATCGCCAGGCACTCCTATTCTCAAAGTCTTGGCCTTAGTGATTATGCGCAACACAACCCCCTAAATTTATCATCCTGTGCTTTTCTTTATTTTGAGGTGTTTAAGTGAACTAGGCATTAATTTGCCATCCGTTGAACAGATAGTTTTGTAGTTAGTAAAGCTTTTTTTGCATATTGCATGGCGCTTACTCTTTTTTATTTATCAGTACTTTTATCTTAATGACGACAGCACTTGATAAAGTCAAATAACTCGCTTTTTCTTGAAAATCCATTTTTTCAGTCATAACTTTCTGTTTAGTAATAACTTTTTGATCTGTAAAATAGTCGCTATCACCGATATGGGCGATGTTATTTGTAGAATAATATCGTTTTTTGCATAATATTAACTTATTTATGGCTTCTTGAGTGCAAGCTGCAATAAATAGTGCTGTGGTGATTAATGATATAGTAAGGATTTTTTCATGACTGGCTCACCTAATAAATTTTTCTAATCTTGTGTAGCGTTAAATGAACCGTTCATGAGAAAGGATTAATTTTGATTAACCTTTTTCCTTATTTTCTTGGCAATACTGATCACCATAATAGTTGTTTGAGTAGTTACAATTAACCCCAATTTTTTGATCACTTGTTGTCTTAAAAATTTTTTTGATGTTTTTAATGATTTTTTTCATTTTGGCTACCTGATGTATTTAAGATAAAACTATTATGGCCTAACACCATTATTCAGTAAATTTGATAAAATTTAATATATAGTTCTATTTAATTAAAGTATTTAACGGATGATATTAGCTACACTTTGCAGTAAGTTGTGCTGTAAAAATAGCTTTTAGCAGGCTTAACTCGCTAGTTCTTACATAATTAGGCCTAATGATTAACGCAATTGTTCTGTGTGGCCCTGGCTCATTTAAATGAATAGCCCGAAGTTCAGATTCGTTATAAGTCAGCTGATCTAAGGCCATTTGTGGTACAAGCGTTGTTCCGAGTTTACCAGCAACCATTTGGATCAGTGTATGCAAACTAGCAGAGCCAAAATCAGCACTTTGTTTTGGATTTTGTAATTGACAAGCCGCTAGTGCATGTTCCTTTAGGCAATGGCCATCTTTTAACAACATCAGCTTTTCTGTCACTAACTCTTCACTGGTAATTTCTTGGGTCTTCTGTGGACATTCATCCTTATGGCAGACTAAATAGAAGTCTTCTTGCCAAAAACTGAAACTCATTAAACCCTCTATAGGATAAGGTAACGCCAATATCGCCGCATCAATCGCTCCGGTTCGCACCATATCAACTAAGGTATGTGATTGTTCTTCTAGTATCCTCAATTTAAAATTTGGATATTGATGCCTAACTTCGGGCAACACCTTAGGCAAAAGGTATGGACCTATAGTTGGGATAACACCAATCGACATCGAACTAGAAAAAGGCTGATTGTCGTTTTTTGAAATTTGCAATAACTCATCTAGTTCCAGCTTTACTTGGCGAGCCTTATTAAGGATCAATTGACCCTTTTGAGTGACTAAGACTTGTTTGTTATTGCGCTCAAATATCATCATTCCCAACTGCTTTTCAAGCTCATTAATGGCTGTACTTAGCGCTGATTGAGAAACATTACATGCCTCTGCAGCTTTTTTGAAGTGTAAAGTCTTTTCGATAGCGAGTGCGTAATGAAGCTGTTTTATTGAAATCATATTTATAACGATAATTTATATTGAACATAGACGCCATAATAATCTAATTTATTGAATTAGTCATCTTGTTCGCGGGTCACTTATTTTGATATTAATATTATTGATGGATAGCGTGAAATCGACGCTCGCAAAACTTCCTGTTTAGTTATCATAATAAATATTTAGTAATTCTGTTTTTTAGAATATTAATATCTATTTAATCAAATTTATTTATCGCTCAACAGAATCTACTATACACACATCGAAAGCAAACATGCTTTTAAAACAAAACCATTTAACTAAACATTTTTAAATAACAGAGGTAATACCCATGGCTCAAATAGGCAAAACTATCCCAGAATTTAAAGCTCAAGCATTTCATAACGATGAGTTTGTTGAAGTAACATCTGAGAGTACTAAAGGCAAATGGTCAATCTTTTTGTTCTACCCTGCAGATTTTACATTTGTTTGTCCAACTGAATTAGAAGACATGGCAAACCAATATGAAGAGTTACAAGGTCTTGGTGTTGAAGTTTACTCGGTATCAACCGATACACATTTCTCACATAAAGCATGGCACGATTCTTCAGAAGCCATTGGTAAAATTAAATTTCCGATGATTGGTGACCAAACTGGCACAATTACTCGTGGTTTTGATGTAATGATCGAAGAAGATCATATGGCACACCGCGGTACATTTTTAGTCGACCCAGATGGTGTTATTCAAGTTGCCCATATTCATGCGGGTGGTATCGGTCGAAGTGCAAAAGATATGGTGCGTAATGTAAAAGCTGCACAATATGTGCGTGAAAACGACGGTGAAGTATGTCCAGCAGCTTGGGAACAAGGTGAAGCAACCTTAACACCAAGTTTAGACTTAGTCGGTAAAATCTAAGACAGCAGTCTCGTTATGGGTGGAAGTCGTTATTCTGGTTAACCAGGCTTCTTCCGCCTTATTTCAATCAACAAGATGACAGCTCTTATGTCAAATTCAACAAGATAAATAATGAGGTAGCCCCATGTTAAGTGAAGATATTTTAAATGCAGTAAAAGCTTATACCCAAAATATGACCAACAAAGTATCACTAGTTTTACAGACGGGTGAACATCAAAAACGTAACGAATTAAAAGAATTTTTAACACAGTTAACATCAGTATCAGACAATCTAGTACTGGTTGAACGTGATGATGGTTTACGCAGCCCAATTACGTTTTACTTAGAAATCGATGGTAAAAATAATGGCATCCACTTTTCAGGTATTCCCAGTGGACATGAATTTAATTCGTTGATATTAGCTATTTTACAGTCATCGGGTACCGAACTCAAATTGGACGGCACCTTGACTAAAATGGTGCAAAAAATCAAAGAAGATTTGCACTTTGAAGTATTTATTTCCTTAAGTTGCCATAACTGTCCTGATGTTGTGCAATCGTTGAATCAGTTTGCCTTATTAAACGAAGGTATTAGCAGTGAAATGATTGATGGTGGCTTATTTAAGCACTTAATAGACGAACGTAATATTCAAGGTGTACCGAGTGTTTACCTTAATGGCGAATTATTTGCGAATGGAAAAATAGACACAGGTCAATTAGTCGATAAACTTATCGAACGTTTCCCTTACATTGTCGGTGGCGATGACAATGAGCAGTTACCGTTACAAGATATTACCGTTATAGGTGCAGGTCCTGCCGGTGTTGCTGCTGCTATTTATGCCGCTCGTAAAGGTTTAAAAGTGACTATTATTGCCGACCGTTTTGGTGGTCAGGTCAAAGATACCGTAGGTATTGAGAACTTAATTTCAGTCTCTAAAACGACTGGCACACAACTGACGGGTAATATGCAAGCACACTTAAATGATTACGAGATCACAACAAGAGAGTTTGTACGTGTTGAAAAAATTGATAAAGGTGAGTCTGAGAGTAAATTACCGAAAAAGCTACATCTTTCTAGCGGCGAAGTTATCGAATCTAAAACGGTGATCATTGCTACTGGGGCTAAATGGCGTGAACTTGGTATACCAGGAGAAAAAGAAAATATTGGTTCTGGTGTCGCTTATTGTCCGCATTGTGATGGCCCATTCTTTAAAGGTAAAGATGTTGCTGTGGTTGGTGGTGGTAACTCAGGAATAGAAGCGGCATTAGATTTAGCAAGTATGGTTAATCATGTTACCGTCTTCGAATTCTTACCTGGCTTGAAAGCAGATAAAATATTAGTAGAAAAAGCTGAAGCACATAAAAAGATCACCATCATTAAAAATGTTGCTACTAAAGAAGTGATTGCTGAAGATGGTAAAGTGGTTGCTCTGGCCTATGAAGATAGAGCAACCGGGGAGATGAAGCAACAAAGCTTGTCGGGAATATTTATCCAAATAGGCTTATTACCCAACAGTGATTTTTTACAGGGTGTTGTTGAATGTACTAAATATGGCGAAGTCATCATTGACGAAAAATGTCAGACTTCTGAGCCGGGTATATTTGCTGCTGGAGATGTTTCTACCGTGCCTTATAAGCAAATTGTTATTGCGATGGGTGAGGGGTCAAAAGCATCCTTGTCAGCATTCGATTATCTTATTAGAGAAAGTTAATCAACATCAACCACACATCTGAACTTATAGTATCGCTACTCGTTTAGATGTGTCTTATCAAAAGCCGTATAAATAAACCTTATACGGCTTTATAGTTTTTAATATTTAAAGCGACTAAATCAATTAATCGCTGCTGCGACTCAATACTGGCCCAAGCAATATGGGCGGTTATCGACAAGTTATCGATTTCTTTTTTTATTAAGGCATTAATTAACGGGTGACTCACGGTTGGAGGCTCATGTTCTAATACATCGAGCACAGCGTGAGATATGATTTTATTCTTTAATGCCTGCAGTAAATCCGCACTATTAACCAGTGCGCCTCGCGCCGTATTAATCAGTAACGCCGAGGGTTTCATAAGCGCTAAAGTTTCACTATTTATTAAGTTTATCGTCTCCTCAGTTTGTGGGCAATGTAAGCTGATGACATCGGCTTTATTTAATACTTCAGTAAAACTATGACGGTTTTCTCTTATTTTTATCGCATTAGGACGTTCAGCAATCATGACATGCATATCAAAAGCTTGAGCAATTTTTGCTACCGCTTTACCTAGGTTGCCAAAACCAATAATGCCGATGGTTTTTCCTGCTAATTCTTGACTTCCTTTGCCATGAAAACAAAAAGTAGCACTGTTTTGCCAATGTCCTTGTTGAGTATTGATGTTGTGGTGTGCGGTATTACTGAAATATTCAAGCATTTGCGCAAAGACATATTGACTGACTGAGGCTTGTGAGTAACCACTGACGTTTTTAACCGCAATGTTAAGTGCTTTAGCTGCAACTAGGTCAACATTATTCATACCTGTTGCGGCAATGCACACTAATTTTAGCTGGGGTAATTGCTCGAGTATATTTTTAGATAACAACACTTTGTTGGTGATAATAATCTCAGCCATTTTACAACGTTCAATAATTTGAATGTTTGTGGTGGTGGCATAACAGCTTAATGTACTGACTTGAGACTTTATACGGGTCAAAGAAATGCTGGCACTAAAGGTTTGTTGATCTAAAAAAACGGTTTGCATAGCGAGTAGCCAAAAAGAAATCATGTCGTTAGCTTAATAGAAATCAAGATAAAAAAAAACGGCAATCAGCGTCTATTGCTGTTTACCGTTTTAGCATGTGATATTTATTTTATGGCATTAGTGTTACTTAGTTTAACCAGGACGCCCATCTTCTCGTGCTTTTAGCAACATTGGCCCGTAGAAAAAAGTAAATAGTCCAAAAGCAACCAACCAGAAAAAACCACTTATATCGACAAAGAGTAAAGTTTTTTCTGGAACTAACCAAGGCCCAAATACCCGAGCCATAGCCGAGAGGGTAATAGATGCAAAAGCGACTGACATCATTTTAGGTGGGGTTAATGGTCGACCAGAATGCCCTAAAGAAACACGAGAAATCATTGCTAAAATAATCCCCCCCATGCCACCAATGGTTAATAGATGCCAAACATGATTACTGGGGATCTCATCAATAATGTAGCTAAATCCTAATAAAATAAGGCCAAACCAAATAAATTTAATGGCGAAATGTAATGACCATAAAAGTGGTACACCCAGTGTTATCCAAGGTCGCCATCTCAACCAACGAATTAACTGAAATAAACCAGCAAAAATTAAGATAATGCCAAAAAACATCGGTACAAAACCCACCAATGGATGTAACAACAACATCAGCATAGCAAGCAGTAAACTGCCATTAGCAAGTTTATCAAGTAAAGGAGCAGGGGTTGTTTTCGTGGTTTGAGTTCAATTAGCGGTGAACATTGGCACAACACGTCCAGACATAACGGACATTAAAAATACCACTAATAAAACACCGGCATAACCTGAGTAGCTCAACGAAACACTTTGTGGGTAAAGGGTTGCTAAGTGCATTTCTCCATTGGCGATGGTAAACATCACCAAGAGTGGTACAAAAAATAAATTTCGATACTGTTTTATTGCTAATATGGGTTTGGCGAGTGTATAAGCGATAGCTAATAAGAAACTTAAATCTATCAAAGCGCTTAATGTTGCCCCTAATAAGTCAGGCATTAACATGTTATCTAGAGTTTGAAGTGTAACATTTACTTGCATTAACAATCACTTTTATTATGCTGGTGTTATATACAGTAACAAGTAAAGTGAGTGAGTAAGTAGTAATGATAATAATAAAGAGCACTTCTGACTTTAAGATTAAGGGTTATCCAATACTAGATTTTCCTTTATTAACCTGGTCTACAAATAACGATAGTCTAGAGATTGAAGCAGGAATGCTCTTTAGGGAAGGTCTAGAGTTTTTAACTTACGAGTGCCTTAAACGAGGTAGAGTTAAGAGTAAGAAAACATGGGACACCTACGCAAAGCATCTAGTTAGCTTCTTTACCTTCTGTGAAGACAACGACCAAGATTGGAGAGATATTGAAGATGACGGCATACACGAAATGCTACTCGCCGTTTATCGAGACTCTTGCCAAGAAGATTTTGACATATCAGTCAACTCAACCAATCAGCACTTAAGAACCATCGTCAGGTTTTACAGACATGCTGTAGGACGTGGTTGGGTAAACTCACTTCCTTACTCATTAGAGGATGTAAAAGCTAATCAGAATGAGCATAGCTTCCTTGCTCATACAGTAACTGACGGTGGCATAACAGCTAGTGTTGACGTCATGCTACAAACCAAGAAAATACCCATCAAGTTTTTACAGGTTGAAGAGATTAAAATACTCCTTAAGACCATTAAAAACCCAACCCTTAAGCTTATGACTAGGCTTTGCTTACAAACAGGCGTTCGCAAGAAAGAGGTTCTATTATTCCCTCTCGATGCTATCCGCAAACCCAGAGCTGGTGAGCTTCTTTGTAGAGTAGATATTGACCGCACAAAGGGGGAGCATGAGCGAAGCATAGACATACCGCCTAGATTAATGGAAGACCTCTGGCGCTATGTAAACACCACTCGATTTCAGCAAAAAGAAGATTCTGGCGTTAAATCTGATTACTTGTTTTTAACCTCATCCGGTGAAGAATGGGAAGAAGACGGCGACGGGTTTAATAAAGCACTCAATGCTTTGAAATTACCTTTTAAAGTTACCCCACATAAGCTGAGACATACTTATGCAACCCATATGTTAAAAGGGCTGCTAAAGGCAGAAAGCCTAAAGTTTAGCCCGTTGTTGTACATCCAAAATAGGCTGGGTCACTCTAGCCTCACCACGACAATGAAATATCTACATTTGGTTAATGACTTATTAGACGATGTGAGCATCGAGTGGCAAGATGCTATCAACGAACTTGAAGCTGAAGCAGCATAGAGGCAAAGGATATGGCTAGAAAAAAAGACAGGAAAATTAGTGCTGACCGCTTCAAAAAGGTACACGTCACCGAACCAATGATGGAGGCTGATACTGACCAAGGGGTTGTACGGCCAATTAATTCTATCATCAACTTTCCAAGCCTTGGCTCAAAAGGTGGTAATGGGCGAAATCACGATATGCTCAAGCACTATGGCAAAGGCTTTGATGATATAACCAATCGCGTATTTTACACCGTTAAAACATTATTGAAGAACCCTAAAGATGGCACAGAATGGTCGAAAATTGCCCTCATAAAAACAGGGTACAAAAACCTCTCCGACTACCTAGAAATTTGGCATCACACGTTGTCTCGTGAACTTACGCATGAAGATATCACACCTGAGTTAATTGAAGGCTTTAAAGGGCATTTACTTGGCTCAGGCATGGAATACATTACTCAAAAGAGCGTCTATTCAGCAGCTAAAAGTCTGTTGACGGCAATGCGTAGACATAGCTATTGGCCAGTTTCCAGGGAGGTGTATAACGATACATTCCCTAAAAACCCTTACCCTAAGTCCAACCAGCGAGGCGGGAAAGGCGCAAAACCTTTCAGCGAACATGAGAAACGTCAACTTGTTGTAGCACTGAAACAAGCCCTGAAACCGATTTACGCTCCTAATCGTGAAGAACCATTAACAGGCTATGAACTGACTGTCTGCATCCTCGCAATCGCAATGCAAACAGGCATTAATGCGAGTCCACTTTTAAGTATGACGACAGACTCTTTAAGTGACCACCCGCTTAAATCGAACCGCAAGCTACTCACAGTTTACAAGTCGCGAGGCAATGCTACACAGCTTCACAACTTGCGTAAATCAGAGGATTTAGAATTAGTACAAGGAGTGAAACTGGACGTGGCGTATATCATCGAAAGGATAACGGCGCTAAATAAACCCTTGAGGAATGAAATGAACTCTAACACATTACTGGTGTATAGAATTGAAAGAGGTGAGCGCTATGGCTCGGTGACTTCCCTTACTGATAGTGCTATGGCTTTTTCTGTCAAAAAGCTGATAAAAAACTATGAGTTAAAGGATGAGGACGAGGCCATTATCTCAGTGAACCTGAGCCGCATTCGTAAAACATTCATAAATGGTATTTACGAGCTGTCAGGGGAGAGCCTGCAAGTGGCGGCCCAAGCTGCAAAGCATAAGGGGACTGGCACATTAGACCACTACTTAGAGGCTCCTGAGAAGTCGAAAAGAAACTTAGGGCTGCTGGGTGAGATTAGAGTAAAAGAGCTTACAAGTGATACTCAACCAACCCCAACAGCTCGATGTAAAGACCCGATAAATGGTGATAAAGCCCCAAAAAACGGCAAAACCTGCGCGGACTTTCTGGCGTGCTTTCGATGCAAGAGTTTCGTTATCACAGGGGATGACTTATACCGACTGTACAGCTTCTACTGGGCGATTGTACGCAACAGAGACTCCTTTGGGCGTAAAGATTGGAAACGACACTTGCGTAACGTGATGAATATTATTGATAGCGAAGTCGAGCCAGAGTTCATTAATCAGGGGATGATAAACCATCTTCAAGCAGAGCGAGAGCGAACAAAGCCGCACCCATATTGGATTAACTTAGACATGTTGAGGGTAGGACAATGATTTACGGACAAGCAGAACTCACCGAGCACGAATTTGAACAGCAACTGACCATAAAGCCAAACAAAAATGGTATTGCCTTGAAACGCGCTTTGCTTGGCTCCCTGACGGGTATCGCGACCTTTATTAAACTCCCTAACGGTCACTACCTTGTGCTATCTCGATATGAAGACGATACTTGGGAGTACCCAGCAAGCGCATGTCCAAGCGGTACATCGGAATCCAAACGGACATTGAACTTCGCTCGCATCACCAATGACACCATGAGAGCGATGGCAAAATGGATAGTTTGGAATAAAATGCGCCAAGGCAATGTAGTAGGCTCTCTAAGGAGCGATTTAGATAAACTGGCAAGCTACTTTTCATGGATGCATAAGTCTGACACGCTCAAAAAACATGGGTTTACTGCTTTCTGCGCACAAGCGTATGTTGCCCATGTGAATGCGATAACAATTAAGCACAAAGGTAAACTAAAGCCCTTAGCTAAGGGTACAAAAGTCCTTAAGCTTTTGACTCTAGAGTATATTTATACGTACTGCAATGCGTTTGACGTTGTTAAAGAGCATCCTTGGTTTGAAAGTAGCGCTAGTGAACAGGCAGGATATTTGGGACAAGCACTCCAAGATAGTCGAAATAAAGCAAAAACACCGATTATTCCTGATGATGTATTATACCCACTTTGCGAGTACACAAAGGGCTTTCTTGACCGCGCCAAAGAGCTATTGGACTTAAGGGATAAGCTCGATGGCTCGAATAACGATTTACTATTATTACGCGATAGCTGCCTGTTTTGGATATTACTGACCACAGGTATGCGCATTCATGAAGTGCTTGGCATTAAGCGCGGGGCATACCGCAAAGAAACTAAAGACGGTGAAGTGTACTATTACATTGAAACCGTATCCAAGAAAACGTACACCGGATTGGCCGAGTGGATTGCACCAAAGATTGCTGTTGATGCCATTAGAATACTAGAGCGCTACTCAAGCCCATTACAAGCACGCTTAGAGGTTGATTTGGCGCAAGCAAAAACCAGCAACGACCATGCGACAGTTAACCACCTAGAGGGTATCTCTGGCAAAGTGTGTCTAACTTTTAACCAGATAAAATCAGCGGCAACTCTATTGAACGGCGACTTTATAACTACGGACCGCCTTCCTAACTTGTGTACCCAAATTAACCTTGACTGGAACTTGTCATCACACCAGTTTCGACGCACATTCGCTAACTACGTGGTGCACAGTGAGCTAGGAGACTTGCGAGCACTGAAAGACCATTTTAAGCACTGGTCTATCACCATGACCGCGCTTTATGCCTACAACGATAGCCTAGACCGTGAATTATTTGAAGAAATGCTCAGAGAGAAGTATTGGGTTGAAGAACAAATTAAATTCGATTGGTTTAATTTAGATAGCCCCATCACAGGTGGTGCTATCGCTGACCGGATCATGCAAGTCAGAGACGATGAAGAGCACATTAAAACCTTCAAGACAAAACGCGATATGGTTAGAGCTTACTCCGCTAATATACCCATCCGCTCGACAGGGATTGGTTGGTGCACGAACGATGACGATGGCTGTATGGGAGGGAAATGCGATGAATGCGACCACGGCATTGTTGATAAGAACAATCAAAAACACTGGGAAGGCATGCTTATCCAGCAATTCGAACTATCTGAAGTGAATGATATAGGGGAAGCTGGTCAAGCTGCGGTAGCAAAGGGTATGGAAAGATGTGAAAAGGTTTTAACGTCACTTGGTGTGGATGTAAAATCTATGAAGGTTGATTTTTGTAACAATAATCAAGCAGCTTAATTTAACTTACTTAATTTAGTGTGTTTGATTTAAGTAACAACAATCAAAAGGAAGTGTTTTTATATGTCTAAAAAACAAAAGAAAACAGATAAACATGACCAAATAAACATGTGTGATGCGTTTGGTTGGAAGTTAGCACATGGTGGCAAAAGAGTTGGTTCTGGAAGACCCAAGGGCGCTATAGAAACTAAGGTTCTGCGCGTGCCTGTTGAGCTTGTATCGCACGTTAAACAACTCATAGATGACTATAAAAAAGAGGTTAGCAATGACTAGTCCAGTGAAAGAATCAAAATCACATAAAGCAGTTAGAATGGCGATAATTAGGATTGAAAATGGAAGGCCTAACGTTATATCTAAAGAGCGTAAAATAAGTGTATCTTCTGTCGCTGAAGAGGCTGATGTAACGCGTAATACCATTAACCGTGATTGTCCTGATCTACACACTCGTATTCAAGGTCTTATGAATAAAGATGTTAGAGAGCAGCTGAAGCGTAAGCAGCTAGAACTAAACAAGTTCAAAGAGCGCAATAAGGATTTGAGAGATGAGGTTGAAGAACTTAAAACGATGCTTTCTCGAATACAATCTAAGAACGCAACGTTGATGCAAGAAAACGATAGATTAAACGCGCAGAAAGCGAAACCCCATAACGTAGTTACCTTGATGTAGTGTGGGAGAGTAATAAAGTTGCAACTCGTAAACAGTCACTGGCTAACATAAACTAAAGCTCACTTTTGCCACAAAGCAGTCCTAATTTAGCCTTGGATTTATCACTATAAATAGTCCGCTTAGCCGCACAGCAGACACTCAATGGGAATTATTTTGAGGTTAAAAAGAATAATATACTCAAGTAGTGCTTATTATTTAGTGGTAATCGTCAGAGGTATTTATTTACATGGCATAACAACGGATACTTAATCCTATGGTAGTATTTTGTAATGTAAATCATGGTTAATACATATGTATGAGTCGAATAAGTTTACAGTGGTATGAACATTAAGTGATAACTGAATTATTATCTGAATACTTAATCGATGAATCGTTTAGTTGGTTGTGTAAACAACGCAAACACTTTCCAGATAACAGTGATGTTTGGGATGTACGTTTTCATTGGAAAAAAATTAAACCACAACTTATTGATGAATTAATATCAAATACATTTAATTTTCAACCATTGCAAAAGGTAACAAAATCATCAGGTGAAGTTATTCATTTATGGACTTCAATCGATAGTTTGGTGTTAAAACAATTATCACTGGTATTACAGCGTCATTTACCATCATCCAAGCTGTGTACACACTTAAAAGGGCATGGTGGTAGCAAACATACCGTTACAGAGATACAACATGATTTACACAACAATACGTTTGTATTTCGAACCGATGTTAAATCGTATTATGAATCAATTAATCATGAAATATTATTAGATAAGTTATCGGTTTACATCAAAGACAAAATGGTAATGAACTTACTAGCTCAGTATCTAAAAAGAAGTGTTGAATCAGGTGGTTTATTTAAAGATATAAAACAAGGTATTTCATCGGGTTGTCCATTAAGCCCTCTGATATCGAGTTTTTACCTGTATGAATTAGATAAAGAAATGGAAGATAAACCCGTATTCTATCGACGTTATATGGATGACATTATCGTATTATCACCAACAAGGTGGAAATTACGTAAAGCGATAAAAACGGTTAATCACCATTTTGAAAAACTAAAGTTAAAACAACATCCTGATAAAACCACGATTGGTAGAAATACTAATGGTTTTGATTTTTTAGGTTATCAGTTTGGTTCAGAAAGAATAACAGTTTCAAAACGAACATTACAAAATCACAATCGTCGAATATCGCAGCTTTATGAGCAAAAAAAGCATCTACCAAACTGGAAGATGCTTCTTGATGATTATCGACAACATTGGGTTACATGGGTTTATTCAGGCATACCGTCGTCGATAATCGATTTTGATTGTGAAACTAATTTTTTAAGATTGTTTCTTAAATCGACGAGATGCTAAACCAATCATTCCTAATGCAAAAATAGCAAGTGTTGAAGGTTCAGGGACGTCTAAATAGGCTTTCGTTGATGCGGGGCCCTGCGACCATCGTATCAGTGTGTGCCGCGCGTTGCCGTGTACGTCACTATAGTACAAAGTAGTAGCTCCACTGCCTCCGGGGGTAGCCGCCGTGAAGCCAGACGTCATCGCGTCCTCATGTTGGCTGAAATGTAAGTGGCCGTCCGCCGCTGTCTGGTACGCCCATTCCCGGTCGTGACTGTGTCTGTCATAAAATGCCCCGTTGGCGTTCAACAATGCTGTGGTATCGAACATCATATTAAAATTCAAAGACGCATTGGAGAAAAAATTGTAACTGGACGGGTTGTGACTACTTGCACAATTAACACCGGGCGAACTTACGTGCGTCGTTAAGCATAGCGACTTTGTGTCTTCATTTAACATGTGGGTGGAGGCATCATCATATATGGCGGTGAACTGGAAAACATCATCAACACTTACGCTCGAATAGTTACCCGACACCCCTGTGATTGTTAGATCAACATTGGTGACCATGAGACCGGCATTTGCTAAATTACATGACAGTAGTAATAAAACAGCAGCACAAGTCTTTAGTGATTTATATTTCATATGTATTCCGTTTTCATACCTTTCCATTTATTTGGATGGTTATTGATAAAATAGTAAATTAATATTCTTTTCACATTAAAGCAAAAAATACGCCAAGACAATAATACTTAACAATTTCATTGTGATGGTAATTTAAATAATTTTAAATTATGTAACACTGTAAAATAACCTGACACCAAATAACTCATCAATCAGTTGTTTTTATTACATAATATTTACAAACTATATTTGAAAATAGTTTCAGTATAAAAGTATCATTGTGTGATTAAATTTCACCTTTAGCCTGATATAAACCTCAACAATATTCATGTTTAAACCACATAAAACACGTATTTTAGTAGTGTAATTGATTAAAACTCAGTGGTGCTAATTGTTGTAATCTATAGCATGAGCACCACTACAGAGCAGCAATAACAACACATACCAACCATCTAGCAACTGACTTGTAATCAGTTGGTTTGATATATCATCCGTTGCTATTATTAAAAGCACAAGCTATTGATTTAAAATCACAAATCATACCCTGTAATATTTATGATTTTCGAATAAAACAAGGTGATAAGATTTAATATATGCGTACTAACGGAGTTTTATCCGTAGTTAGGGGGAGTTAAATATTGTCAAAGCGATTTTTGATTTATAATTGTAACTTTAGCTTTACTGTTAACATCTAAAATTTAATTCCACAGTCGGCTTTGAGACTTAAAGCAGACCTAAGGCAGAGCAATGTGGCTACTTCCTCTTTGCGCACCAAGTGATCATTAATATGCTAAAGATAGTGTCAGTCTAAGCTTCGAAAAAGCCGACAATTTCGTATTTTTCATTAAAACCAGTATGACAATGAATCTTTATTACTCAGTGATACTTGGTATGAGACTTTATTACTCTCCCACATGCAGCGCTATGTTATATTAACCCTAAGCCTTTACTGGATGTGCTTAGAGTGGTCATAACATAATAAAATATAGATCTAAAAACTAAGGAAAATTTAATGAAAAACTGTAACAATTTTATTTGTATTAATATCAATATCTTATGTTTTGTTACACAAGAGAGGTCTAGTTAAAATATGACTACTCGGCCTAATAGCCATAGAAAAAATAAAGCGGCGAGGGGTTTGCCTTTAACACTGGCAATACCTGTCCAATTTTGCACTGCGGTGAGTAAAAAACCAACAATGATGGCACTGCCGAAACCAAAAATCATTTCATGAATATGCCACCAATAACCACCACCGTAAGGTGAAAAGCTAACGGTCCCTTTATAAATTAACAACCATAAAGTAATGGCAATTAAACTAAAAACAGCGCCACCTAAAAAAAGGGTCGGAAGCCTAAGCGAAATATTGGCAGAATTTTCTGCTCGTCATTTAAATCAGTAATTTGCATTATAGTTTGTGTTTCAAATAATCAGTAAAGCCATATTAGCGTATTTATCAGAATAATCGTTGTGATAAATCAACTCTTATTATCATTTCTGCTAGATAATACAATTTTAAATTAACCTTACAGATAAAGGATAAAGAATATTGCTAAGGCTAAAGTTACTTTATCTATTTTGGCTCAGTGGTCATTAGTTGGCTGGTTTTTCTAATTGGTACATTTCATCAGAAATATAATCAAGTTTTTCTGTTAATAATTGCTGGGCATCATAAATACCTTGATTATAATAATGATTGCCCATTTCTTTAGTAAAAAAATCAAGCAAAAAGTCAGCGTCAAACTGAGCGAGCTCTTGATCAAGTTCGCTTGCAAAATAGTGCTGTAGTTTTTGAATCAGTAATTCTTTTTGTGCGGATGAAAACTTAATTTCACTCATCTTTATTCTCTGCTCTTTTGATAAAAATTCTTGACGAGATTATAACCATAATATTTCAATCAATCCTGTCTTAAGCAATTATATTTCCTGCTGAAGTAGCGTCTTTGATGTATCATAGGTATATACTTATGACCAAGCATTAAGGTGGGTTGTTTAAGTGAAAGAGACATTGAAAAAATGGTGGCAAACTGATTGTCAATTTTGCCTTAAATACCGAAGAATGTTTATTTGGTTAATTATCATGATTGCAATAGATGCATTGTGGTTTAATCTTTTATTTTAAAAGTTGGAGTAATATATGGGATATCGTTGGACAGACTCATTAGAGTTAGCATTAGACTTAATGGAAGAGCATCCGGATGCTGATCCACTTAAATTACATTTTCCAGAATTGATGCAATGGGTAATAGCCCTTGATAATTTTGATGATGATCCTAAGCATTGTGGGGAAAGAGTACTAGAGGCCATTCAATTAGCGTGGATTTCTGAAGTCGATTAGCGGCAGATAAATTTAAGGGTGATTTTTAGTCTTGTTTAGGTAATTGATTGTTTTATAAACCTCATCTGGCTTATACTACTGTATATATCACTACTATGAATTTTGACTATTCATCAACCATATGGTCTACATCAAAAATTATTATGACAATAAATATTAAACGTCCGTTATATATCCACTATGCTGGTCCAAGCCTTTTAGAGACCCCCCTGTTAAATAAAGGCAGCGCTTTTGACGAAGAGGAGCGCACTAATTTTAACTTAATGGGCTTATTGCCACCCCGTTATGAAACAATAGACGAGCAAGTTGAACGTGCTTTTATGCAATATAATAAGTTTCGAACCAACTTAAATAAGCATATTTATTTACGTACCATTCATGATAATAACGAAACTTTATTTTTCAGACTCGTTCAGGCGCACTTAGCTGAGATGATGCCGATTATTTATACGCCGACAGTAGGTGATGCGTGTGAGCAATTTTCAGATATTTATCGTAGCTCGCGTGGATTATTTATTTCTTATGAAGATAGACATTACATGGATGATATTCTTCGCAATGCGACAAAAAATAAAATAAAAGTCATTGTTGTTACCGATGGTGAGCGTATTCTTGGTTTGGGTGATCAAGGCATAGGTGGAATGGGTATTCCGATAGGCAAGCTTTCACTTTATACCGCTTGTGGCGGCATTAGCCCCGCGTATACTTTGCCGGTAATGCTCGATGTTGGTACCAATAACGAAAAATTATTGAATGACCCTATGTATATGGGGCGTCGTCATAAACGTATTAATCAAGAAGAATACAACGAGTTTGTTGACATGTTTATTCAAGCAGTGAAACGTCGTTGGCCACATGTATTATTACAATTTGAAGATTTTGCTCAACCCAATGCTACACCACTACTTAATAAGTATCGTGATGAAATTTGTTGTTTCAATGATGATATTCAAGGAACCGCCTCAGTGACTGTCGGCACTTTACTAGCAGCATGTCGGATTAAAGGGCGTAAGCTTGCTAAAGAAACCACATTATCACAGCAAAAAGTTGTCTTTGTTGGCAGTGGCTCTGCCGGTTGCGGTATTGCTGAACAAATTATTGCGCAAATGGTCAGTGAAGGTATTTCTGCAAAACAGGCACGCAGTCAAATTTTCATGGTCGACCGTTTTGGTTTATTAACCGATGGTATGGCTGATTTACGAGACTTTCAGCAAAAACTGGTGCAATCACCTCATACAATTTCCACGTGGGCTGTTTTAGGGCGATACGCGACATTATTAGAAGTGATGAATAATGCTCAGCCAGATATTTTAATCGGCGTGTCAGGTGTACCCGGTTTATTTACTGAACCAGTGATTAAAGCAATGAAATCACACTGCCCAATGCCAATTATTTTCCCGCTTAGTAATCCTATTAAACAAGTAGAAGCTACGCCAACACAAGTCATTAATTGGACTCAAGGTGAGGTTATTGTTGCAACGGGCAGTCCATTTAAACCCGTTGAATATCAAGGTAAAACTTTTCCTATCGTGCAGTGTAATAATAGTTATATTTTTCCTGGTTTAGGTTTGGGCATCGTTTCAGCCAATATTAACCGTGTTACTGATGAAATGCTAATGGTTGCCAGCGAAACCCTTGCTGAAGCTTCACCATTAGCCAACACCGGGTTGGGTGAACTCTTACCTCCACTCACTGAAATTGCCAGTTTAAGTCGAAAAATAGCCTTTGCTGTCGCGAAAGTAGCTTTTGATCAAAACTTAGCTTTACGCATCGATGATGAAAGCTTACTCGTAAAAATAGAACAAAACTTTTGGCAACCAGAATATCGACAGTATCGTCGAAGCAGTGCGTAGTTATTGTTTTGTTACTCATATTAAAAACTGACTCAATGTCAGTTTTTTTATGTATGCTTATTTTACACCTTAAATTATTCTCAAAATCGATGATGTTTTACTCAATGAGATGAAAAATCCTAAGGTGAGTAAGATCGCTTTTGCTCTAGAAAGTAAAAAGCAACTTACGTTACCCATATCTCTAGAAAGATTAGAGGCTGGGTTAAGACATTAAAATCAAAAAGAGTACTTAGTGAATAATATTAGTTTTTTTGTTCAAATTCGTCTATAATCGCGCCAAAATTTATACACCTATTTTATTTAAAATATATAAGGGCTTATCATGGCTATCGAACGTACTTTTTCTATCGTAAAACCAGACGCAGTTGCTAAAAACTTCATTGGTCAAATTTATAACCGTTTTGAAACTGCTGGTTTAAAAATTGTTGCTTCTAAAATGATTCACTTAAGCCAAGAAAAAGCTGAAGGCTTTTACGCTGAACATAGCGAACGTCCTTTCTTTGGTGCTTTGGTTTCATTCATGACTTCTGGTCCAGTTATGGTTCAAGTTTTAGAAGGCGAAAACGCTGTTCTTAAAAACCGTGAAATCATGGGTGCTACTAACCCAGCTGAAGCACTTGCTGGTACTATCCGTGCTGATCTTGCTGATAGCATCGACGAAAATGCTGCCCACGGTTCTGACGCTTTAGAATCTGCTGCACGTGAAATTGCTTACTTCTTCTCAGACGACGAAATTTGCCCACGCACCCGTTAATCTGATTTTAATCTTCACAAATTTTGCGAATTCTTCGTCGAATGTACTCATTTACTAACGTAAGCTCCGTGCATTCTCCTTGAATTCACTTAATTTGCTGTGATTAAAGTAGAAATCGAAATATGAAAGGGTTTTACTGTTTCCAGTAAAATCCTTTTGTTATTTTTAGAGTTATAATAAACCTTAAGCTTTTTAATTTACTAACCCTCTGTTTTACCTAAAGAGAAATTTAATTAAAAACGTTAAGGTTTGATATAATTTTATCTGTAAACTGTTATGCTTTGTATGAAAGTTGTACAATTGTTTTTTGTAATTTTGTTGTTTGAGAAGTAGTGAATCATGAGTGAAGTGACTGAAGTTGTAAGCCCGACCGTATCTGCGGTAAAGAAGAAAGTAAATCTATTAAACTTGGATCATCAAGGGATGCGTGAATACTTTGCTTCAATTGGCGAAAAGCCGTTTCGTGCCGATCAAATGATGAAATGGATATATCATTTTGGTTACTCTGATTTTGAATTAATGACTAATTTGAACAAAAAATTACGTGAAAAATTACAACGTGAAACAGAAATTAGTGCACCAGAAATATCTGAAAAGCAAGTATCAACCGACGGCACGATAAAATACTCTTTACGCCTCGAAGGTGGTCAAGAAGTCGAAACAGTGTGGATCCCTGAAAACGATCGCGCAACATTATGTGTATCCTCGCAAGTCGGTTGTGCACTTGAATGTACCTTTTGTGCCACGGCGCAACAAGGCTTTAATCGCAATTTGTCTATGAGCGAAATTATCGGTCAAGTATGGCGTGTTGCTAATGATATTGGCGCGACACGTATCGCTGGAAAACGTCCCATTACAAATATTGTTATGATGGGGATGGGCGAACCGCTTTTAAATATGAAAAATTTAATTCCAGCGCTTGATACTATGTTAAATGATTTAGGCTACGGCCTCTCAAAACGTCGAGTAACAGTGAGCACTTCTGGTGTAGTACCGGCACTTGATATGTTAAAAGAAAAAATAGATTGTGCATTAGCCATTTCAATTCACGCGGGTAACAACGAGCTTCGTGATGTATTGGTCCCGATAAACAAAAAGTATCCTTTAGAAGAGTTTATTGCGGCAGCTGGACGTTATATTGATGGTTCAAAAGCGAATAAGCAGGCAACGATTGAATATGTGATGTTAGACCATGTTAATGACAGTACTGACCAAGCACATGAACTTGCTATCGCTTTGAAAGATTTACCAAGTAAAATCAATCTTATCCCGTTTAACCCTTACCCTGGCTCGCCTTATAAACGTTCAAGTAATTCACGTATTGACCGTTTTGATAAAGTATTGCAGTCATATGGTTTAACCGTAATTACTCGCCGTACCCGTGGTGATGATATTGATGCGGCTTGTGGCCAACTAGCCGGTGATGTTTTTGATAGAACAAAGCGAACAGCAATGAACTCTTCAAATAAAGACGAGTCTAAAGCCCAAGAGATTTCAGTTAAACTGGTCTAACACTTTATTCTCGAGCTATTTATACCCGTTCGACATCATACTAGTTCAATAAGCATCTTGAAGTAGATCGGGTATAGGTATAATCTGTAATTATTACATTACGATAAGTGACATTCTGCCATATGATTAAATTTCTGCCGCGGTTATTTATAACGAGCGTTATCGCTTTGTTAATTGTCCTTTCTGGGTGTGTAACACAAAATTATGAGAACGACAGTACAATACCTGTAGTAGAAAGTGATTCAAGTAATAATGAAAGGGCGATGACTCGAATTTCATTAGGTCTTGGCTATTTAAAGATGGGAAATACTAGCCAAGCGAAGTTAAACTTGGAAAAAGCAAAGCGCTTTTCACCAAACTTATCCCAAGTTTATACGGCGTTTGCTCATTATTATGATGTGGTTGGCGAATCACAGCTTGCTACCAATGCTTATGAACAAGCGTTATCAATCGATGAAAAAAATCCAGATACCTTAAATAATTATGGGGTTTTTCTTTGTCGACATGAAAAGTATGCCGACGCTGAAAAATACACTTTAAAAGCGATAGCAATCCCAACGTACTTGATGGTCTCACAAAGTTACGAAAACCTGGCGCTTTGTCAACTAAAAGCTGGTGAATTTGTTAAGGCTGAAAAATACTTTACAAAATCTATTCGGCATAGTCCTAATCGTGCATCAGCTTTATTACAAATGGTCCGCTTACAGTACGCTATTGGGGATTATAAAGCCGCGCAACGTTATTTGAAACGTTATGAAAAAGCAACTCGTCGCTTTAGTCCTGAAGCGCTTTCATTGGCTTATAAGGTTTTTGAAAAGCAGCGCAATTATCGTACAGCTAAAAATTATGCCAGTATGTTGGTAAAAATGTTCCCAACGTCTTACCAAGCTAAGCAATATATTCTAAATGCGCTTGATCATACTGAAGCGGATGACTTAGCAAAGATTTATCAAGCATCGATTTTAACGACTAGTGACACTTTACCACCAAAACGTGTCGTTGTTTTGACACCGAATAAGTCCCAAAAAAAACGGCTAAAACAACAGGCTAAAAAATCAACAGTTGTTAAAAGTACTGACGCACAGGCGATGAGTATCAAGGATACCCAAGAACAGTTGAAGGCTAACCTTGAGGAAAAAACACATATCATTGTCAAAGGCGATAGTTTATTTAGCCTATCAAAACAATACAATATTCATATGAAGACGCTAGAGCGCTGGAATAATATTACTCGTAGCGATATTTTAAAGCTAGGCCAAACGCTCTATGTTTATTTAGCAGAGCATACTGATACTATGCCAACCAATAATGTTACTAATAAAGTTGAACAAGAGAAAACTCAATGACCCATATTGAAAAGCCTAATAATATCAATAAGGCACAAGCTACTGCATCATCAGAACCAGAACCGTTGCATAATAGTTCCGAAGACGACCTTTCTGACAATAGTAAAATCATTGGGCCGGGACAAATCCTTAGTGATGCAAGAAAAAAAGCACGCTTAACTCAGCAAGAGGTCGCGAGTAAACTCAATTTTCGTCTTACTTTAGTTAATGAGATAGAAAGTGAGCTGTTTAATAGCAATTTGCCAGAAACTTATAATCGCGGCTATTTACGTAGCTATGCAAAATTAGTGAATGTTTCTCAAGATGATGTATTGGTAAGCTATGAACAATTAAATATAACTAAAGCACAAGTCTCTAAGCTACAAAGTTTTTCTAAAGGCACGGAAAAATTAGCGGAAAGCAATCGTATTATGTGGATAAGCTATATCATTTTAGCCATTCTTATTGGTTCTACTATGATGTGGTGGTTGCAAAATAATACAGAACAAGCTCAGACGCTTGCTGAAGATATTGAGATAAATACCCAAAGTGCTGACGGTGTTAACGAAAATCAAGCGAGTGATCTCTCGACGGTTAACATCGAAAACGTGATTAAAACCATTGCTGAGGCACCTTTAGCTACTACTACTGCAGCGTTAGAACAGCAAAGTAGTGATATTGCACCCACAGCGGTTAATGTAGATAATAGTCAAGTGAGTGAAATCGACATCATTGCACTTGAAAATAGCCCAATAGTAGAGGAAGAATTGACTGAAGTGGCTTTAACTGAAGTCACCTTTACTTTTTCTGGTGACTGTTGGGTAAATATTTCAGATTCAACGGGTGAGCGCATTGCTTGGGGTGTGAAAAAATTGGGTTACGTTATGACAATATCTGGGCAAGTACCTTTTGATGTTACCCTAGGAAGACCTGAATTAGTGGCAATAAATTTTGCCGATGAAGTCATTGATATGAATCAGTTTAACAGTGGTAATATCGCTAAATTTACTTTGCCTGTTACCAATTAGTCATTAGCATTTTGTATAAATAACGTTTGTTACGCTTAAGTGACAAACCACCAAAGTTGTGAATTATTATGTTTAAAGAATCTCCAATCATCCGCCGTAAATCTCGTCAAATAATGGTGGGTAATGTTCCTGTTGGTGGCGACGCACCTATAACTGTGCAGTCAATGACCAATACGTTGACGACTGATGTGGCAGCCACCGTTGCACAAATTAAAGCATTAGAAGGTGTGGGGGCTGATATTGTTCGGGTGAGCGTACCGACGATGGATGCAGCAGAAGCCTTTCGCGAAATTAAAAAACTAGTGAAAGTTCCACTGGTTGCTGATATCCATTTTGATTATCGAATTGCCTTAAAAGTTGCTGAATATGGCGCAGATTGTTTACGTATTAATCCTGGTAATATCGGCCGCGAAGACCGAGTGCGTAGTGTTGTTGAATGTGCACGGGACTTAAATATTCCTATTCGTATTGGTGTAAATGGCGGTTCATTAGAAAAGGATATCCAAGAAAAATATACTGAACCAACGCCAGAAGCACTTTTTGAATCGGCCATGCGTCATGTTGATATTCTAGATAGGCTTAATTTTAACCAGTTTAAGGTCAGTGTTAAAGCCTCAGATGTATTTCTTGCAGTCGAATCTTACCGTTTATTAGCAAAACAGATTGATAACCCACTTCATCTTGGTATTACCGAAGCAGGTGGCTTGCGCTCTGGCTCAGTAAAATCTTCAGTAGGCTTAGGCTTGTTATTAGCTGAAGGAATTGGCGACACGTTACGCATTTCTTTGGCAGCCGATCCCATTGAAGAAATTAAAGTCGGTTTTGATATTTTAAAATCACTAAAATTACGTAGTCGAGGTATCAATCTTATTGCTTGCCCAAGCTGTTCTCGCCAAGAGTTTGATGTTATCGCCACCGTTAATGCATTAGAACAACGTATTGAAGATATATTAACGCCAATGGATGTTTCTATTATTGGTTGTATTGTTAACGGTCCTGGTGAAGCAATTATTTCTGATTTGGGCTTAACGGGTAGTAGCCGAAAAAGTGGTTATTATTTAGATGGCATCCGTCAAAAAGACCGTTTTGATAATAATAACTTAGTAGACCAGCTCGAAGAGCGAATTCGTGCTAAAGCGAAGCTTCTTGATGCGGCTTACAAAATAAAGTTTAAAGAAATAGAGTAATAAAATAGCTTTAAAAAGAGCGAAACGTTATACCGGTGACCGTGCAGTTAAAACCTGCATTTTGAGGTATCACAGCTGTACTATTTACGTTTCCTCTCAAACTGCCTATAATGCGCGCTGCACTTAATTTTTCCCGTTTTATATAAATATCTATTTTATACAATAGATGAAAGAGAGCCTTACTTTGAGCAAAACATTACAAGCCGTCAGAGGGATGAACGACTGTTTACCCACTGAAACGCCTATTTGGCAAATGGTTGAATCAGTTTTACGCCGAGTTGCTAGTAGCTATGGTTTTGCTGAAATCCGTATGCCAATTGTTGAGTCTACTGGACTTTTTAAACGTTCTATTGGTGAAGTTACTGATATCGTTGAAAAAGAGATGTACACTTTCGATGACCGTAACGGTGATAGCTTAACACTGCGACCAGAAGGCACAGCATCTTGTGTGCGTGCAGGCAATCAGCATGGTTTATTATATAACCAAGAACAACGTTTATGGTATATGGGGCCAATGTTTAGGCATGAACGCCCACAAAAAGGTCGTTATCGTCAGTTCCACCAATTCGGCTTAGAAGCCTTTGGAATTGGAACACCTGACATAGACGCAGAAATTATTATGCTAACTTCTCGTCTTTGGCGGGAACTTGGCATCAATGAGTTTGTCACACTAGAGCTAAACTCGTTAGGTTCAAATGAAGAGCGTGCAAATTATCGCGATGCTTTAGTTGTTTTCTTAACGGAAAGAGAAGAGCAACTTGATGAAGACTCTAAGCGCAGAATGCATACCAATCCATTACGCGTTTTAGACAGTAAAAATAAAGATGTACAAACGGCTTTAGTGGGCGCACCAAAATTAAGTGATTATTTTGATGATGAATCTAAAGCTCACTTTGCCAGTGTTTGTCAGCGTTTAGATGCCGCGGGCATTAAGTATGTGATTAATGACCGCTTAGTTCGCGGCTTAGATTATTACAATCGTACGGTATTTGAATGGGTGACTGACAGTTTAGGCGCACAGGGTACTATTTGTGCGGGTGGTCGTTATGATGGATTAGTCGAACAACTTGGTGGTAAAGCAACACCAGCATTTGGTTTTGCCTTAGGTATTGAACGCTTGGTACTCATGTTAACGAGTTTAGAAAAAGCTAACAATATTCGTGCACAAGTTGATGTTTATGTTATTGGTTTAGGTGAGGGGGTTGATATTCAAGCAGCACTACTCAGTGAACAATGGCGTGACCAAGTTAAAGATATTCGCATACAAAACCACTGCGGTGGTGGTAATATGAAAAAACAAATGAAACGGGCAGATAAATCGAGTGCGCAAGTAGCAATTATCATCGGTGAAGATGAACTTGCTGAGCAAAGTGTGACGATAAAATATTTGCGTGGACAACAAGAACAACAGAAGGTGTCGCTTGAACAAGTGCCAGCTTTATTAAACAGTTTAATTTAAGGTGAAGTAGTGGACGTTTATCAAACAGAAGAACAACAAGTCGAAGCCATCAAAGGTTTTTGGAAAGAAAATGGTACTGCAGTTATTGCCGGTTTAGTTTTAGGTTTTGCTGGTTTTATTGGCTTTAACGTATATAAAGATACTCAACTTGAGAATGAAGTTTTAACGTCTGATGCTTACCAAACAGTCATGGAAAGTGCAGGTGTAGACGGAAAGCTTTTTTCAGCAAATGCCAGTAAATTTATTACTGAAAATAAAGACTCTAGCTACGCTTCATTAACATCGCTTGCGCTAGCAAAAGAAACGGCTACGCATAAAGATTGGCCACAAGTTGCTATTCACTTGGCAAGTGCTATTGAAAGCTCTACCAATCAAGGTATTAAAGCTATCGCAAGTGTTCGGTTAGCGCGTGTGCAAATTCAACTTGAACAATACACTGAAGCATTGGCAACCCTATCGGTTACAATGCCAGAGTCATTTAAAAGTGCGATTGAAGAAACTAAAGGCGATGCCTATTTAAAGCAAGGTAAAGTAGAACTTGCTCGTAATGCTTATCAAGCAGCACTTGATGTTGAAGGTCAAACAAATAATGGTGCCTTACAAATGAAATTAAATGATTTAGCCCAATTATCATCGATTGCTAAATAAAGAGGCTAATCATTCATATGTTAAAAAAATTACGCTTTAATAAAAAGTTATTAGTAATAGCGCTAGTGTCCTTAGGGCTTGTAGCTTGTTCTTCAACTGACGAAGAAGATGAAGCGACCAAGGTTGCTGAATTAACAGAAATCAAACAAGCTTTTGATGCTGATGTGCTCTGGGAATCCAGTGTCGGTAATGGTGTTAGCGATTATTTTTCGCGTATTAAACCCAATGTTGCTTACGGCAAACTTTACAGTGCTAGTCGTTATGGTGATGTTGTTGCTTTAGAACTAGCTAATGGTGAAGAAGTTTGGTCAACAGATTTAAGTGATATAAAAGGCAAACGCGGCTTTTTTGAACGTCGACGATCTGCTTTATTAAACGGTGGCCCGATTTTAGGTATTCAAAAAGTCTTTATTGGCAGTGAGAATGGCGAAGTATTCGCATTAGATGCTGATACGGGTAAGCTTGATTGGCAAGGAAAAGTAAAAGGTGAAGTTATTGCCGCTCCCGCCATTGATGCGGGTATTTTAGTTGTCAATACTGCCTCAGGTGTCATCAAGGCTTTTAACGCTTCGAACGGTCAAGATGAATGGCAAATCGAACAAGAAGTACCAGCATTAACGTTGCGTGGCGTTAGTTCGCCAGCGATTTCTTCTGGTGGTGTGATGGTTGGTTCAGCGAATGGAACCATGAGCGTCTATATTCTTGAAACTGGTCAGCAAGGTTGGACAGTAGAAGTTGGTGAAGCCGGTGGTTCTACACAATTAGAACGAGTCATTGATGTTGACTCTGCGCCACTCATTTATGGCGATAAAGTTTATAGTATTTCAGTTAAAGGTAATCTGACCGCTATAGATTTACGTACCGGCCGGATGATTTGGGAACGCCAGTATTCGTCATATCATGATATGGCTATTAGTGGTAACAACCTATTTTTAACTGATATTAAAGGGCATGTTTATGCGGTTGACCGCTTAAACGGTTTTGAAAAGTGGAGCCAACTTGCACTGACTAATCGTGGTGTTACCGGTCCTGCTACTATTGGTGATTATATTGTTGTTGGCGACTTTGAAGGCTATCTTCACTTTATCGACCAAACAACAGGTGACATCGTTGCACGTCACGAAGTTGACAGCAGCGGTTTAAATATAGCACCCACTGTACACGAAAATATTATTTATGCACAATCACGTAATGGTGATTTGCAAGCGATAAAAATTCCATAAGTCTTTTTATCAGCTAGAATTAAACGGCTCCATTGCAGAATGCATTGGAGCCGTTGTTTGTTATTAAATAGAGTAAAAGTTTTGCATTTTGCATGACGTTGTTTACTCTACAAATGAATTTATAGAGGTAAACATGCTTCCAGTTGTTGCACTTGTCGGACGTCCTAATGTTGGCAAATCGACGTTATTTAACCGATTAACCCGAAGCCGGGATGCTCTCGTAGCAGATTATCCTGGCTTAACGCGTGACCGTCAATATGGCCAAGCGAAAGTAGAAGATCACCCCTTTATTGTTATTGATACCGGCGGTATTAATGGTAATGAACAAGGTATTGACGCATTAATGGCCGAACAGTCATTAATGGCGATAGCAGAAGCTGATGCTGTTTTATTTATGGTTGATGCTCGAGATGGTCTAACATCAGCGGATATCGGTATAGCTGACTACCTTCGTAAACAAAATAAGAAAATATTTTTGGTTGCGAATAAAGTTGATGGTATTGATGCTGATTCTGCCGTAGCTGAGTTTTATGAATTATCACTGGGTGATACCGTTCATAAAATTGCCGCCGCGCATGGTCGTGGTGTTACACAGTTATTAACACTGGCATTAACACCTCATATAGAAGCACTTGGTGAAGCCCGTGAAAATGATGAGTTTGATGGTGCACAAGAATTCTCAGCTAAAACTGATGAAGAAAAAATTGCCGAAGCTCCATTTGAAAATGATAAAATCAAACTTGCCATCATTGGTAAACCTAATGTGGGTAAGTCAACACTGACTAACCGTATATTAGGTGAAGACCGCGTTGTTGTTTTTGATGCGCCAGGTACCACTCGCGATAGTGTTTACATCCCGATGGAACATGATGGCCGTGAATATACATTAATCGATACTGCAGGTATTCGTCGACGTAAAAACGTTACTGATGTCGTAGAAAAGTATTCTGTTATTAAAACACTACGTGCCATAGAAGATGCCAATGTTTGTTTGTTAATTATTGATGCTCGTGAAGGTATTACCGATCAAGATTTAAGTTTACTGGGCTTTATTCTAGAAGCAGGTCGTTCTTTGGTACTTGCGGTTAATAAATGGGATGGGTTAGAAGAGCATGTTAAAGATCGTATTAAAACTGAACTAGATCGTCGTTTAGGGTTTATTGATTTTGCACGTATCCACTTTATCTCTGCTTTACACGGTACCGGTGTTGGCCATTTATATGAGTCGGTTGAAGAAGCTTTCATTTCTGCAACTAAACGTATATCTACCTCAATGGTTACCAAAATATTAGATATGGCCACGTTTGATCATCAACCACCGATGAGTCAAGGGCGCCGTATTAAGCTTAAATATGCACATGCCGGTGGATATAATCCGCCTATCATTGTTATTCATGGTAATTTAGCCAAAAAGCTTCCTGTTTCATATAAACGCTATTTAATGAATTATTACCGTAAATCATTAAAAATAATGGGTACACCGATTAGAATTGAGTTTAGAGAAACAAGTAACCCGTTTGCTGGTAAGAAAAAGTTAACTTATACCGAGCAAAAGAAAATGGCCAGAGCCACTGAAGGTTATAAAAAAGACTAAAAGCTGACGTTTTTGATAATAATTTAGCATTACTGAAGCCAATCATTTGATTGGCTTTTTGCTAAGTGCTACATTTAAAAAACTTATTCTTAAATGTTAACATTATGGCAGCCACTCCTAAAAAAATTGCGTTGGTTAACCGCTTAGACAGAAACCTTGGCTTATTGCAGTCAGGTTCAACGATTACTATCGATATAGCCACACCAGCTGGGCAAAAAGCAAAGTTTCGTAGCACCTTCATTGGTTACCTCCCCAAATATTACGTATTAGTGCAATTTCCTGATGCAAATAAATTAGGGAATTTTTCTCAATATATTACCCAAGGTGCTAGTATTACGGTGCGAGGCTTAATTGAAGGGCATGAGGGCGCGGTGGTTGCTTTTATCAGTAATGTTAAACAAACCTTACAAATACCCTCAAGATTAATTGTCCTTGATTTTCCACGGTCTGTTAGCTTACAAAGCTTACGTTCAGCGATGCGTATTGATACCGATATTGTTGCTAAGATAAATATTGCTAAAGAATATTGGCAAGCGACCATTATAGATATTTCTGTTAACGGCTGCCAAGTATTGATCACTAACGGTGAGTCGTTAGTGATGGAAAAAGATAAATCTGTTGAATTAATTGTTGAAGACTTTCAAGGATTAGGAAACTTAAAGTTTTCTGCAGAAACCTGTAGCTACAAATCACAAGCTAATGGCCTTTGTATCGGTTTAAAGTTTGAAGAAAAAAGTAAAGCATCAGTGATAAAATTACTTCAGCATGCCGTTATTGCTGAAAATTAAATTTTATCAATAACTTGGCTTAAAATACGACCATCAATGACTTGAATAGATATTTCATCACCAATATTCACTTGATCTTTTGTGCGAACAATTTGCTGATGACTATTTCGACTGACACTATAACCACGGGCAATAGTCGCGAGTGGACTGACAATATGGAGTTGCTCAATAATGCTAACAAAGTGCTCCGATTTATTTTTTACGCTAACGTCTAATGCCCGTTGTAATCTGTCATCTAAGTGGCGCAAGGTACTTTGATGTTGATTGATCACTTTGGTTGGATCTACGTGTTGTAAATCGCGGACTAACTTTTCGGGTTTTTGTTTGAAACGGACCAATTCACGCTTGATTGCTTTATCTAAACGAATATTCAATTCATCTGATTTTTGTTGATGCTGCTGAAGCTTCCTTTCTGGTTGAACTTGCGTTAAGCGATGATTAAGGTTTTTCAGGTATGAGTTTTCTTCTTTTACTTTTTGAGTAAATAACTGTTGAGCCCGCTTTGATAATTCTTGTAGGCGATTTTGTAATTCACTATTGTCTTGTGAAACCAGTTCTGCCGCTGCTGAAGGTGTTGGCGCTCTTAAATCAGCAACGAGATCACTTAATGTTGTGTCTATCTCATGACCAACAGCGCTGATAATTGGAATGCGACTATGAAAAATAGCATTGACTACGTCTTCTTCATTAAAGCTCCATAAGTCTTCTAGAGAGCCTCCTCCACGACCAACAATCAATACTTGGCATTCTTCACGTTGATTAGCGATATCGATGGCATGAACAATGTCATTCTTAGCATGCTCACCTTGCACAAGCGCAGGGTATATAACGATAGTAATTGCTGGATTACGTCTTTGCAAAACAGAGATTATATCTTTAACTGCAGCACCCGTTGGCGAGGTAACTATGCCAACCGTGTTAATATTTTTAGGAATGGCTTGCTTGAACTGCTGTGCAAATAAACCTTGTGCATTGAGCTTACTCTTTAATTGCTCAAATTGTTGTCGCAATAAACCTTCACCCGCATCTTCCATCATTTCAATAATTAATTGAAAATCACCTCGTGGCTCATACAAAGAAACCTTGGCGCGTACTAACACCTGTTGGCCATTACGAGGCGTTGAACCACTCGCTAACCTTACTCGTCGATTGTTGCCTTTAAACATTGCACAACGCACTTGCGATTTACTGTCTTTGAGTGACAAATACCAATGACCCGAGCTAGCAGCAATGAAATTTGAGATTTCACCACACAACCATACGGTATTAAGTTCACTTTCTAGTATGAACTTAACTTTTCTTGTCAGTTCACTTATCTGTAAAATGTGCTGCGTAGCCATAAAATACTTACTTTATCTAATGTTAAGGCGATTTGAGTCGATATATACGCTCTGCTTAAATTTGCTTGCTTTAGCAAACCAAAGCGAATCATAATCTAAGCACATATTTATGTTAAAGGTTATTCCCTTAAATAAAATGTAACAACGTGTAATATTTATTTCGATTCCCCGAAAGAGTGTTTATAAGCACTTTATTTTACGTTATTGATTTCAATAATAGAATAACTATTATTTTCAATCAATATCTTGCCTAAAGACGTTTATAATTCCCCTTGGATCCTACCTATTAAAGTGGAACCAGTAAATTATATATTTCTTAAAACTCTCCAGGGATAATTATTTTAGTTTATCGTTAAATTTAAGTTGTTCTTAAACCACAAAACGGTTAAAATTCTGCCGCAATATTCACTCCCTAACCAACCTTTTTAGAGAGATGTTGCGATGCTAAGAATTGCCCAAGAAGCACTAACTTTTGATGATGTATTACTTGTACCTGCTCATTCAGAAGTACTCCCACATACGGCCGATTTAAAAACTAAATTAACCCGTAAAATTAATTTAAATATACCTATGGTATCTGCATCTATGGATACAGTTACTGAAGCACCTTTAGCTATTACACTAGCGCAAGAAGGTGGTTTAGGTTTTATTCATAAAAACATGACCATCGCTGAGCAAGCGGCTAACGTATTAAAAGTTAAAAAATACGAAAGTGGTATTGTTTCCGATCCTGTGACCGTAAATGCTAACTTTACTATTGAAGAAGTCATGCATAAAGCTGATGATCTTGGCTTTTCAGGATTTCCTGTTGTTGATGAAAATGGCAATCTTACCGGTATAATTACTGGCCGTGATTTACGCTTTGAAACAGACCTCACTAAGCCTGTCTCGGCGTTAATGACGACTAAAGAAAAATTAGTCACGGTTAAAGAAGGTGCCGCGCGTGAAGAAATACTTGGCTTAATGCACAGTAACCGTATTGAGAAAATTTTAGTGGTTGATGATGCCTTTAAATTAGTGGGTTTGATCACCGCTAAAGATTATCAAAAAGCTGAAAGCAAACCTAACGCTTGTAAAGATCAATTAGGTCGTTTACGAGTGGGCGCGGCTGTAGGTGTCGGCGCGGGTACCGATGAACGTATTGACGCGTTAGTTGCCGCAGGTGTTGACGTCTTATTAATTGATACTTCACATGGTCATTCGCAAGGTGTTCTTGATCGAGTAAAAGAAACCCGTCAAAAATATCCTGACTTAGAAATTGTTGCTGGCAATGTGGCGACAGGAGCTGGTGCAAAAGCATTAGCCGATGTTGGCGTAGATGCGGTTAAAGTGGGTATCGGCCCAGGTTCAATATGTACTACGCGTATTGTAACTGGCGTTGGAGTACCACAATTAACGGCTATCTCAAATGCAGTAGAAGCGCTTAAAGGCACGGGTATTCCTGTTATTGCCGATGGTGGTATTCGATTCTCTGGCGATATTGCTAAAGCACTGGTTGCTGGCGCGCATTGTGTGATGGTTGGTAGTATGTTTGCTGGAACCGAAGAAGCACCTGGCGAAGTAGAACTTTATCAAGGTCGCTATTATAAATCATATCGCGGTATGGGCTCTTTAGGCGCAATGAGCCAGAAAGAAGGTTCAAGTGATCGTTATTTTCAAAAATCTGATGGCGAAGCTGACAAGTTGGTACCAGAAGGTATTGAAGGTCGTGTTGCTTACAAAGGACCTGTTTCTGCAATTATCCACCAGCAGATGGGCGGATTACGCTCATCAATGGGTTTAACAGGCTGTAAAGATATTGAGACCATGCGAACTAAGCCTGAGTTTATGAAAATTACCTCGGCAGGTATGGGTGAGTCGCATGTTCATGACGTAACCATCACCAAAGAAGCACCAAACTATCGTATGGGGTAGAAATATCGGTTGAGTTATTTAAGCTCGATTCCTGCGTTGCAAGTGCTGATTGACTATCGTCAACTCCGCGCTAGCGCCTTGAACTAGAGCTAAAATATTCTCAACTTGATGCTATGCAAATATTCTTAGTTACTTTTAGGTAACTGGAAAACAAAAGATTCTACGGGCTGAGTTATCAATAAATAACTCAGCCTGTTCATTTTATAAATCCGCTCTAAATGAATGAGCTTTAGGCAAGGCTGTTGAGTAATTAAACAAATGACTTATCTTATTATAAATAAGGTTTTATAAATGATTTTGTTTCATTACGAAAACAACGCAGTATAAAGTTTAGACATAACGAGCGTTTAAAGTAGGAAAACAACATGAGTAAAGACATTCATGATCACCGAATACTAATTTTAGATTTTGGTTCACAATATACTCAGCTAATTGCTCGTCGCGTACGTGAAATAGGTGTTTATTGTGAACTTTGGTCTTGGGATGTAACCGAAGAGCAAATTAAAGGTTTTAACCCAACAGGTATCATTCTAGCTGGCGGCCCTGAGTCAGTCACTGCAGAAAATTCACCTCGAGCACCTGAATATGTTTATAACGCTGGCGTTCCTGTTTTAGGTATTTGCTATGGCATGCAAACAATGGCTGAACAACTTGGCGGTGGTGTTGAAAGTTCAACGCACAAAGAGTTTGGTTATGCCGCGGTTGAACTTATTGCTAAATCTGCGTTATTCAACAATGTTGAAGACAGTATTGGTACTAACGGTAATGCTTTACTTGATGTTTGGATGAGCCACGGCGACAAAGTGTCAGCTATACCAACAGGCTTTGTTACTGTTGCACAAACAGCAAGTTGTGCTTATGCAGCAATGGCAAACGAAGATAAGCAATTCTATGGTGTGCAGTTTCACCCTGAAGTGACCCACACTAAACAAGGTTTACGCATTTTAGAAAACTTTGTTGTTGAAATTTGTCAGTGTGAAAAACTATGGACTTCATCATCAATCATTGATGATGCTATTGCAAAAATGAAAGCTCAAGTCGGTGACGACGAAGTTATCTTAGGTCTTTCAGGCGGTGTTGATTCATCAGTCGTTGCTATGTTATTACATCGAGCGATTGGTGATAAATTGACCTGTGTATTTGTTGATAATGGTTTACTTCGTTTAGATGAAGGCCAGCAAGTCATGGATATGTTTGGCGATCACTTTGGTTTAAATATTATAAAAATTGAAGCTGAAGATAGATTTTTAGACCGCTTAGCGGGTGAAAGTGAGCCAGAAGCAAAACGTAAAATTATTGGTAATGTTTTTATTGATGTTTTCGAAGAAGAGTCGAATAAGTTAGATAATGCCAAATGGTTAGCACAGGGCACTATTTATCCTGACGTCATTGAATCTGCGGCCTCAGCGACCGGTAAGGCGCATGTTATTAAATCACATCATAATGTTGGCGGCTTACCTGATTACATGAAACTAGGCTTAGTTGAACCATTACGTGAGTTATTTAAAGATGAAGTACGTAAAATAGGTTTAGAGCTTGGCTTACCGTACGATATGCTTTACCGTCATCCGTTTCCTGGCCCTGGGTTGGGTGTACGTATTTTAGGTGAAGTTAAAAAAGAATATGCTGATTTATTACGTCGTGCCGATGCTATTTTCATTGAAGAATTACACAAGCATGATTTATACACCAAAGTAAGCCAAGCGTTTACCGTATTTTTACCCGTAAAATCAGTAGGTGTTATGGGCGATGCCCGTAAATATGATTGGGTTGTATCATTACGTTGTGTTGAAACCATCGACTTTATGACAGCACGTTGGTCACATTTGCCTTATGATTTCCTAGGTTTAGTGTCTAATCGGATCATTAACGAAATTGATGGTATTTCACGTGTCGTTTATGATATTTCAGGTAAACCACCCGCGACGATTGAGTGGGAATAAACAGTACTTTTATTGCCTGTAAATAATAATAGCCTTAGCATTTAAATGTTAGGGCTTTTTTATAGATCGTTCTAACAAGTAATAAAGTAGGTGATGATGAGAGATACTAGTGATGAAAAGGAAATATATTTAGCCTTCAAAAGAGTTGAAGGCTAAATAAAGCATTTTATTTTAGGTCGACTAGAAGCTATAAACGAGCGTTAACGCCGTTTGAGTATTGGTGTTTTCTTTGCCTTCTTCAACATCAGTATTATAGTCAATCTTAAAACTAACTTTTAATTGTAACGTTGAAATAAGCTTAGTAATTATTGAGCTTTCTGCCTGATAATTACTATTTTCACCACTTTTAGTCGCATACTTAGCGACCAAGAGCTGCTTAAATTTAACATGTTCGTTTAAATTATGCGTATACAAAGCTTGAGCTTGTATAATAAAAGCAGACTTGTTTTCATTATACTCATTACCATTTTCATCTTCTAAACGCACGACGTCTTTTTTGTAACCCGGTCCAATATCAGCATCAAATGTACCTGTTTTACTTTCAAACCAACGACGACCCCAACCAGCAGAGATAGAACTTTGAGTCTCAAATCCGCCAAAACGATTATCGTCGTGAGATACGTTACCGTAGACGTAGTTAGTTTTTTTAGTACCAATGGTATAGTTAGTTTGACCCACTATTTTCCATTGCTGATCTGTTGTTTGAGAGCGCTCAACACCCTCTTCATCTTCAATCTCAGCTTTACTTGCAAGCAAGTCAAAGCGAACAGTACTCCGCCATAAGCCTAATTCATGATCTAAATCGAAGCCTGCTTTTATATCGGTACTTTTATTGTCACCCGTTTTAAACAGTGCACCTAATTCTGCCGACATACTTAATGGATCTTTAGGAGCTTCTACTTCTTCGGCAAAGGTATTAAGTGATAAGCTGCCGCATAAGGCAAGAATTACTAATTTATTGTTCATTTTTGGTCTCTTGATTAACATGTACAGAAAGTTGTGGGAATGGGATTTCAATGCCAGCATCGTCTAGGGCAATTTTAATTGCTTCCAATAAATCAAAATGCACAGGCCAGTAATCGGCTGTTTTAACCCATGGTCGCACAATAAAGTTTACCGAGCTATCGGCTAATTCACTAACACCTATGGTAATAGCAGGTTCTTTTAAAACTAAGTTATGGCGACTAACCACATCTTTTAATATTTTTTTTGTTAGTTTTAAATCTGCGCTATAACCAACACCAATCACTAAATCTATTCTTCTCGTAGGTTTTGTTGAGTAGTTAGTAATAGTGCCATTTGTAATGCCACCATTAGGAATAATAACTGTTTTGTTATCACCGGTTCTTAACTGTGTTGAAAATACATGCACTTCTTCAACAATACCTGCGGTACCTGCGATTTCTACAAAATCACCGGCTTTAAAAGGTTTTAATGAAATTAATAAAATACCTGAGGCAAAGTTTGATAATGAACCTTGTAATGCTAAGCCTATTGCAAGACCAGCGGCACCCACAATTGCCACTAATGAGGTGGTATTAAAACCTAAGTGAGAAATTGCAGCAATAAAGGCAACCATCACAACTAAGCCATAAATTAAGCTAGCGATAAAAGAAATTACGGTATTATCAAATTTTTTGTGAGTAAGAATTTTTTTTGTTGCAGAACTGATCAGTTTTGCGACAAATTTACCAATCACAAAGATAACAATCGCGATGATAAATTTTATTAGGTTTTCTTGTAACATGGGCTGGTTCTCAACTAACCAATTAGTAACATTGTCCATTTTTTATACTCTTTTTAAAAATAGTCAAATATTATAGTGAATTTGACAACATATTTCTAATAATATTACAAAAAAAGGAGCCGAAGCTCCTTAATGTTAATGGCTAGCGGATGTTATTTTATAATAGCGTTCAGTTTGCCAGCATCATATAAATCAAACATAGTATCTAATGAAATGGGTTTAATTTTATCTGCATTACCCGATGCGCCAAATGAATCATAGCGAGCTATACAAATATCAGTCATGGCTTTAGTGGTTTCAGCTAAAAATTTACGTGGGTCAAATTCGCTTGGGTTGTGCGCTAAGAAGCGACGAGTTGCCCCCGTTGATGCTAAACGTAAATCAGTATCAATATTAATTTTACGAACACCATTTTTAATGCCTTCTTGAATTTGCTCTACCGGCACACCATAAGTTTCAGGAATATTACCACCATATTCATTAATAATAGCAAGCCACTCTTGCGGCACTGATGATGAACCGTGCATAACTAAATGGGTATTTGGGATGCGGTTATGTATCGCTTTAATACGGTCAATCGCTAAGATGTCACCTGTTGGTGGACGCGTAAATTTGTAAGCACCATGAGAAGTACCACAAGCAATCGCTAAAGCATCAACTTGAGTTTTCTTAACAAAGTCAGCCGCTTCTTCTGGGTCAGTTAACATTTGTTCTTTTGTTAAGATCCCTACTGCACCAATACCGTCTTCTTCACCCGCTTCACCTGTCTCTAATGAACCAAGACAACCTAATTCACCTTCAACAGAAACACCACAAGCATGTGCCATTTCAACGGTTCTGCGTGTTACATCAACGTTGTATTCATAGCTTGAAGGCGTTTTACCATCAGACATTAAAGAACCATCCATCATAACTGATGAAAACCCCATTTGAATTGAACGCTGACAAACACTTGGCGAAGTGCCGTGATCTTGATGCATTACCACGGGAATATGAGGGAATTCTTCAATTGCTGCAAGAATTAAATGACGAAGAAAAGGAGCGCCAGCATACTTACGAGCACCTGCAGAGCCTTGTAAAATAACCGGGCTATTGGTTTTGTCTGCAGCGATCATTATTGCTCTAACTTGCTCTAAGTTGTTAACGTTAAAAGCGGGAATACCGTATCCGTATTCTGCAGCGTGATCTAACATTTGGCGCATAGAAATTAAAGCCATTGAATTACTCCTAAGTGTTTAAGATGTCATATATTATTTGCCCAATCTCAAGAAATACAAGTTTCATTGTGAAATTTAAGCTTTCGTAACGTAAGTATATCAGATAAGAAATTGACATGGCAAAAGAAAAAATAATGCCATTAATGGTTTTTATCTGTTTATTTATTATGGTTTTAAATAATGTTCTATAATTACTGTCAAGAAGCTTGCTAAACTCGATTTATAGCGAATATTTGTGCTTTTGTTTTGTAAGTTTACAACGAAAGAGTGAAATGTAATGAAAGCGCTGTTGATGGTTTTTATGAAGTTTGTTAGAAATAATAAAAAAAGCTAAAAAAAACCGCCTTGTATAAAATAAAGAGCGGTTTGGCGTTGATGATTTAATTAACGTGTTTTACGTTTTAGCGCGTTCTTCTAAGATAGCGACAGCGGGTAACACTTTCCCTTCTAAAAACTCTAAAAAAGCACCACCACCAGTTGAAATATAGGAAATTTTATCGGCTATATTATATTTATCTACAGCAGCTAAGGTATCGCCACCACCAGCAATTGAAAAGGCTGAGCTTTTGGCAATTGCTTTTGCAATAGTTTCTGTACCTCTACCAAATTGATCAAATTCAAAAACGCCAACAGGTCCATTCCAAACAATAGTGCCAGCATTTTTAATAATTTCTACGAGTGCTTGCGCTGAATCTGGTCCGATATCAAAAATCATATCTTCATCGCTAACATCGTTAACTGACTTTAATGTCGCGACAGCCGTTTCTGAGAACTCTGTACCAGTTATAACATCTGTTGGCACCGGGATATCGCCATCATTTGCTCTTGCCTGCTGTGTTAAAAGGTTAGCTTCATCAAGCAAATTGGCTTCGTATAATGATTTACCTACATTATGCCCGCTTGCTGCTATAAAGGTATTTGCAATGCCGCCGCCAACCACTAATTGGTCAACAATTTTCGCTAACGACTCTAACACGGTTAATTTTGTAGAAACTTTAGAGCCACCAACAATTGCCACTAATGGGCGTGCAGGATTGTCTAGTGCTTTACCAAGTGCAGCTAATTCACCGGACAATAGTGGACCTGCACAAGCAATAGGTGCAAACTTTGCTACGCCATGTGTACTAGCTTGCGCGCGGTGGGCAGTACCAAAAGCATCCATGACAAAAACATCACATAATGCTGCCAATTTTTTTGATAAAATATCATCATTATTTTTTTCGCCAACATTAAAACGAATGTTTTCAAACACAACTAATTCACCTACTTTTGCATCAACGCCATCTAAGTAATCTTTTGCTAGATGCACAGGGACATTTAATGCGGCAGCTAAATAGTCAGCGACAGGTTTTAATGAAAACTCTTTGTTGTACTCACCTTCAGTTGGACGACCAAGGTGAGACATTATCATCACTTTTGCGCCCGCTTCTAAAGCAAGTTTAAGGGTAGGTAAAGCCGCTCTTAATCGAGCATCAGAGGTTATTTTTCCGTCTTTAAGAGGTACATTGAGATCTTCTCGGATCAAAACTCTTTGATTGGCTAGCGCCAAGTCGGTCATTTTAATTACTGACATTTGCTGTTTCCTATTCGATAAATTTTAAAGTTATGGGTGTTTTTTACTGTTATTATTTTTTAAGCTGAATATCTTTTGCCATGGCTTTTGCTGTATCTATCATACGATTTGCAAAGCCCCACTCGTTATCGCACCAGACTAGCATTTTCACTAAACGCTTGTGGCTAACACGCGTTTGGTTGCCGTCAACAATACAAGAATGTGGGTCATGATTAAAATCTACAGAAACTAGTGGCTCTTCTGTATAGCCTAAAATTCCTTGTAAACCATTGTTTTGTGCACGAATAATGGCTTGGTTAATCGCGTTAATATCTACATCTGTCGACAAGGTTAGGCTTAAATCCATCGCGGTAACATTGATCGTTGGTACTCGCACGGCAATCGCTTCGAAGCGTCCAGCAAATTTAGGCAGTATTCTTTCAATACCTGCTGCTAGTTTGGTGTCAACCGGGATGATAGATTGGCTTGCTGCTCTACTAAGGCGAAGATCTGGATGGTAAGCGTCGATAACTTGTTGATCATGCATAGAGGAATGAATAGTGGTAATACTGCCACTTTCAACGCCAAAAGCTTCATCAATGACTTTTATGACGGGCACAACACAATTCGTGGTGCATGAGCCGTTCGAGACTATTTTATCTTTTTCGCTGAGTTGCTGATGATTAATACCATAAATAATGGTGGCATCAACGTCTTGTTCACCGGGATAAGAGTAAAGTACTTTACTGGCTCCTTGGCTCAAGTGAATATTTCCATCGCGTTGATTAGCAAATTTACCGGTGCAATCAAGAACAATATCTATGTTATGTTTTTTCCATGGCATGTATTCGAGGAATTTTTCATGGCTAAGTTGTATGACATCGCCGGCGATAACTAACTGATTGTTAGCTAACTCAACTGAAAAGGGGAAACGACCATGGGTAGTGTCATATTTTAATAAATGCGCAATACCTTTCGGCTCGGCAAGCTCATTAATTGCGACAAGCTTTAAATATTGGTTATCAGCATTCTCATAGAGGGCACGAGCAACACTTCGACCAATTCGGCCAAAGCCGTTAATAGCAATGTTTACAGACATAAGTTTATTGGCATAGGTTAATAGTATTAATTTAGGGTGTTTATAAAAATCAAAGTCCTTCAAACGAGTATACATTTCGTTTGAAGGTTTTGACTTATAGGCTTTAATTAATGATTAAAGCTGGTTTACAGTCTTAACAACATTTGCCACGGTGAAACCAAAATGCTCAAGTAACACGTTACCTGGTGCAGATTCACCAAAGGTTGTCATACCGACAACAGCGCCAGAAAAACCAACATACTTGTACCAAAAATCAGTGTGAGCAGCTTCAATAGCGACACGTTTTATCACTGATGAAGGCAATACTGATTCTTTGTATTCGCTTGATTGCACATCAAAAATATTGGTTGACGGCATAGAAACCACACGTACTTTTTTACCATCAGCGGTTAATTGCTTTGCAGAATCAAGGGCTAATGATACTTCAGAACCCGTTGCAATGAGTATAACGTCAGCAGTACCCTCACAGTCTTGCAATACATAAGCGCCTTTGGCGATGTTTGTTACTTGTGAACTGTTACGCGCTACTGCGGGTAAACCTTGGCGAGAAAATATTAATGACGTAGGGCCGTTTTTACGTTCAATCGCTGATTTCCAAGCAACAACAGATTCTGTTGCATCACATGGGCGCCAAGTATCCATATTCGGAGTAGTACGTAAATTCGTTAACTGTTCGATTGGCTGATGTGTTGGACCATCTTCACCTTGACCAATAGAATCGTGAGTGTAAACAAATATATTTTGAATACCCATTAAAGCCGACATACGAACTGCGTTACGCGCGTACTCCATAAACATCATGAACGTTGCACCGTAATTAATGAAACCACCGTGCAATGAAACACCATTCATAATGCCGCTCATACCAAATTCACGTACGCCGTAATAAATGTAGTTACCGCCAGCGTCTTTTTCAATACCTTTAGAACCTGACCATAATGTTAAGTTAGAACCCGCTAAATCAGCAGAACCACCCAATAACTCAGGTAATATAGCGCCAAAAGCTTCAATAGTATTTTGTGAAGCTTTACGCGAAGCAATATTTTCGCCTTTATCTTGGCAAGCTTGTACTAGGGCATTGGCTTTTTCTTCGAAGTCGCTTGGTAAATCACCTTTAATAACTCGACGCTCGTATTCGGCAGCAAGTTCTGGGTGAGCTTGTTGGTATGCTGAAAATTGGTCATTCCAAGAAACTTGGCTCGATTGGCCTTTTTCTTTTTGATCCCATTCAGCATAAACATCGCTTGGAATTTCAAAAGGGGCATGTGGCCAGTTTAGCGCTTTACGTGTCGCTGCAATCTCATCATCACCTAATGGTGCGCCATGACAATCATGTGTGCCTTCTTTATTCGGTGAACCAAAACCAATAATTGTTTTACAACAAATCATTGATGGTTTGTCCGTTACTGCTTTAGCTGCTGTAATTGCCGCCGCTATAGCCGCTGAATCGTGACCGTCAACGCTTATTACGTGCCAGCCATAAGCTTCAAAACGAGCAGGTGTGTCATCTGTAAACCAACCTTCAACTTTACCATCAATTGAAATACCGTTGTCATCCCAAAAAGCGACTAATTTACCTAATCCTAAAGTGCCGGCTAATGAACATACTTCATGAGAAATACCTTCCATCAAACAACCATCACCTAAGAAACAATAAGTAAAGTGATCAACGATGTCGTGACCTGGAAGGTTAAATTGTGCAGCAAGTGTTCTTTCAGCAATGGCCATACCAACGGCATTAGAAATACCAGCACCTAATGGTCCTGTCGTCGTTTCTACACCTGGGGTGTAACCGTACTCTGGGTGACCTGGTGTTTTAGAATGTAATTGACGGAAATTCTTTAATTCTTCAATCGGTAATTCATATCCGGTTAAATGTAATAAAGAATATATAAGCATTGAGCCATGACCGTTCGACAAAACGAAACGATCGCGGTCGGTCCAATTTGGATCTGTTGGATTATGTTTTAGAAAATCGCGCCATAATACTTCGGCAATATCTGCCATGCCCATTGGGGCTCCAGGGTGTCCGGATTTCGCTTTCTGTACGGCATCCATACTTAAAGCTCTAATTGCATTGGCCAGTTCTTGACGAGACGGCATATTGACTCCAAATCTTTATTATATTTATACTTAAAATGAACTAAGTATATGAGTGGTATAAGTGGCACCATTTTCACCTAGACCACCACTAAACTGCAAACGATATTATGCAAATAAGTGTTTTTTTTGGTATTAGTTAGACCAAATGGCTAAAAAGACCATTAATATAATATTACGTCACCGGTCGATTGTTTATAATTTATCTGTTTTATTAATTTTAAACAGTTGAATTATCAATGTTAATCGTATAGATTGGTTGAGTTTTGTACAGATGTCAAAATAACAACAAAAACACCTGACACAGGAACATTTATGAACAGGTCATCTTCACGAGGAATTAAGCTGACGACAGTACTTTTTGCGGTAATCGTATTGGCTGTTTCAGCGGCATTGAGTAATATCTCAATCTTAGGTGACAAGGAAGTTACAATAGAAAAATCTACCAGTGAGTAGTCGTTGGTAATATATTATATGAATTTTAAAGGCCTCGTTTACGAGGCTTTTTTATGTCTACGCTGCATTAGTGCATCCTGCACGTCATTTTGTTCCCTACAAATCATAGCCCCTTATCCATGGAGGCAATAGCACGGTGCTGTGACCGCATTTATGCAGGAAGTAGAGTAAGGCAGGAGCAGTTAGCGAGGTGGCAAAGAGTGTATATGTTCCGCATCAATCAGCGATCAAGCTAGTTCTTTTTGTAGCCATTTAAGTGCTTGCTGGCGACCGAGCTCTAAACCATTAAACTGCTTAACGTTTAACTTATCATTACTACGTTTGTTGATAATATCTTCAGTGTTAGCAACACCTTCTTTAGAATAGTTGATGGAGGCTATTGATTTCATATGAATTAGAGAACCCATGGTTAACTGTGCTTCTAATGAATAGGTGTAAGGATAAATTTTATTGACGATAACACCAAAATCAGTTTTAAAAAAAGTACAAAAAAAAGTTTCAATTTCTTCCATCATTTCAATTGAAATATAAACGCCTTTATCAAAAATCACTTCGGCAATTTTTTCATGTAAAAGGTTTATTTGAACAAAACTTAATCTATATTTTTCCATTTAGGGACTCATAGTGAAATATATTTGATGAAGCAACAATTGTAGTCTTTTTTTGAATTACTAGTAGGCTGATCTGCGGATAAATTTATCGAGGGGCTAGCTAATAATAAAATAGCGCTTTTAGGTTAATATCTGATATTTATCGATAAAACTACTTATTAGACATGGACTGTTCAGAGTGGGGCGCAATATTATGATGTTATCTATAAAGTAGATTATGTGATGGTAAATCAATAGAGGGATGTTCTCTACATTATAGGCTTTTCTTTAAAGGTGTCTTTATTATAGCAATGATAAGTGTGAGGGCTGTTATAAGCGGGTTACATAGCGGTAAAAAGTATAATTTTTAGACTAGTTGCCTGTTTTTTGATTCTTACTGAGTTTAATGATTTTGGTGTCCCTGAGACGATTCGAACGTCCGACCTAGCGCTTAGGAGGCGCTTGCTCTATCCAACTGAGCTACAAGGACATAATAACGCAAAAAGCGCTGTTAATTTATCTTAAAATTTGTTGTTGTTCTAGTTTTATTTTCTCTGTATGTGGATGAAAAATAATTAATTAGAAATAACGGTTTATCATTCGCTTTAAATCGTTTTATACTGCAACTGAAGTTGATTAAACTATGACTAAAACTATAAATAAGAGGTTGAATTTGTTAAAAAAACGTTACAAACAAGTTACCTTGGTTTTTTGGTCTCTGTTAAGCGCTTTATTGATAACTACGCAAACATTTGCAGATGATGGCACAACCAATCGTGACTTTATCTTTTTTGTTGAACGCGTTGAAAAATTACAAAATACTAATATTACCGATGCACTTGCGCTGTTAGATTCTTATCAAGCCAATATCAATGCGTTAACCGTTGGGAACCAGGTAAAGTATTACCAAGTACTGTCAGAAGTTTATATTGAAGCCTCTCAATATAAATCGGCGTTTAGCGCCGCATCACAAGGGTTAAAAATAGCACAACATTTAACTAGTCCTACTATATTGATTTCACAACTTTCATACTTACGTGGCTTTTCTTTAGAAAGTTTAGGTGATGCTAGTGGCGCAGTTGAGAATTATTTGAATGGCTTAGAAGTTGCCGAATCCTTAGATGCTAAAAAATTTATTGCCGATGGCTTTATCAACTTAGGTGCTATTTATTACCTAACTGAACAATATGAACAGTCGTTGACTATGCTCAATAATGCGTTGGTTATTGCCAATACTTTAGATAACGAAGAACTTAAAGGTTCCGTTAACAGCGAGTTGGGTATTTTATACTCTTATATGTATAACCCTAAAAAATCGATAAAATTTTACCAAGCTTCTTACGAACATTATAAAAAAGCGGGTATGGCACTCTATGCGTTAAATAGTTTACAAAATATTGCAGTGAACTACATGGATCAAAGCCGATATGAACAGGCTATCGAGCTATTTGAAGAAGTCATAGCCAGTGCTAATAAGTTTGGTAACAATGAAGTCATAGGTGGTGCTTATACTCGTTTGTCTATATCGCACGCTAAGAAAAAAGATCCTGATTTAGATGTTGCTTATCAATATATTACCCTTGCTGAACAATACTTAAAAGGTGTGCAGCAACATAATGCCTTATTATTTTTTAATGTTAATAAGGCATATGTACTTGAAGCCATGGAACGATATGATGAGGCGCTTGAAAACTTAGCAGTCGCTGAAAAAATATTAGCAAAAAATAGTCAAACAAAAAATACTTTTTCAAATTATCACTTAATGTATTTGCAGTCTGAAATTTATTATAAAACACAAAGATATCAGCAAGCTTATGATAAACAATCTCAATTTTTAACGCGTTTATTTAAAGATCAAGAGAACATAAACATGGAACAAATTGAAGAGTTACGATTAAGTTTTGAAAGCAAACAAGCAGACTTAAAAAACAAAATACTTGAACAGGAGAAGTCTGTACAAATAATACAACTTAACGATGTGACCTACTACGAAGAAAATTTACATTTGTTGATTATTTTTGTCGGTACTGTGCTCGTTATACTCGCTTGGTTTTTACTTAAAATGTTACAAAGTCAAAAACATTTTGTTCGAATTAGCCAAGTTGATGATTTAACAGGTGTGGCGAACCGCCGACGTTTAATTGAGTTGGGTGAGCAAATGTTTGCTCGAGCACAAGAAGAACAGGCACCTTTTAGTATATTAATGCTCGATGTTGATAATTTTAAGGCAATAAATGATAGCTTTGGTCATAGTACCGGTGACAAAATACTCAAAGATATTGCAGACTTGGCCAACTATATTATGCGTCAAAGTGATTGTTTTGGCCGTTTCGGTGGTGAGGAATTTATTGCTTTATTAGCGAACACTTCACCCGAAAATGCTCATAATTTGGCTGAGAGATTACGTTTGAGTATTCAAAATAAAGTTTGGTCATATAAAAAACTCACTGGGGTTACGGTCAGTATTGGTATATCTTCTTACCAAAAAGAAAGTACTACAAGTTTTGCTCAACTGATAAAAGATGCGGATATTAATATGTATCAAGCAAAAAATTTAGGCAGAAATAAGGTGTGTTTTTAATGAGGCATAGCTCTTTTTCTTATATATCACTGTGTGTCTTATTGAGCTTCTACTTGGCAAATGTAGCATTTCCATCAGTAGCGCAATCTTATTCAGTTGACGAAGCGTTAGCCGCAGAAGAAAATAAAAGTGTCGAGGCGCCTGCTGAGCCTGAAAATATTTTGAACAATAAAGAGCCGTTACCAATTAATGCTCGTATTTTGTCTTTGTTATCACTGGTTCAACAAAACGATCAAAAAAATGCTGTGCAAGTTACCGGTGTTTTATTACAACTAGAAGAAATTAACTCAACTTTTAACGCGGCAGAACAGTATTTAATATTTTTGATACACGCTTTAATCGAACACCATGCACAACAGGATAAACAGGCTATTGCTTGGCTTGAGAAAACATTAAACTTACGAGATGAAATCCCTGAAAAGCAGCTTTACTTGCCGGAATTCTCTGAAGTGAATCTAATTTTTGCTCGCTCATTTTCTGCTTTGGGTGACTTTAAGCAAGCGTTCGATTATAAGAAAAAATATATAAGAAATGGTTACCAATACTTCGATGGAACCCGAGCTGATAAAATTAAAGATCTTAATAAAACCTATGAAACCGATGAAAAAATTAAGCAAAATGAATTACTAGCCAATCAAAATAAAATTAAACGTTTAAAAATTATTGCTGCAGAGAATAAAAAATTTGCTCAACAACGTAATATTTTAATACTAGTCGTCACTGTTATTGTTTTCTTTGTACTTCTATTGAGACAAATAAAAGTCAGAAAAAAATTAAAATATTTAGCAAAAGTAGATAGTCTCACTAACTTGTATAATCGACGTACTTTGTTTGAAAAAGGCGCTGAAGCAGTGGCTACAGCGGTCAATGAAAAACAGAGTTTAAGTGTCATTCTATTAGATATAGATCACTTCAAAAATATAAATGATACTTACGGTCATGATATTGGTGATGAAGTTATTAAAATAATTGCCAAACTAGGCAGTGAAACTATGCGCTCTCGCGATCTTTTTGCCCGATTAGGTGGTGAAGAGTTTGCAGGTATATTACCAGAGGTAGGCTGTGCTGAAGCTAAGGCAATAGCCGAGCGTTTACGTGAGAAAGTGGCAAGTAAAGACTGGTCTGAATTTAATATTAACGAACAACTATCGGTATGTATTGGCGTTGCTTGTTTAGAGCAAGTCGAGTCAAATTTTGATGACTTACTTAATGCAGCTGATATAGCGATGTATTATGCTAAAGCTAACGGACGCAACCGCGTCTGTCAGTTTAATGATGAAGGCCAAAATAATAACCAAAAAAATAATAACGACTAATTTACAAATTTTGATAAAGAAGTGTTTTCCTGCCTTGTCTCCCTATTGTCATTCAAAATGTACTCTCAGAGGCGCATCTTGATTGGCAACAGCTATATAATCATATAAGCTAGAGTCTAGTTAAATGTAATCTAAAAATAATAACCAAAGTCACAGGTAGGACTACTCCCTAACAGGTTGACAATTCAGGAATTAATTCATGTCAGACGCGCTTAATTTTAGCCTCGAAGGTATTGAACAGCGACCACTTCGACAATTTACCGAAGAGTCTTATTTAAACTATTCGATGTACGTGATCATGGATCGAGCTTTACCACATATTGGTGATGGCTTGAAGCCAGTTCAAAGACGTATTGTCTATGCGATGTCTGAATTGGGTTTGTCTGCCAACGCAAAATATAAAAAATCAGCGCGTACTGTTGGTGATGTGTTGGGTAAATTTCACCCACATGGCGACTCTGCTTGCTATGAAGCTATGGTATTAATGGCTCAGCCATTTTCATATCGATATCCGCTGGTTGATGGACAAGGAAACTGGGGCGCGCCAGACGATCCGAAGTCTTTCGCTGCTATGCGTTATACCGAATCACGTTTATCACGTTTTAGCGAAATATTACTCGCCGAATTGGGTCAAGGCACCGTTGATTGGACACCAAACTTTGACGGTACCATGAATGAACCTAAAACCTTGCCTGCTCGTTTACCTCATATACTCTTAAATGGTATTACCGGCATAGCGGTTGGTATGGCTACCGATATTCCACCTCATAATGTTCGTGAAGTAGCTAATGCATGTGTACATTTAATTGAACAACCTAAAGCGGAAATTAGTGATTTACTTGAGTATGTCAAAGGTCCTGATTACCCCACTGATGCTGAAATAATTACACCTAAAGCCGATATTGAAAAAATATATCGAACCGGTAAAGGCAGCATTAAAATGCGCGCTATTTTTGAGATTGTGCAGGGTGATATTGTTATTACAGCTTTACCTCATCAAGCTTCTGGCGGCAAAATACTTGAACAAATTGCTGGGCAAATGAATGCGAAAAAACTACCTATGGTGGTTGATTTGCGTGACGAGTCTGATCATGAGAATCCAACCCGTTTAGTGGTGATCCCTCGTTCTAATCGAGTTGATATAGAACAATTAATGAATCACTTGTTCGCCAGTACCGATTTAGAAAAAAGTTATCGTGTTAATCTAAACATGATTGGCTTGAATAATAAACCTGCAGTAAAAGACTTGCGGGTTATTTTATCAGAATGGCTGGTATATCGTCGCGAAACTGTGCGCCGTCGTTTGCAGTATCGTCTCGATAAAGTGTTAGCTCGTTTACATTTATTAGACGGGTTATTGATCGCCTATTTAAATATTGATGAAGTTATCGAAATTATTCGAAATTTTGATAAACCCAAAGAAGAACTGATTTCTCGTTTTGATTTATCAGAACGTCAAGCAGAATCAATTTTAGAAATTAAGCTTCGTCAACTTGCTAAACTTGAAGAAATTAAAATAAGAGCAGAGCAAGCAGAGCTTAATATAGAACGTGAGTATCTTGAAAAAATATTAAATTCAACAGCGCGAATGAATACGCTAATGAAAAAAGAAATTCAAGAAGCGGCTGAAAAATATGGTGATGACCGTCGTTCTGTTCTTATTGAGCGCAGTGAAGCAAAAGCATTATCTGAAAAAGATTTAGTCCCCAGTGAAGCCGTTACCGTTGTCGTTTCTCACAAGGGTTGGGCGCGTTGTGCCAAAGGTCATGATATCGAACCCGAAGCGCTAAGTTATAAATCAGGTGACAGCTACTTATGTTCTTCAAAAGGGCGCAGCAATAATCCTGTGGTCTTTATTGACTCAACGGGGCGTGCTTACACCACCGACGCTCATACATTGCCAACAGCAAGAAGCCAAGGTGAGCCATTAAGTGGCCGTTTTAGCCTATCGACAGGAGAAACCTTTGTCACGAGTTTAATGGCAAGTGATGAAAGTAAATATTTACTAAGCAGTGATGCCGGCTATGGTTTTGTTGGTAAATTTTCTGACATGATTAGTCGCAATAAGAATGGTAAAGCATTATTAAGCGTGCCAGCAAATGCCAAAGTGAATACACCATTGCCTATTGCTAATATTGATAATATGTTAGTGCTTGCCATTACGTCTGAAGGTCGAATGCTGGTATTTCCAGTTAAAGACTTACCGATACTGAGTAAAGGTAAAGGTAACAAAATTATTAATATTTCTGCAGCAAGAGCGAAAAGCCGTGAAGAATTTGTTTCGATACTAAACGTTATTTCAGCTGAGAGTTCGCTAACATTGCACGCGGGTAAACGTAAGTTAACCTTAAAAGCCAGCGATGTTGAACACTATCGTGGTGAGCGTGGTCGCCGTGGCAATAAGTTACCACGAGGTCTACAACGCGTTGATCGTGTCGAAGTGGGTATGATCGCTGAAGAAATTAACATTGAAGACGCTGTGATCCCAACAGACAATAATGAGAAATAATTAACCATAACTTTTAATCACTATTTACTTCATCATTTATTAAAAACTCAGGTAAAATAACATTATTATTTTATCTGAGTTTTTTATATTTATGCCACAGCCTTTTACCTACTCAACAACCTACGAACTAGACAAAGCCCATTTTCAAGAATGTTTTAGCGAATCTGTTGTCATCGATACTTCAATAAGTGCCTACAAAAAATCAATTGTCTTATCCGTTGCCGGCATGTCGTTAGTACTCTTTACCGAAATGAATCCCTATGTAGCTTGGTTTGTTTTTGCTTTAGGTATTCTTGAAGCCGTCAGTACTTATTATCAAAAGCCGTGGTGGGTGATGCGACAAATGCTCAGTAAAGCCGCCAAAGGTAATGTTGATTTAACGATTGATGAACAAGGCATTGTGAGTAAATCATTTTATGCTAGCTTGACGTTATTGTGGTCAGACGTGCAATTAATACAAAACACTCAACTAGGTTGGTTAATAAGACACGCTAAGGGTCGGAGTTACATTTCTAATAAAAATTTATCGGCAGCAGCGATAACATTCCTTACCGATAAACAGTCTCACCAAAGTAAGTGTTAATGTTCAGTGAGTTTTTTCCGCTTAAATAATCCTAAATTTATTTTATTATTCATTTCGATTTGGCTTGGCATGCTAGCAATGTCTCCTATGGCTATCGAAGACATTCCTGAGTATGGGGTATTTAGTTTTATTGGCTTAATTGGCGGTATTTTTGCCAATTCAACCGGAGCAGGTGGCGGAGTTGTCTTTATCCCACTGTTTAATCAACTCAACTTTACTGAACAACAATCTATAGCGACCAGCTTTGCTATTCAATGTTTTGGTATGACTGCCGGCGCTTTTACTTGGTGGTTTCATTACCATAGTGAAAAAACACAATTACGTTTATGGCAAGGGTTTAAACGTATTATCAGTGTGACCACAATAAGCTCAATCATCGGTATTTGGTTTGTTTATGGTAATCAACTTAGCTCACCCACTTCTTTGCATCACAGCTTTAGCTGGTTTTCTTTAGTGCTTGGCCTATTTATAGTTGGCACTATCTTCTTTATTAAGCCGCATTGTGAGCGTAGCCAACTCTACCTTTTTGATTGGCTGGCTTTAACCACCATAGGACTCTTTGGTGGTGCGCTTACCGCTTGGCTATCGGTAGGTGTCGGTGAGTTATTGGCCATTTATTTAATTCTTCGACGTTTTGACATTAGTATGGCAGTGGCCGCAGCCGTGATTGTTTCAGCTTTTACTGTTTGGTCAGCCATCTGGCAGCATACCTTGATTCAATTTGAAATTTATTGGCAAGTGGTACTATTTGCAGGCCCAGGTGCCTTGCTTGGCGGTATTTTTGCTAAGACCTTGGTGACGCACCTCTCAGCAACTAAGTTGAAATTATTTTTTGCTTTTTGGTTGTTAATAATAGGACTCATCGGTATCAAGTAAGTAGTCGCTAACCGCTCATCTTTTCTTCGAAATCAGCTAAAAAATTAATTGTATTACATATTCTGGGGCAAGGATCCACAAAAACCCACAAATTCATCAACTTTGCTCAAAGCCTTAATTTTATTGGTGTTCGGCCAGATCATTTATACCAATCTTTGCTTGACATGGCTTCACTTTTCTCACTAAACTGTATCAATGTGGGAATAAGTGGGAATTAGTGGATCTTAAAGGATTACTAAAATAATAAAGCAGGATTATGTTTAGAGGCACCAGCGCAATTACGCTCGACAGTAAAAATAGAATCACGGTACCAACTAAGTACCGCGAAGAGCTATTTGCCGATTGCCAAGGAAAAATGGTTTGTACCGTTGATATTCAACATCCCTGCTTACTACTTTACCCGCTTCCTGAATGGGAAGAAATAGAATTAAAATTGTGTAGTTTATCGAGTATGAACCCACAAGAGCGATTGTTACAGCAAGTACTTTTAGGTAATGCTTCTGATTGTGAAATCGATAAGAGTGGTCGCTTATTGATTAATGGTCCGTTGCGTTTACATGCCAATTTAGAAAAAAGTGTGATGCTGGTAGGACAATTAAAGAAATTTGAAATTTGGAGTGAAAATGCCTGGCAAGTGCAAATGCAAAAAGGCATTAGCCAAATTCAGTCGGGTGAAATTGAACTGACTGACCGCTTGTTAGACTTATCACTGTAAATAGCAAAATTAAGACTAAAAATAGTTAATAACCCGATACCGAATTGATCACTTGGTATTCAGTAACATGGTGTTACCCAAAATGAAATTAGATAATTCACATATCTCGGTATTGCTTGACGAAGCAGTGACCGGACTCGCAATTAACCCCGATGCTACCTATATCGACTGTACGTTTGGTCGAGGCGGGCACTCAGCTCTTATACTTTCTCAACTCTCTGAAAATGGTCGACTTATTGCCATTGATCGAGATCTTACGGCAATTAAAGCGGCAGAAAAATTTGCTGACGATGCTCGATTTACTATTGAGCACGAAGGCTTTGCCGACTTACAAAACATTGCTGAAAAGTATCAATTACTTGGTAAAGTTGACGGTATTCTCCTTGACCTTGGTGTATCTTCGCCGCAGCTTGATGAAGCCGAACGTGGCTTTAGCTTTATGAATGATGGCCCATTAGACATGCGTATGGATACTTCGCGTGGACAAACCGCAGCAGAATGGATTGCTGTGGCTGATGTTGAAGATATTACTTGGGTACTACGTACTTTTGGCGAAGAAAAACATGCTTGGCGAATTGCTAACGCCATTGTTGATACACGTGAAGAAACCCCTTATACCCGTACTAGTCAGTTAGCCAAAATCATTCAAACGACAGCACCACAACGCGAAATTAAAAAGCACCCGGCAACACGAAGCTTTCAAGCGATCCGCATTTATATTAATAGTGAGTTAGAGCAAATTGAAAAAGTACTTGCGGCATCATTATCAGTACTTGCTGAAAATGGTCGTTTAGTGGTTATTAGCTTTCATTCATTAGAAGACCGTCTTGTTAAGCAGTTTATGAAAAAACACTCGCAAGGCAAAAAAGTGCCTCGTGGTTTACCGATCAGTGAAGCAGAATTGAATAAAGGTAAAAAATTAGAACTTGTTGGTCGAAGATTAAAACCCAGTGAAAGTGAAGTTGAAGAAAATAAGCGTTCACGAAGCTCTGTCATGCGGGTTGCAATGAGATTACCGCTTTAATGCAGCTGATATAGTTATGGCAAACTCAAAAATGGCATTGCCATTAGAAGTTTGGTACGACATTCAGCGACATATATTTATATATCTGTTGTTAGTTATGGTGGTTGTTTCGGCATTTTCAGTGATTTATTTCACCCATTTAAATCGCCAAACCACCAGTGGTTTAGAAATATTGTTAACAGAACGAGATGAGTTAGATATTGAGTGGCGTAATTTATTGTTAGAGCAAAACAGCCTAGCTGAACACAGTACGATAGAAAGCAAAGCTAGAAAATTATTACAGATGAAAAGACCGAATATAAATTCCGAAGTTATCATTCAACAACAATGAGCAAGTTAGTGAAGAAACAAGTAGATAAACAGCAAATTTCGGTGGCATGGCGTTTTTACGTTGTGGTCGGCCTAATAGTTTTTGTTTATGCAGGTTTGTTGGCTCGCAGTGCATATATTCAAATCATTGAACCCGACATGTTGAAAAAACAGGGAGATATGCGCTCATTACGCACCGCTGCTCATACAGTACAACGTGGTTCAATTGTCGATCGTAACGGCCGGGAACTGGCAATCAGTGTCCCGGTTGAAACCGTGTGGGCAGATCCTAAAATTATCATGGACAATAATGCGCTAGCAATGAAAGAGCATTGGCAAGCACTTGCCGATGTTTTAGGGCGTAATGTTAACAAACTAACTTCACGTATTGTTAAAAACCCAACTAAACGTTTTGTTTATGTTGAACGCAAAGTATCGCCAGCAATGGCTAAATACATTAAAGAATTAAAAATACCGGGTATTCATTTACGAAAAGAATCAAAACGCTTTTACCCATCAGGAGAAATAAGCGCTCATGTTGTTGGCTTTACCAATGTAGATGACAAAGGTATCGAGGGCGTTGAACGCGTTTACGATCAATTACTGACGGGAACTGACGGCGAAAAACAATACCGTAAAGATGCTAAGGGCCGTAAAATAGAAATACTGTCTGAGCAAGAATCTACTCAGCCCAAAGATATCGTTTTGAGTATTGACCAGCGTATTCAAGCCATCGCTTATAAAGAATTAAAAGGTGCGGTAAAAGCATTTAAAGCGACATCAGGCTCAGTCGTTGTTACTAATGTTCATACAGGTGAAATTTTAGCGCTGGTAAATAGCCCATCTTATAATCCTAATAATCGTCGAAACACAGCGATCCATCGTTTTCGAAACCGAGCGATCACCGATTTTTATGAACCGGGTTCAACCTTAAAGCCTTTAACCGCATTAACCGCATTAGAGTTTGGTTCAGTAAAAGCCGACAGCATTATTGATACCAGTCCAGGTTGGATGCGTTTAGGTGGCCGAAGAGTTGGCGACCCCATTAACCGTGGCAAATTAAGTATTACTGATATTTTGGTGCATTCATCGAATATGGGCACGACAAAATTAGCACTTTCAGTACCGAAAGAATTTTTACTGAATAAATTTTTTGATGCAGGCTTTGGCGAAGAAACAGGTGTTGGCTTAATTGGCGAAAGTTCAGGTATTATGCATGATCGCCAACGTTGGTCTAAATTTGAATTAGCGACCTTATCTTGGGGACATGGTGTTGCGGCAACCCCGCTTCAACTAGCACGTTTTTATTCAACCTTAGCTAATGGCGGCATTAAAAAGCCGCTCACTATTATTAAAAAAGATACCTTGAATACTATTCCACTTCGAGATGTACGGATTTTTTCAGAACAATCGAGTGAGCAAGTGGTTGGTATGTTAGAAAATGTGGTTAATGAGCATACCCCAAATGCTAAGGTAGAAGGCTACCGTGTTGGTGGTAAAACGGGCACTGCAATTAAAGCTTTCGCTGGTGGCTATGGCAATGAATACGTTGGCTTGTTTGCTGGCATGGCACCAATTTCTGATCCTGAGATTGTGGTTGTTGTCGTTATCAATGAACCTGGTGGCGATTTATATCATGGTGGCGAAGTTGCTGCCCCTGTTTTTTCAAGAGTGATGAAAGGCGCATTGCGGGTATTAAATATTGCCCCAGATGCAAAGCGTGTTGCTGATATAAGACCTGTGGTCAGTGAAGGCAAGCCAACAATGAAAGTAAAACAGGAGCATGCCGATGCCTAAGTTTACTTTTTCATTGAGCCAAGCACAATTATTTGACGTTTTTAAACGGTTTAATTTACCGTTACCTGCATTGGCTGAACAGGCTTATTTCCCAATGAATTGTGGAGATTTGGTTAATGATACCCGTAAATTAAAAGTGGGCGATGTTTTTTGTGCGATTATCGGTCATCAGCAAAATGGTAATGATTTTATTAAGCAAGCCGTATCCTTAAAGTGTGGGTTAATCATTGCTGAATGCAGCCATGCCAGTCAACATGGTGAAATTATTTATTTAACGACAGAAAATTCAGATAAAAAAATAGCACAAGTCTATTTCTATCAACTCAATGAAAAGTTATTTTCATTTGCTAAGGGGTATTATCAAAGTCCACAAGATAATATGACGATTATAGGTATTACTGGCACCAATGGTAAAACCAGCACCAGTCAAATAATCTCAAAATTATTAGCGAGTTGCCAACAAAGAACAGCGGTTATAGGCACCAATGGCGCTGGACAAATTGAATCGCTACAAACCGTTGAAAATACAACACCGGCGGCAACACAGTTGCATCAGTTAATGGCTGAGTTCTCTGCAGATCATTGTAAAAATGTTGCTATGGAAATATCTTCTCATGCACTTGAGCAGCAACGTGTTATAGCAAGTTTACTTGATATTGCCGTGTTCACCAATTTGACTCGTGATCATCTTGATTATCATAAAACCATGGCAAACTATGCTGACGCCAAATATCAAATTTTTAGTCATGATGCCAAACAAATTGCCATTATTAATGGTGATGACCAGCAAGGTAAACAATGGTTAGCGCATTGGCCAAATAAGCAAAGTCTTATTGTTTATGGTAAATCGGCCGCAGTTACTCAATTTTCAGCTTATGCCCAAGCCAGTGAAATTAAAACCCATGCTAATGGTGTTCAATTCATCTTGAATACCCATCTTGGTCAGCAAGAAATTGACAGCGTGCTAATGGGCGATTTCAATATTGAAAATTTATTAGCGGGTATCGCTGTACTGATGAGTAAAAATATTTCATTAAATGATATCGCGTTAGCGGTTAAAGCATTAACACCGATTGTTGGCCGCATGGAAACATTTAAAGCCAATAATAAAGCGACCACTATTGTTGACTATGCACATACCCCCGATGCATTAGTCAGTGCACTGCATGCTTGTCGCCACCATTGTAAAGGTGAGCTATGGGTGGTGTTTGGTTGTGGAGGAGACAGAGACAAAGGTAAGCGACCACTAATGGCGCTAGCAGCCGAAAGTGGTGCTGATCATCTGGTATTTACCACAGATAATCCAAGAACAGAAAAAGCTGAAGATATCGTTGCCGATATGTTCGCCGGGTGTCTTTTTCCTGAAAAAATCACCGTTTTACTTGACCGAGAAGCCGCTATTAAAGCTACCTTGGCAAAAGCAAAAGCTGATGACATGGTTTTACTTGCGGGTAAAGGCCATGAAGACTACATCATAGTAGCTAATGAAAAAATTAATTATAACGAACGTGAATTGGTTAAAGCCATTTATGACGTTTATCAACAACAAAGTAACACTGCAGGAGCAATCTCATGATCCCATTATGCTTAGCTGAAATTGCATTAGCCGTTGATGGTAAGCTCGTTGGAGAAAACATCACTATTGATAGCATTAATACTGATAGTCGAGCATTAGCAAAGGGTGAATTATTTCTTGCGCTCAAGGGCCCAAATTTTGATGCTCATCGTTTTTTGAATCAGGTGATTGAATTAGGTTGTGTAGCCGTGATTGTTCAATATGATTGCCAACTGAGTATTCCTCAAATTATTGTTGAAGATACGCATAAAGCCTTAGGTAAAATTGCGGCTTATGTGAAAGAAAAAGTTGCTCCTAAAACGGTTGCGATTACCGGAAGCAGTGGTAAAACCACAGTAAAAGAAATGGTGGCAGCAATTTTATCACGCTTGGGCAAGGTATTAGCAACAAAAGGGAATTTTAATAACGATATTGGTGTGCCACTCACCTTATTGCACCTTGAGCCACAGCACGAATTTGCGGTGGTTGAGTTGGGTGCAAATCATATGGGTGAAATAGCTTATACCTCAGCATTAGTGAAGCCTGATGTCGCCATTATTAATAATATTGCCGCGGCTCATTTAGAGGGATTTGGCGATTTATGTGGCGTGGCACGAGCAAAAGGCGAAATTTTTGAAGGCTTAAGCAGTGGTGGTATTGCTCTATATAACCAAGATTGTAAATTTGCCAATAAATGGCAATGGCGTTTGGTTGACAAGAAAGTGAGAACTTTCTCATGTGAACAAGCTGCTGACTGTTTCTCAAGTGATGTAATACTTGATGATACAGGTTGTGCTGGCTTTAAGCTTAATACTCACTCTGGGAACACGTTCATTGAATTAACGGTGCCGGGGAAACACAATGTTTGTAATGCGGTTGCTGCAGCTGCGATTGCTTTAGAGTTTGGTGCTAGCCTTGATGATATTCGTTTAGGCTTGGCTGAAATGTCACCGGTGAAAGGCCGATTGAATTTACATCAGTTAACACCCACGTTTAAATTAATTGATGATACCTATAATGCAAATGTTGAATCAATAAAAGCGGCTAGCGATTTGTTGGCTAGCTACTCAGGTCGACGTATCCTTATCCTTGGTGATATGGGCGAATTGGGCGCACAAGCTCGAGGTTATCATCATGAAGTTGGCGATTATGCTAAACAATGCAAAATTGATGATTTACTGACGCTGGGCGTACTAAGTCAAAGTTCAGCTGATGCTTTTAATGGCCAACATTTTAGTGACAGAGTGTCGTTAATGCGTTGCCTAACTTCTTTATTGGAAAATGAGCAACAAGCGATCTCTATCTTAGTTAAAGGATCACGTAGTGCCCGTATGGAAAATGTCGTGCAAGATATTATTAACTGGCGTAAAAATTTAGAACTCTCTTCGTCAACTTCAGAACATAAATCATCGGAGATAAGTTCATGCTAGTTTGGCTAAGTGAATATTTAACACAGTATTACAGTTTTTTTAATGTTTTTTCTTATCTAACATTTCGCGCCATTATAAGTACATTAACTGCGTTAACTATATCCTTGTACTTTGGTCCTAAGCTGATCCGTTTCTTGCAAAATATGCAAGTGGGTCAGGTTGTTCGCGATGATGGCCCCGAAAGCCATTTGGTGAAAACCGGCACGCCTACTATGGGTGGGCTGTTAATTTTAGCCGCTATTGTGGTCAGTGTTTTACTCTGGGCCGATTTAAGTAACACCTATGTTTGGGTCGTACTTTTTGTTATCACCAGTTTTGGCCTAATAGGCTTTGTTGACGATTATCGAAAAGTTATTCGCAAAGACCCGAATGGTTTAATTGCGCGTTGGAAATACTTTTGGCAAACCATTGCGGGTTTAGCGACCGCTTTGTTTTTATATTCTCTTGCGCAAAGTCCCGAAGAAACAAGTTTACTTATTCCGTTTGTTAAAGACGTATTACCTCAATTGGGTATTTTTTACGTTGGAATGACCTACTTTGTGATTGTCGGGACCAGTAACGCAGTTAATTTAACTGATGGTTTAGATGGCTTAGCAATCGTGCCAACGATAATGGTCGCCGGTGCTTTTGCTATTTTTGCCTACATGACAGGACACGCAAACTTCTCTGAATATTTAAATATTCCCCACATTGCGATGGCGAGTGAGTTAGTGGTTGTTTGTACTGCTATTGTTGGCGCAGGATTAGGATTTCTCTGGTTTAACACTTACCCGGCGCAAGTATTTATGGGTGATGTTGGTTCTTTAGCTCTTGGTGCAGCCTTGGGTGTTATCGCGGTTTTGGTTCGACAAGAATTAGTGTTGTTTATTATGGGTGGTGTTTTTGTTATGGAAACAGTGTCGGTTATTTTACAAGTCGGCTCTTATAAATTACGTGGCCAACGTATTTTCCGTATGGCGCCTATTCATCATCATTACGAATTAAAAGGCTGGCCTGAGCCAAGAGTTATTGTCCGTTTTTGGATTATCTCATTAGTACTGGTCTTGATTGGTTTAGCAACATTAAAACTACGCTAACAATGATTGATTAATAAATCATTTAATAAAAAAATAGTATTTAAAGTAGGTATAAAACATAAGATGACGCAAAAAATCTCACAAGCTCCGCTAGCTATAGCGCAGTTAACAAACCAAAAAATTGTTGTCCTCGGTGCAGGGTTAACAGGGTTGTCTTGTGTGCGTTATTTAACAAAAAATGGCTTAACTTGCTCGGTAAACGACAATCGTGATAATGCCGTTAATATTGACGATTTTAAGCAAGAGTTTCCACATACAGCATTAACGTTAGGTCGCTGGGATAAAACACTGATCGCTTCAGCCGATGTCTTACTGGTTAGCCCAGGTATAGATACCAGTATTGCTGACATTGCTAAGCAGATAAGTAAAAATTGTATTGTTGCTGGAGACGTTGAGCTTTATTGTCAAAATAATAACACCGCTATTCTTGCTGTCACCGGTTCAAATGGTAAATCAACGGTCGTGTCTTTATTGGCTTTTCTTGGACAACGGCTGGGTAAAAAAGTTGAGCTAGGCGGTAATATCGGTGTACCGGTTCTTGAACAATCGCATAAATCACTCGACTGCTTAGTCTTAGAACTTTCTAGTTTTCAATTAGAAACATTACGCAGTATGAAGGCGATTGCCGCAACTGTTTTAAATGTGAGCGATGATCATTTAGATCGTCACAAAACCTTAGAAAACTATGCCGCGATTAAACGAGGTATTTATCAACAGTGTCAAACGGCTATAACTAATCGTGATGATGTGAATACTCAACTTGTTGGTAAGGCGCAAAAGTCGCTTTCGTTTGGTAGCGACGCTGCACTCGACGGTCATTTTGGCATGTTGGTGATTGATGGACAAAGACAATTAATGCTTGGCTCGATGCCGCTTATTGGTGTTAATCAACTGCCTATTGCCGGTTTACACAATGCCTTGAACTGTTTAGCGGTATTGGCACTAGGTCATAGTGCTGGTTGGCCACTTGACGAGATGTTAACACATTTAGTTGAATTTAAAGGCTTGGCACATCGTTGTCAGCTGATATCAACGTATAACAATGTGCAATGGATTAACGACTCTAAAGCAACCAATGTTGGCGCAACCTTCGCTGCGATTGAAGGCTTAGCCGCTATGATGTCAGAACATAACAACTTATATGTTATTGCCGGTGGCGATGGCAAAGGAGCAGATTTTTCCCCATTAACCAACGTTTTTTCTAAAGATGTTAGCCATGTTTTTACCTTAGGTAAAGACGGCGATGAAATAGCTGCTGTCGCTAATAAAGTACAGATAAAAAATAGTAAAGTTACCGGTATTGAACAAGCGATTAATATCCTTGGCAATATTGTTAAATCAGGTGATGTAGTGTTACTTTCACCGGCTTGTGCCAGCATTGATATGTTTAAAAACTTTGCTGAACGTGGCGAAGTCTTTGTCAATGCGGTTAATAAATTGAGCGGAGAAAATAAAATACCAAGTTTGCCAGAGGAGAACTCATGACAACATCAGTTCTCTCTAAACTCGATAATATAAAGCTACCAATGTGGTTATCGGCAGAGCAAGGTTCTAGTAGCGCTACATTTGATCGTACATACTTACTACTCGCTATTAGTATGTATATGATTGGTCTCATTATGGTCGCCAGTTCGTCTATGCCAGTTGCCGAAAGATTGTTCAATGACCCGTTTCATTTTGTCGAGCGTCACTTTATTTATATTTGTATAAGCTTGTTTGTGGCAGTTGTCACGATGAGCGTACCGATGAGTCTTTGGCAAAAAAACAGTGGGCATTTACTGCTATTGGGGATTCTGCTGTTAGTTGTGGTGTTAGTGATTGGCCGAACGGTTAATGGTTCTACACGGTGGATTGTTGTGGGTCCAATAACGTTACAAGCGGCAGAGCCTGCAAAATTGTTTTTCTTTTGTTATTTATCGTCTTATCTCGTTCGACGTCGTGATGAAGTGATGGAGAACGTTAAAGGGTTTGCTAAACCACTCGTTGTCTTTACTGTACTTGGTGGTTTGTTATTAATGCAACCCGATTTAGGTACCATTGTTGTGATGTTTGTGACCACTTTTGGTCTGTTATTTTTAGCTGGCGCTAAACTTTGGCAATTCGCTTGTGTATCTGGCGTTGGCATTAGTTTATTATCCGCGCTCGCTTATTTTTCTCCTTATCGTTGGGCGCGAGTTACCGGCTTTTTAGACCCTTGGGAAGATCCATTTGGCAGTGGTTATCAATTAACACAATCATTGATGGCTTATGGCCGTGGTGAGATTTTTGGACAAGGTTTAGGAAATAGTATTCAAAAGCTAGAATATTTACCCGAAGCGCATACCGATTTTGTTATGGCGGTTGTTGCGGAAGAACTTGGTTTTATTGGCATAAGCGTGATTTTAATGCTGAGTATGTTTTTAGTGCTCAAGGCACTGTTACTTGGCAGAGTAGCTTTGCAAAAAGAAAAATATTTCGAAGGCTTTTTTGCTTACGCTATTGGTATTTGGATAAGCTTTCAAGCGGCGGTCAATGTTGGTGCTAGTGTAGGTGTTGTACCCACTAAAGGGTTAACGATGCCGTTATTAAGTTATGGCGGTAGCTCGATGATCATTATGACCATGGCAGTGTTTATTTTGATGAGAATAGACCATGAGATACGTTTACAAAGTATTCAGGCGACCACTAAGAAAAAATCAAAGAAAAATAAAATAAAAAAAAGTAATGCAATGAATAAAATAGAAGCAAAATCCAAAACTAAAGATTATAAGGAGGGTGAACAATATGACTGGATTTGAAAATACAACTAGCAAAAAAGCACCCACTTTATTAGTGATGGCTGGTGGCACAGGGGGTCATATTTTCCCAGGTATAGCTGTGGCAGAAATGCTCAAAGCTAAAGGCTGGAAGATACATTGGCTTGGCACTGAAAAACGTATGGAAGCAAAAATTGTTCCTGAGCATGGTTTTGATATTTCATTTATCAATATTTCCGGTGTACGTAATAAAAGCTTGTTAGAGCGTGTTAAAATACCGTTTCAATTATTACAGTCGGTTTTACAATCAATCGCGATATTACGCAAAGTAAAACCCGATGTTGTTTTAGGCATGGGCGGTTATGCAAGTGCTCCTGGTGGTTTTGCTGCATGGTTAATGCGGATCCCTTTAGTCTTACATGAACAAAATGCGGTTGCTGGCATGACAAACCGTTATTTAGCGAAAATTGCCACGAAAGTGTTGAGTGCATTCCCAAATGCTTTTACCGCTAATATTGACTTTCAGGTGGTCGGAAACCCGTTGCGTAAAGAAATAACAGCGTTAACGCCAGTGATCCCTGAGAATCCAAGCAGTAGTAAAAAAGTACTAGTGGTTGGTGGAAGTCTTGGCGCTAAAATTTTGAATGAAACCGTGCCACAAGCGTTAAAGCAAATACAACTGCAAAATATTGACGTTTGGCATCAAACGGGTCGTGATAATCAAACAGCAGTACTGGCCAGTTATAAAAAATTTGGCTTGTCAGAAGATAAAGTTAAAGTGACTGAATTTATTGAAGATATGGCGGCCGCTTATCAATGGGCAGACATTGTTGTGTGCCGAGCAGGCGCCTTAACCGTTTCAGAACTCGCTATGGCAGCTAAACCTGCTATTTTTGTGCCTTTACCTCATGCCGTTGATGACCATCAAACTAAAAATGCGATGTATTTAGTTTCACGTGGTGCTGCAAAATTATTACCACAAAAAGAATTTAACGGTACGACTTTAGCGCAAATGCTTAACAGCCTTTTTATTTCCGACAGCGTAGTAAGGTCGATGGTTAAAGCGGCGCACGATGCTGCTCACGTTGATGCAACTCTCCGTGTTGCTAATACTTGCGCGGAGTTAGTTAACTAATGAGTAAGATAATGAGAAATAAAATAGCCAATAACACCGCACCTATTAAATTACCAGAAATGCGCCGCGTAAAAAGCATTCACTTTGTTGGTATTGGCGGTGCAGGTATGGGGGGTATTGCTGAAGTATTGTTAAATGAAGGCTACCAAATTACTGGCTCTGATATTGGCGAAAATCAAGTTGTTACTCGCTTAATGGCGTTAGGTGCAAAGATTACTATAGGTCATGCGGCAGATAACATTGTTGGTGCGAGTGTTATTGTTGTTTCAACGGCAATTAAAGCCGATAACCCAGAATTGGTGAATGCGCAAACGTTACGTATTCCTGTGGTACGTCGTGCGGAAATGTTAGCTGAATTAATGCGTTTTCGCCATGGTGTTGCGATTGCGGGGACTCATGGCAAAACAACAACGACCAGTTTGATTGCAAGTATTTTTGCTGAAGGTGACCTAGACCCAACATTTGTGATTGGTGGCTTATTAAATAGCGCAGGCACCAATGCGCGTTTGGGTAAAAGTCGTTACCTTATTGCAGAAGCCGATGAGAGTGACGCGTCATTCTTGCATCTGCAGCCTATGGTTTCAGTGATCACTAATATCGACGAAGATCACATGGAGACTTACCAAGGTGATTTTGAAAAACTTAAAGATACCTACATCGAATTTTTACATAACTTACCGTTTTATGGTTTAGCGGTTGTTTGTATAGATAACGATGTTGTGCGTGAACTCATTCCAAGAATGGGTCGTCAAGTGATCACTTATGGTTTTAGTGAAGATGCTGATGTACGAGCGACAAACTTTCAACAAAATGGTGGCGTTAGTCATTTTACCGTACAGCGTGAAGGTTTTGCTGATATCAATATGTCAGTAAACTTACCCGGTGAACATAATGTGCTTAACGCTTTAGCGAGTATCGCAGTTGCAACTGATGAAGGCGTAGCCGACGCGGCTATTGTCAGTGCTTTAGAAAAATTTGCAGGTATCGGTAGACGTTTTGAACAATTGGCTAATTTAGCGACAGAAAAAGGTGAGATGATCTTAGTCGATGATTATGGACATCACCCTCGTGAAGTTAAAGCAACAATTAAAGCGATGAGAAATGGCTGGCCTGAAAAACGCTTAGTGATGATTTTTGAGCCACACCGTTATTCACGTACGCGCGATTTATATGAAGACTTTGTTGAAGTGTTGTCTGAAGTTGATTGCTTATTTTTACTCGATGTTTATGCGGCGGGCGAAGCGCCTATTAATAGTGCTGACAGTAAAAGTCTAGCGCGAAGTATTCGCCAGCGTGGTCAAATTGAACCTATCTATGTTAGTAGCGCTGAAATATTAGCAGAATTGTTGCAAGCGCAATTACAAGACGGCGATATGGTTATTACACAAGGCGCAGGTACTATTGGCGTTATAGCTCGTGAAATTATGATAAACCCGTTACTAAATGTTGACCTTAAAGGGGCTAAAAAGTGAAATCACTGAAAGACCAAAGGTTAGCTGTTTTATATGGTGGCGACTCAGCAGAACGCGAAGTATCACTTAATTCTGGAAAAGCGATTACCAAGGGTCTACAACAAGCTGGTTTTGACGTTGAACTCATCGACACTCGAGGGTTTTGTTTAGCTGGCTTAGCTAAACGAAATATCGATCGGGTTTTTATCGCTTTGCATGGTCGAGGCGGTGAAGATGGTTGTGTACAGGGGGCTTTACAATATATGGGCATCCCCTATACCGGTTCTGATGTTTTAGGATCTGCGTTGTCCATGGACAAAATTCGTAGCAAGCAAGTGTTTCAAGCACAAGGATTACCGACTGCGCCTTTTGCTATTGTAGAAAAAGAGGCTTACCAAGAAACTCAAGCAGAAAAAATACTGGCGACACTCGGTGGTATGGTCATGGTTAAGCCAGCCAATGAAGGCTCAAGTATTGGTATGGCCAAAGCCAAAACAGCCAATGAATTACACCAAGCATTAACGACTGCCTTTGAATATGATGACCAAATTTTAGTAGAAGCATGGATTAATGGCCCTGAATATACGGTGGCCATTTTAGGCGAAGAAGCGTTACCCGCCATTCATATGGAAACGCCTCGTGAGTTCTATGACTACGAAGCTAAATATCAATCAACAACAACACAATATCATTGTCCTGCTGGTTTGAGTGATGAAGATGAACAAGCGCTTAAAGCCTTAGCGCTTAAAGCTTTTAAAGCAACTGGTGCAAAAGGATGGGGGCGCGTAGATGTTATGCGCAACAATGAAAATAAATGGCAACTACTGGAAGTAAATACTGTTCCAGGTATGACTGAAACGTCATTGGTACCTAAAGCAGCAAAGGTACACGGCTTAAGTTTTAGTGAGCTGGTAACAAAAATAGTCGCCATTAGCACAGGACAATTAGCAGATAAATAATGACAATAACTAGTAGAAATCAACCGTCATTGTCACCATTAATGACGGAGCAACTAGAAAAATTACACTGGTCTTTTTGGCTCGGTGTGACTTTTTTTGTGCTGGTGATTATTACTATTATTTCATTCAGTTGGTTTTTAAATAATAAAATGTCATCTGAAGAGTCAATGCCTGTTACGTCGATTGTTATTGGCGGTGAAATGCCGTTTACCAATAGACAAGATATAGAAAATGCGATTGAAGATGTTAACTTAGGAAACTTTTTTAATGTTGATGTCAATCACGTACAACAGAAAGTGGCTGAATTGCCTTGGGTATACTCGGTATCGGTACGAAAAAAATGGCCGAATGAACTGAAAATTTATGTTGTTGACCAAACGCCGATTGCTTTATGGAATGGTGACTTTTTAATTAATCAATACGGTAAAGCATTTCAGGCAGACACCACACGTTTGCAGTCTGCATTACCCGCATTTTTTGGTCCTGAAGGCAGTGAAGATCTTGCCTTGAGTAACTTTGTTAATTTAAGTAAGTTGCTGAAATTTAGTGAGTTGTCAATTGATGAATTGTTACTTACCGAACGTCATTCTTGGCAGTTAACGCTGAAGAACGGCATAACGCTTAATTTAGGTAGAGAAAACAAAATTGAGCGTGTACAACGCTTTATGGATGTCTACCCGCAAATAATGAAAACAAAAGAAGAAAATCAGCAAGTCGATTATGTTGATTTACGTTATGACACTGGACTCGCTGTTGGTTGGAAAACCGCAGAGAATAAACAAAGAGCTTAACTTTAATGTCAAAAGTAAACGAAAGAAATTTGGTAGTAGGTTTAGACATAGGAACGTCGAAAATATCTGTTGCTGTTGGTGAAATAACACCGGACAATCAATTAAGCATTGTTGGTGTTGGAAATCAGCCCGCACGAGGTATGGATAAAGGTGGCGTTAATGATTTGAATTTGGTTATTCAATCAATTCAGCGTGCTATCAACGAAGCTGAATTAATGGCCGATTGCCAAATTAGCTCGGTTTACTTAGGTATTTCAGGTAAGCATATTAGTTGTCAAAATGAAAATGGCATGGTGCCAATTAATGACAAAGAAGTTATTCAAGAAGATGTTGATAACGTAATACATACCGCGCGTTCAGTACCGATTTCCGCGGAACGACGTATGTTACATGTATTACCACAAGAATTTAGTATTGACTGTCAAGATGGCATAAAAAGCCCGATTGGTATGTCAGGTGTCCGAATGGAGGCCAAAGTTCATATTGTTACTTGTGCTAACGACATGGCTAAAAATATTGTTAAATGTGTTGAGCGCTGTGAAGTAAAAGCCGATCAACTTATTTTTTCAGCATTAGCATCTAGTTATGCTGTGTTAACTGATGATGAGAAAGAACTCGGTATTTGTGTGGTAGACATGGGCGCAGGTACGATGGATATTGCGGTATTTGCTGGCGGTGCTTTAAGACACACTGCGGTTATACCTGTGGCTGGTAATCAGGTCACCAGTGATATTGCAAAAATTTTTAGAACGCCGTTAAGCCACGCAGAAGATATTAAAGTGCAATATGCTTGTGCGCTTCGACAAATGGTGAGTATGGAAGAGAACATTGAAGTACCCAGTGTTGGGGGGCGTCCTGCACGCTCAATGTCTCGTCACACTTTAGCGGAAGTTGTTGAGCCACGTTACCAAGAGCTTTTTGAACTTATTCAAGAAGCGGTACGCGAAGCGGGCTTAGAAGATCAAATTGCCGCGGGTTATGTGTTAACCGGTGGTACAGCGAAAATGGAAGGTGTTGTTGAGTTTGCTGAAGAAGTTTTTCAGATGCCAGTTCGTGTCGCTAAGCCAAAAGGTATGAGTGGTTTAAAAGAGTATGTTGATGATTCAACGTACTCAACAGTTGTTGGTTTATTACATTACGGTATGCAAGCCAATGAACAACAAAGTATAGAGAGTAGGAAAAGTGAAGGTATTGCTAGTATTACTTCGCGTATCTTAGCATGGTTTAAAGGTGAGTTTTAACCCTCACTAAAACTTTTGTTACAAGAAGAGTAAATAATTTTTATAATCTACCTCAATCATGGTGGGTAAGTAAAAAGTAAGAGTTAAATCGCGTTTTGGTGGAATAAAACATAAAAATCGGAGAGAGTAAAAATGTTTGAATTAATGGAAGATCATAACGAAGAAGCAGTAATCAAAGTCATTGGTGTTGGTGGCGGTGGCGGTAATGCAGTTGAACACATGGTTTGTCAAACCATTGAAGGTGTTGAATTCATAACGGCAAATACTGATTCACAAGCATTACGTAATTCAGCAGCCAATGTTACTTTACAACTTGGTGCAGATGTTACTAAAGGTTTAGGCGCCGGCGCTAACCCTGAAATAGGTCGTCGCAGCGCTGAAGAAGACAGAGAAACGATTAGAGAAACGCTACAAGGGGCTGATATGATCTTTATCGCCGCAGGTATGGGTGGTGGTACAGGTACGGGTGCTGCACCAGTTGTTGCTGAAATTGCAAAAGAAATGGGCATATTAACGGTTGCTGTTGTTACCAAACCCTTCCCATTTGAAGGCAAAAAACGCATGAACTATGCTAATCAAGGTATTGAGTTATTATCGAAAAGTGTCGACTCATTAATTACTATACCTAATGAAAAATTATTAAAAGTTTTAGGCCCAGGTACGTCGTTACTTGACGCTTTTAAGGCCGCAAATAATGTATTATTAGGTGCTGTTCAGGGGATTGCAGAGCTAATTACTCGTCCAGGTTTGATTAACGTTGATTTCGCCGATGTGCGTACTGTTATGTCAGAAATGGGCACAGCAATGATGGGCTCTGGTATTGCATCGGGTCCTGACCGTGCAGAAGAAGCTGCAGAAGCAGCAATTTCGAGTCCATTACTTGAAGATGTTGATCTAGCCGGAGCTCGGGGTATTTTGGTAAACATTACTGCTGGCATGGATATTAGTATCGATGAATTTGAAACAGTGGGTAATGCTGTAAAGGCCTTTGCTTCTGAGAATGCAACGGTTGTTGTTGGTGCGGTTATCGACCCTGAAATGACTAATGAGTTACGTGTAACTGTAGTTGCAACCGGTATTGGTGCTGATCGTAAGCCAGATATAACACTAGTAAATCCAGCTCCTACTAGTGCACCTATTGCCGTTGGCCAAGAATTTATTGCTAGCCCACAGGCAGAAGTGAATACAGCGCCGATTGCAATGCAAGACAGCAATGCTCAAGTACAAACTGCAGCAGATATCGAGAACTATTTAGATATCCCGGCATTTTTACGTAAACAAGCTGACTAATTTGAACGGTTAATTTTGTCATCAGAGAATAAAAATAGTGTATATAATCGCTAATATTATTCGAATTAATTTGTGACTAGGATACGGCTGGTTGGACAGTTGTGTGTGAAACAATGTGAAGCTAAAAGCTGATATTTTGATTTTGTTAAGTTTTTCTGCTATATTGTGCGCCCGTCGAAAGAGGACGGTGCATTTCAAGGTTAGTAAAAGCTTAATAAGGCATTTATGATTAAACAACGTACATTAAAAGACAGTGTAACCGCCGTTGGTGTTGGTTTACACAAAGGTGAAAAGGTGCAGTTGACTCTCCGTCCTGCGCCAGCCAATACTGGTATTGTTTTTCGCCGCATAGATTTAGATCCGATTGTTGAAATTTCAGCAACGCCTGAAGCTGTGGGCGAGACAACTTTGTGTACGTGCTTAGTCAATGAACAAGGTGTGAAGATTTCCACCGTCGAGCACTTGTTATCAGCTGCCGCAGGTTTAGGTATTGACAACTTAATTGTTGAAATAGATTCTCCTGAAATCCCGATTATGGACGGTAGCGCATTGCCGTTCGTTTATTTAATACAGTCGGTTGGTATCAAAACATTAGCAGCAGCAAAACGTTTTATTCGCATAAAGAAAACTGTTCGTGTTGAAGAAGGTGACAAATGGGCAGAATTAAAGCCTTATCATGGTTTTAAAATTAATTTTGCTATTGAATTTGAACATCCTGTTATTTCTAAAACATGTCAGACGATGAGCATGGACTTATCTAGCTGTTCTTTTATTAAAGAAATTAGTCGAGCACGTACTTTTGGCTTTATGAGTGATATCGAATTTCTTCGCTCTCACGATTTAGCTTTAGGTGGCAGTTTAGAAAATGCCATTGTACTTGATGAATACCGCATGCTTAATAAAGATGAATTACGCTATGACGATGAATTTGTTAAACACAAAATACTCGATGCGATTGGCGACTTGTACATGTGTGGTCACAGTATTTTAGGTGAGTTAAACGCCTTTAAATCAGGACATGGCTTAAATAATATCTTATTAAGAGAAGTCTTTAAGCAAAAAGAAAGTTGGGAATGGGTGACTTACGAAGATGAAACACCGTCTCCTATCCAATATCAAGAAGTAACGGCTGCCGCATTTTAATTAATTTAAAGTTAATGTTATTCAATAAAAAAAACCAGTCAAATGACTGGTTTTTTATTTTAAGATAAAGGGTATAAATCATATCTAGGCAAAATTATTATATGGCGTTTTTGTCAGCGTGTTTTGCCAATTTTTCTAATTTTTTACGTAAACTCTCAGGCGCGTTTTTAGCAATAGCCAATAATTGGTTAGCGGTGTTTTGTGAGATATGTAATGGCTCCGCGGGTTTTTCTTCAGATTGATAAACGACTTTATTGCGATAAGGTGATACCTTAATTTCAATTTGATCAAAAGCCTTGTCGGTAGCGATGGCCAGTTCACGGCAAATATTCATCCGTTCAAACTGTAGTCTTTGGCTCCAAACAGCAGATGTGACTTCAATTACTAAAGAATTTTGCTTAAAATTGGCAATATGCCAGACATCTGCTGGCAGGTCAGGGCAAGTTTGGCGTACAATGTCAGACAAGATAGTTAAAGAGTTGGTTTTTGCTGCTATTTGTGCCAAAGTGCCTTTCGATGATTGAAAGAGCTCTGACATATCTGAAGGTTTTCTTGTTTTGCGTGCCATTAACCACTCTACTTTGGAATAGTATTTAAGTAATTATGAGTTTAACACTACTATATCGTGGAAAGAACGTTAGATTTTCAATGACGCTGAATAAGTTGCATTGGTTGTCTGCGATTACTGTATTTGCGCTAATATCAGGCTTTGTTGTTCATTTGATTTTTTCTGCTGATGACGTGCCAAAAGCTGTACCCTATGCTTTGAATTCACCCGCTAAGATAGATCCTCGGCAATTAAGTGAACCACAATTAACCGCACTAACGATGAAACTCGCTGAGTTGCAAAGCCAAGTGTTACGACTGAATGCTTTAGGTGACCGTTTAGCAAGTGAAGCTTCAATTCCAGAGAATGAATTTAATTTTCAACAATTACCACCATCAGGTGGTCCTATGCTGCAGAGTGAAAACCATTATAAAAAGCCACTGGCAGAGTTGTTAACTGAAATATCAACATTAGAAGAAAGTTTACACCACGAAGAAAATCAACTGACTACGCTTGAATCTTTGACTTTGGGTCACCATATAGAAAGTAGCAGCTATTTGTCTGGTCGACCAATAATTGGTGGTTGGCTCTCTTCATATTACGGTGTACGAAAAGACCCATTTAGTGGCAAACCAGCGATACATAAAGGTGTAGATTTCGCAGGTAAAGAAGGTGCTGCGATAATTGCAACGGCTTCAGGTGTTGTTTCTTGGGCAAGTGACCGGTACGGCTACGGGCAACTTATCGAGATTAATCACGGTAGGGGATTAAAAACTCGTTATGGTCATAATAAAAATTTACTCGTTAAAGTAGGAGATGTGGTTAGCAAAGGACAAATTATTGCACGTATGGGTAGCACGGGGCGCTCGACTGGACCTCATATTCATTACGAAATTTTACGCAATAATGCACAAATAGATCCAATTAAGTTCGTATATAGAAAAGCAAAATAAAAACAATTTATGTGACCCTTGTTGGTCACGTTATTTTCAGCGGAAGTATTTCTTCTAATATCAATATGGTTTAACAAGATGTTTGTAAAGTTAATGACAAAAATGTTTGGTAGTCGTAATGATCGATTAATTAAACAAATGAATAAAGAAGTTTTAAAAATAAACGCCTTAGAGCCCGTTATGGAAGCTCTTTCTGACGAAGAACTAAAAGCAAAAACCGCAGAATTTAAAGAGCGTTTAGCCAAAGAAGAATCTCTATCAAGTATCCTACCAGAAGCATTTGCTGTTGTACGTGAAGCCAGTAAACGTGTCTTTGGCATGCGCCACTTTGATGTACAAATGATCGGCGGCATGGTCTTAAACGATGGTAAAATTGCGGAAATGCGCACTGGTGAAGGTAAAACGTTAACCGCGACACTTCCTTCTTACCTCAATGCATTAACAGGTAAGGGTGTTCACGTTATAACGGTGAATGATTACCTAGCAACACGTGATGCTGACTGGTGTCGACCATTATTTGATTTTCTAGATATGACGGTAGGTTGTAATATTGCCGGATTAGCATCAGCTGAAAAGCAAGCGGCTTATAATTCAGATATTACCTATGGTACTAACAACGAATTTGGTTTTGATTATTTACGTGACAATATGGCCTTCTCGCCAGAAGAACGTACGCAAAAGCCATTAAATTTTGCTGTTATTGATGAAGTCGATTCAATTTTAATTGATGAAGCTAGAACTCCCTTGATTATTTCGGGTCAAGCCGAAGATAGCTCTGAACTTTACCGTCAAATTAACCTTGTTGTGCCTACGTTAGTACTACAAAACGAAGAAGACAAAGATAAAGATACCGGACAATCTAAAGATTTTGTTGAAGGTGATTTCACCATTGATGAGAAGTCTAAGCAAATCTATCTAACAGAGCATGGCCAAATAAGAATTGAAGAAATCATGAATGAGAAAGGTCTCATTCAAGACGGCGATTCTTTGTTTTCAGCAACCAATATTACCTTATTGCATCATGTTATGGCGGCATTACGTGCCCATAAGCTTTTCCAAAAAGATGTCGATTATATTGTTAAAGATGACGAAATCGTTATTGTTGATGAACATACCGGTCGTACGATGGAAGGCCGTCGTTGGTCAGAAGGGTTACATCAAGCCGTTGAAGCAAAAGAAGGAGTGAATATTCAAAACGAAAATCAAACCTTAGCTTCGATAACGTTCCAGAATTTTTTCCGTATTTACGAAAAATTATCAGGAATGACAGGTACTGCTGACACAGAAGCATTTGAGTTTAATCATATTTATGGTTTAGAAACCGTAGTTATTCCAACCAATCAACCGATGATCCGTAAAGATCTTGCTGATCTGATCTATTTAACCGCAGATGAAAAGTTTGAAGCGATTTTAGAAGATATTAAAGATTGTGTTGAACGCGGACAACCTGTGCTTGTTGGTACGATTAGTATAGAAACCTCTGAGTTTTTATCTGACTTCTTAAAGAAAGCAAAAATTAAGCACAAAGTATTGAATGCTAAGTTTCACCAGCAAGAAGCTGAAATTGTTGCTGATGCGGGTAAAGTTGGCGCAGTAACTATCGCAACCAACATGGCAGGTCGCGGTACTGATATCGTATTAGGCGGAAACTTTGATGCGATTGTTGCTAAATTAAAAGACCAAAGCAAAGAAAGCATCGCTAAAGCGAAAGAAGAATGGATAATACAGCATAATAAAGTCTTAGAATTAGGTGGCTTACACATAGTTGCCACTGAACGCCATGAGTCTCGTCGTATTGATAATCAATTACGCGGCCGTTCAGGACGTCAAGGTGATGCAGGTTCAACTCGCTTTTACTTATCGATGGAAGATGCCCTGATGCGAATTTTTGCTTCAGAACGTATTTCAAACATGATGCGCAAGTTAGGCATGGAGCACGGCGAAGCCATTGAACATCCATGGGTCACTCGCAGCATCGAAAATGCTCAGCGTAAAGTTGAAGGTCGTAACTTCGATATTCGTAAACAACTGCTTGAGTTCGATGATGTTTCTAATGATCAACGCCAAGTTATTTATGAACAACGTAACGAGTTAATGGACGAAGCTGATATCGCTGATGTTATTAAAAATATTCGTACAGATGTAGTAACTGGTATTATAAATCAGCATATTCCTCAGCAATCTATGGAAGAAATGTGGGATATCTCTGGTTTAGAAGAGCGCTTTAAGGGCGAGCTATCTTTAGAGTTCCCTATTGCAAAGTGGCTTGAAGAAGATACTAAATTGCATGAAGAAACTTTACGCGAAAAACTACTCGCAGAAGTTGAAGCTAACTATACCGAGAAAGAAGAGCAAGCTGGTGCTGATGTTATTCGTCAATTTGAAAAAGCTGTTATGTTACAAAGCTTAGATTCTCATTGGAAAGAACATTTAGCAGCGATGGATCATCTACGTCAAGGTATACATTTACGTGGCTATGCTCAGAAAAATCCTAAGCAAGAGTTTAAGCGTGAATCTTTTGAGTTATTTGGTGAATTACTTGAGACCCTCAAATATGACGTTATCAGTATTCTTAGCAAGGTAAAAATTCGTGCTGAGTCTGATGTTGAAGCTGTTGAAGAGCAACATCGTAAAGCTGAAGATATTCCAAAAGAATATACTCACGAATCTGCTAGCAGTACAGAGACAAAGCCAGAAATACAACGAGTGGGTCGTAATGAAGCTTGTCCATGTGGTTCAGGTAAGAAATATAAGCAATGTCATGGTAAATTAACCTAATCGTTATTTATTAAGATGTTTGAAAAAAGCGCCAGTTATTAACTGGCGTTTTTTATGTGCGCAATGCTAATGACGATAATTGTTGCAGTGTTCAGTTATAATTTTTGTTACAGACGAGTCATCACTAGCTAAATACGTTCGAACAATGTCGTTTTCAGCGATATGGCAATGCATGGTTATATATAATTATGCGTAGGGTATGATTAGACGCTTTGGTGTTTAAGCTTAGATTTGTTTTTTACGTTAACAACAAAATCATTGATTAATTTAAAGCTTTAGGAAAGAGTTATGCAAAAAGTAGTACATGTAGCTGTCGGTGTTATCATGCGAGAAGAGCAGTACTTTCTTACCAAGCGCCTCGATAATGCGCATCAAGGCGGGAAATGGGAGTTTCCTGGTGGTAAAGTGGAAAAAGATGAAACAGTTGCTCAGGCTCTGCACAGAGAGCTTCAAGAGGAAGTAGCAATAGATGTTCTCTCTTGCTACCCGCTCATTGAAGTTAGCCATGATTATGGCGATAAAAAGGTGTTATTAGACGTTTATGTGGTTGATAACTTCCAACACGAACCTATTGCCCAAGAAGGGCAGCAATCAGCTTGGTTCACATTAGCGCAATTAAGCCAATGTGACTTTCCCGCTGCTAATGTTGCGATTGTTGAAAAACTGCTGATGAATAATTAATACTATTCTGGTTCAACAAAAAACTTATTACTTTGCAAGAACTCACCTTCGAGTGCGTCAAGCATCTCTTCGGTTAACTGAATATCACCTTGTAATGGCTGGCTGATTTTATGTCCTTCATCAGCCCATTCACCAATGTCAATTAACTGGCAACGTTTGCAGCAAAAAGGGCGAAACTGACTCTCTGGTTGCCAAATAACTTCTTTTTGACACGTTGGACAAGATACTTTTAAGGTCATAGTTGGTGCTTGTAATTAAATATTTAGTGGTGGGATTATACCCTTCCTATACCAAGATGAAACCTGCATATTGAATGGATAAAGGGTATTTGTGAAATTAATTAAGGCAATGCTAACAGCGAGCTAATTGAAATGAAGTGGCTTTATTTGAATACTTACGTCCGGTTTCATCACAAAGAGACATAAAGCGAATAGAATAACGCAGACGATTGCCACTTACCGTTGGGTAATAAGGTGATTTTTGGTCAACTTTAATACGAAGTAATAAAATACCCTCACCATTATCTTGGTAAAAACCACTCTCGGTATCTATTTGTTTGAATTCTGCCCGTTGGCGAATAAACTTTAATATCATATCTAAAGCGCTTTTAACTTGTTCAAGCAGGGCGAGCCAGCCTTGGACATCTTTAGCAAGAATCTCACTGTCTTGATGTAACCAAAACTGTAGTTGTGGTAAATCAAAACTTGAGCTACCACCTTGCATGGCAAAGCGTTGTTTTAAGGTCGCTAGAAACTTGTCGTGTTTGAGTTGTGCCCACACAGGAGTATTTGGTTTTAATAGACAAATAAGCTCGACAGTTTGTTGTAGATTTTCAGCTAAGATACTGTCATCTATTTCAGGCGCTTGTGACCAGATCACTAAATTTTGTTCTAGTTTTTCAAGATCTTTAATTAAGTCACCGCGAACATCATTTCGTTCTAAGGTATCAATAATGGCAAATAAGGCGTTAAAGAAAACTTGATGGCTGACTGAAATTTTACGCTGCAGGCAATCTTGTGCCTGAGCAAATAAATGTTCAAGTTTAAGGTAGTTACGGATCCGTTCGTTAAGTGGATGTTCATATAAAATTTTAGTCATTAACCTGATGTCATCAATAAAGCTGAGTGTTTAGCTTTCCATACTAACGACACCCAACAGAAATGGCGAATTTTTTTGCTAAAAATAGTAAAATTTGTACAATTTTACTAACTCGTTGCTAAATTTCGATATTTTTGGTCGAGCTTAATGACACTCGCTTTTATCAAGTTCAAGTCAGAACTGGAGTTATCAATAATATCATCGGCATGTTTTAAGCGAGCTTCCCTTGATATTTGACTGGCAATAATACGCTTTATTTCATCCGACGAACTAGGATCACGCAATACCGCACGCTTAACTTGTGCTGATTCGCCGATATCAATTACTAAAATGCGGGCAACTAAACTCTGTAAGTTGTTTTCGATAAGTAGAGGGGCGACAAGCAAGCAATAGGGTGACTGACTTTGCTGGATCTCTTCGAGTATCGTTTGTCTTATTAACGGGTGAAGTAAATGATTAAGCCATTGTTTGTCAGCTTCATTACTGAATATTTGACTGCGTAATAAGGCCCGATTAAGGGTGCCGTCTGGCATAATAAACGTCTTGCCAAAATGCTGAGATATTTGCAGTAATGCGTTGCTGTTCGGTGCGACAACTTTTCTTGCCGCGATGTCGGCATCAATAATATCGATACCTAAGTTGGCAAAAAAATTAGCAACGGTTGTTTTGCCACAACCAATACCACCGGTTAAACCAATAACGATCTTTTTTGCTATAGTCATTGTCATCCTGCTAAAGCACTTGGGCTAAATACCAAGACCAGATATTTTCACCCCATAAAAGTGTTATCCAACCTGCGATCGCAAGGTAAGGGCCGAACGGAATCGCCTGTCCTTTTTGATGATTTTTAAATAGCATTAAACTAATGCCAATAATGGAACCGACTACCGACGCCATTAGAATAAGTAAGGGTAATAACTGCCAACCTAGCCAAGCACCAAAGAGTGCAAACAGCTTAAAATCACCAAAGCCCATGCCTTCTTTACCGGTAGCTAATTTGAACAGCCAAAAAATAGTAAAAAGGCTAGTGTAGCCGGCAATAGCGCCGATAACAGCATCTTCTAAGGGCACAATTCCATTTGATAGATTAACGATTAAGCCTAACCACATTAATGGCAGAACAATTTGGTCAGGGAGCAGCATATGATCAAAGTCGATCATCGTTAAGGTAATTAAGCCCCACGTCAATATTAAGGCGTAACAAGTGATAACAGTGACACCAAAATGTTGAGCAATAACTAAACTTAATAAAGTGGTACTTAATTCAACTAATGGATAACGCGCAGAAATTTTATTTTTACATTGGCTACATTTTCCTTTCAACACTAACCAGCTAACCACAGGAATGTTTTCATAAAAACGTATGCTATGTTGGCAATGTGGACAGGTAGAATCGGGCGTTGATAAAGTGAGGAGTTCTACTTGCTTTGTCGATGATGGCTTGAGCTCATCGGCAAGAAATTCTCGACACTCTTGATACCAACCTTGTTCTAACATTTTTGGAAAACGATAAATAACTACGTTTAAAAAGCTACCTATCATTAACGAGAAAACAAAAACAAAGCCATAAAAAATCAGCGAGTTACTTTCTAACAGATGAATAAATTCAGACAAGATAAAACCTTTTATTATTTATTAATTAACTATGGTGAAAACTAGGTATAAAAATATTAGCGCGCGACACTAAACAATTTTACCTATTTCAAAAATAGGTAAGTACATAGCGATAATTAATCCGCCAATCACTACGCCGAGTACTGCCATTATCATCGGCTCTAATAAACTGGTCAGTGAGTCTACCGCGTCATCAACTTGTTGCTCATATATTGTGGCAACTTTGGCAAGCATATCATCCACAGCGCCTGATTCTTCACCAATCGCAACCATTTGTATAACCATATCAGGAAAGATATTACAGTTACGCATTGCTAAATTCATTTGCATACCCGATGACACTTCGGCGCGAATTTCAAGAATTGCAATACGAAAAACCGCATTACCAGACGCACCTGCAGCCGACTCTAATGCGTCAGGTAAGGGGACACCGGCAGCAAAGGTGGTAGATAAAGTTCTTGCGTAGCGGGCAACGGCTGCCTTTTCGAGTAAGGCACCAATAACCGGAATTTTTAATATTATCCTATCAACTCGGTCTCTAAAACTTTGGCTGTTAAGATGAGCTTTTTTAAAAAAGAAACTGGCAATAAATAGCCCCGCTAACCCTATATACCAATAAGCTTGCATAAATTCTGATAGGGCAATAACAAATAAAGTAAACGCAGGTAGCTCAGCGCCAAAGCTGGTAAAAATTTCTTGAAATACCGGCACGACAAAAATTAACAATATTGAGGTAACAATAAATGCTATCACTAATACAGAGATAGGATAAGTCATCGCTTTTTTAATTTTAGACTTTAATGCTTCGGCTTTTTCTTTGTAAGTCGCAATACGATCATAAATGGTCTCAAGTGCGCCCGATTGCTCGCCAGAACTGACTAAATCACAATATAAGTCATCAAAGTATTTAGGATGGTCGCGTAAACATCCAGATAAAGGAATACCTGATTGCAGTTTATTACTGATATCAGCTAACAATCTTTGCATATTGCCATTGCTATGACCTTTACCAATCATTTCAACCGTTTGTACTAAGGGGACACCAGCGCCAAGCATGGTAGCAATTTGCCGTGTAACAATGGCAATATCTGCAGGTATTATTTTTTTATCATTGGCATTACCAAAAATAGATTTGGCTTTCTTTTTTACTTTCCCTGGGGTAATGCCTTGTTTGCGTAGCTGAGATTTTAGTTCTAGCATGCTGGTCGCGGGTAGCTCACCATTAACTTTTTTACCCTTACGGTTTACCCCTTGCCAAACGAACGTATCAAGAGCTTTAGCTTGCGGTATGTTTCTTTTTTTAGCCCCTGAAGTTGCCATATAGCGTTTACCTGTAACGTTAAAATATTAATCATTGTTAATACTAGTCAAGATCACTAAAAATAATAGTGAGCGGTTTATTTTATGCAGAAGTTACACGGTTTATTTCCGCCAAGCTTGTTACCCCCTGATGGGCTTTTTCTAAACCTGATTGGCGTAAGTTATTGTAACCTTCTTTTTGACACTGCTGAGCGATATCCATAGAATTACCGCCTTCCATAATAATAGAAGACATTTTTTCACTGATTTTTATCACTTCATAAATACCAACACGACCTTTGTAGCCGCCCGTACATTGATTGCAACCAACGGTTTTAAATAATTTTATTTCACTAAGTTGTTCAGGGGTAAAACCTTGTTTTTCTAGTTCAGGTTTAGGTATAACATCCTCAACTTTACAGTGGTTACATAAACGTCTGGCTAAACGCTGGGCAATAATAATACTGACCGAACTGGCAACGTTATATGAAGGAACACCCATATTTAATAATCTAGTCAGGGTTTCTGATGCCGAGTTTGTGTGCAACGTAGACAACACTAAGTGACCGGTTTGCGCGGCTTTAATCGCTATTTCAGCAGTTTCAAGATCACGAATTTCACCTACCATAACAATATCAGGATCTTGGCGAAGAAAAGAGCGCAGCGCATTAGGAAAGGTTAAACCAGCACGCACATTAATTTGTACTTGATTAACGCCATCTAAATTTATTTCTACCGGATCTTCTGCTGTTGATATATTACGCTCTTCGGTGTTAAGAATATTTAACCCAGTATAAAGAGACACTGTTTTACCTGAGCCGGTCGGTCCTGTGACTAATATCATTCCTTGTGGCTGCGCTAAAGCGTCTATGTAAATTTTTTTTTGCGCCGGCTCATAGCCGAGCATTTCAATACCTAACATTGCGCTAGAAGAGTCAAGAATACGCATCACAACTTTCTCACCCCACATCGTCGGTAGCGTTGAAACACGAAAATCAATTGATTTTTTCTTGGACAAGGCTAATTTTATCCGTCCATCTTGGGGAACTCGCCGTTCAGCGATATCGAGCTTTGACATGACTTTTAAACGTGCCGCCATACGAGAGGCAAGTGATACGGGCGGCTTTGCCATCTCAGTTAAAATGCCATCAACACGAAAGCGTATACGATAAGATTTTTCGTAAGGTTCAAAGTGTAAATCTGAAGCCCCTTTGCGAATAGCATCAAGTAGTATCTTATTGATATAGACAACAATTGGTGCATCTTCTTTATCACCGGTAGCGCTATCATCTTCTTGGCGCTCCTCTTGAACGTCAATACCTGCAAGTTCAGCAGCATCAATATCAGTAATATCTAAAGCATTACTTTCTTCTTCCAGAATTTTATCAATAAAGACTTGTAAGTTTTGATCATTGGTTAACACTAACTCGGTAGGAAACCCGGTGTTAAATTGAATATCTTCTAACGCATCTAAATTGGTTGGGTCAGACATCGCGACAAATAACACTTTGCCACGTAAAAATAAGGGCAGTGCATTATGCTTGCGGATCAATTTTTCGTTGCGAATACCATCAGGGATCATCGTACTATCGAAAGCGTTAAGATCGATTAGCGGAAAGCCAAAACTACGAGAGAGTATGACCGCGATACTGTCCGCGTTTAAATTTTTATCTTCAATAAGAAATCGTACGAAAGGTTTTGTTTGTTTAAGGAAGTCAGCACTAATCGATTCGAGCATATTCTCGGCGACAATGTCATGCTTTAAAAGTGCAGTTAACACACTTGATTGTCCGTGATGTCCTTTCATGTAAACCTTTTAGTCGTAAGGAAAATGTTAACTATAATTATATGTTAACCCGTTTTAAGTTGAGTAAAAAGAAGTGTTGATAAAATTTAGGTAAAAAAAAAGCTCCAGAGGAGCTTTTTAATTTTATTTAATACTATTAACAAAGAGCATTACAGTTATCAGTCCAAACAATTTTTCCGTTAGCGTATACTGCCGTCAAAGTATAATCACCGCCAATTGGATTGACAACGGTCAATACACCATTTGCATTATCTGTAACAACCCAGGCAATTGATGTTACATTGGTCGCTGCAACTCCAGCATCGTCTGCAGGAACACCATTACTTCCAGCGGCACAGTTTGTTAAGCCACCTTGTACTTGAGAGCAAACTTCAACAGCTGTTTTTACTGAACTACCAGCTAAAACAACTTCAGTGTATTTCGCTTTTTCAGTATATTGTTGATAAGCAGGTAGTGCAACTGCCGCTAAAATACCGATGATCGCAACAACGATCATTAATTCAATAAGGGTAAAACCCTTTGCTTTATTTAAAGATTTATTTCTTAAAGATTTAACATTGTTCATAATAGGTATATCCATACATGATTACGGGGGCTGAATTTATATTGCGACAAAAATCGGGAAATGTAAAATTTTGTGACACTTTTTTTATCATTTTTTTGATATTAGTTAAAAAAAAATCAAAAAGTAACTTCTTTTTAACTAATTATCACACACTAAAATGTTAAACAAAGCGCATAGAAAGGTCAATAGCATTGATATTTTTAGTTAATGCGCCCACTGAAATAAAATCGACACCTGCTTTTGCATAGCTTTTTAGTGATTCTATGGTCATATTGCCAGAAACTTCTAATTTGGTTTTACCTTGTGAAATTTCAGCGGTTGCTATAACCGCTTGCTCAATCATTTCATGACTAAAGTTATCAAGCATAATAATATCGCTGCCAGCCTTTAATGCTTGAGTGAGTTCTGCGATATTTTCAACTTCAACTTCAACCGTTTTATTTGGATGGTTTTTTCGAGCCGTTTGAATCGACTTCTCGATGCCACCACAGGCGGCAATATGATTTTCTTTAATTAAAAAAGCATCAAATAAACCAATACGATGATTAACACCGCCGCCACATGTTACCGCATACTTTTGCGCACTGCGTAAACCAGGCACTGTTTTTCGGGTATCAAGTAACTTAGTGTTACTCGCCGATAATTCTTTAACATAGCGACTAGTTAATGTTGCGGTTCCTGAAAGGGATTGTAAAAAATTTAAAGCACATCGTTCGCCAGTAAGAAGAACACGTGCGTTTCCAGATAATTCAAATAAAGTGCTATTGGCTTTGACACTTTCGCCGTCGTTAACAAACCAAGTAATATCCGTTTTTGTCTTATGTATCACATCGAGCTGGGCAAAAACTTCGTTAACCCAAGCCACACCACAAATAATACAATCTTCACGGGTAATGATATTAGCAACCGCTATATTTTCCAGTGGAATTAGCTCAGCTGTAATATCTTGGCTATTTTTTAATGCGTCGGCGTTATCAACACCTAAATCTTCACATAATGCCCAAGTTACTGTTTTTTTAATATCGTGTTGTAGTTGCACAGAAAGCATTGAATTTTATTCTCTTGTTGGTAAATAATTAAGTGAGTTTTTAGTGGGGCGTTTATCGCCAGTAAATCACAGCAGGTAGATCATTGCTCGCGTAAAATAAGTTTCTTACCTATCTGGCTGAATTCTACCCTTTTTAATGCACTCATGCCCAATAGAATTTCATTAGACTGCATGCTGGGATTGATGTGGGCGCTAACATCATACAAATAAATATTACCAATACTGAGCTGTTGTAATTCAGTTTGATAAACAGTGGTAGTGCCATTGGCCGTATTAACGAGTGACGGTCTGTTTCCCTTGAGCTGCAATTGCTCTGCTATATGAGCGGGAATCGACACTTGTGTTGCTCCAGTATCGAGTAAAAAAACCACAGGCATCTCATTTATTTCACCATGTACTACATAATGACCTTGGCGGTTTTGTTGTAACGTTACTTCCGCTTTACCCTGTGCATTTAAACTCATCTGCGGATCTTTGTTAGGATCCCATTGCTTATCAAGTACATCTTGAAAAAAAAACACCATTAATGCCAACGCAATTAACCACGCTAACCAAATAAATATTTTTCCCATTTTGTTTGTCGAATCAAATTCAGTCATACTCTGTTCACAAATTTTGAAATTAAATATTAACGCTATTGTATGACGAAAGACTTAAAAAATAAATTGTCCGCCAAGCAAAATAATAATATGCCTATTATCAGTGGCTGGCTTGTGAATGAAGAACAACAAAAATCACCACATTTTAGTGTGCGAGATAAAAATGATACGGTTCATTTATTGGTGGTACATAATATCTCAATACCGCCAAATCAGTTTGGTGGTGGCTATATTACTGATTTTTTTTTAGGAAAGTTAGATAGTAAAGCACATTGTTATTTTGAAGAAATTGCCCAGCTAAAAGTTTCTGCTCATTGTCTAATAACCAGAGTAGGGCATATTATTCAATACGTTTCATTTGATGATAAAGCTTGGCATGCTGGTGTATCCTCCTATCAAGGACTTGATAAATGTAATGATTTTTCTATTGGTATTGAGCTTGAAGGCGCTGATGATATTCCTTATGAAGCGGCGCAATATCATACTTTGGCGCAATTAACCCAAGCATTGCAACAATGTTATCCCGACATTAAAAGTAATATAGCCGGGCATAGTGATATTGCGCCAGGGAGAAAGACAGATCCGGGTGATGCTTTTAATTGGCAACATTTTCATGATTGTTTAAAGTCTAGTTAATTCAATAGCAAAGGGTATATACTCGTTACCAATGAAAATGCAGATATCAGAGTGTTTGAATGGCCACGGCGATATACTCATTCTACAAGTGGATAATAAATTAGGAAAACTATATGAGTCTTATTAGCTTACTTATTGCCTTGGCGGCAGAGCGTTACTTGTCGACGACAGCGTGGCAATTTCAAACCTATTTTCATGCTTATGTTGATCTATTTAAACGCACTAAATTAATGCATTTAGCCAAACTGTCAATTGTCTCACAGCTTATCTTTATTGCCATCCCCGTTGTTGTTTGTGACTTATTGCTCGAGCTCGTTGATGATGGCTTACTCTATTTAATCTTTTCAACCTTGATTTTGATTGTTTGTTTTGGTTGTACGAAAACGCGGCAGAGCTACAAAGCTTATTTATTGTCAGCTTTTCGAGGCGAGCCGACAACATGTGAATTGCATCACAGCCAACTGCAACAAGATACCTGCAGCGCACCAATGAGTTTTGGTCAATTATTAGTATGGCTAAATTACCGATATTTTATTGCCATTATGATTTTATTCGTTGTCTTTGGACCTGCTGGTGCATTATTTTATCGTCTACTAGTGACCATGAATGAATGTCCTGAAGTGCTTGCAGAAGAATGTTCAGACAAGCAAGAAAAAGCTAACGCTGAGGTTGATGAAGCCGATGTTGAAGTAAATAATGAGGTTAAAACAACAGATTCTATCGAAAAAAATGAATCTCAGTTATTGAAAGATATGCTCTTTTGGGTCGACTGGTTGCCAGTACGCATGGTTGCTTTTGGTTATATGCTGGTAGGACACTTCTCAAAAGCCATGCCGGTATGGTTAGAAAATTTATCTGATATCAACAAGCAGCCCAACCAAATATTGATTAGTGTTGCGCAAAAGTCTGAAGATTTTATGGTTGACCCTGATGACTGTACTGCTGAACCTTGTTTATTAGTGAGGTTGGCAAAGCGGACTCTGTTGTTATGTCTAGCTGTTATAGCGGTATTAATATTAACCGGTATCCTTAACTAATCTCTTTTATATACTTTTTGGATGGCACCTCGTGACATTCTTTTTCAAGTACTTAGTAGAGTCAATCATCAGTAAAATATTACCCTGCCTTTTTAAAGCGCGTCTTTCTTTTTGATTTTCGCTTAAAAGGCACTTTGGGTAATTGCTCAAAAGACTGTTGTTCAGCTTGAATGACCATACTTTTTAGCGTTGCAGTCAACGGCGTAATAAAATTTTGATAGTTACTTCTCCGCTCACTAATATCATTAAGTGTTGCTTCCCACTGTGCGGTCATATCAGGCGTAGTTGCCATTTTAGGTAAAGCGTTAATTAGTGAAGTGCCAATATCTGTAGCCGTTATATTTTTACCAATACGTTGTAAAAACCCTCGTTTAAAAAGTAGATCAATAATTCCTGCACGTGTCGCCTCGGTACCCAAGCCATCAGTTTCTTTGAGGATCTTTTTAATCTCGGAATTTTGTACAAAACGGGCAATACCTGTCATGGCGCCGAGCAGTGTTGCATCGTTGTAAGGGGTTGGTGCTTGTGTCACTTTTTCAGCAATTAAACCTTGTTGGCAATGCAGTATTTCGCCTTGGGTTAATTTTGGCAATAATTGCTCTGTAAAAGATGCTTGGTCATTACTTGTTTGGGGCGTTTTTTTTGTTTTGCTTGATTGGAACATGATTTTCCAACCAAGTTGCTGTGGAACTTTAGCATTAACGGTGAATTTACCTTGCGCTATCTCTAATTCTACTTGTGTTTGTTGGTAACAATAAGGCGGGTAAAATTGTGCTAGATATTGGCGAACAATGAGCTGATAAATGTTTTTTTCAAAAGAGTTAAGAGAAATATTATTGGCTGACTTCTCTGTAGGAATAATCGCATGGTGAGCACTTACTTTACTGTTATTCCAAGCCTTACCTTTAACCGTGCAGTTGGCATTTTTGGCAAACTCGGCATACTTGTCCTTTGACTCTGCTAAAATTTGTATAATAGCTTTGGCTTGTTGATGATGTTCTACCGGCAAGTATCTAGAGTCTGATCTGGGATAGGTGATTAATTTATACTTCTCATATAATGCCTGACAAACATCCAGTACTAGTTTTGCATTCATTGAAAACAGCTTCGCGGCATCAATCTGTAATGCTGACAAATTGTAGGGCAGTGCGGCAAATTGCTTTTTGTCTTGTTCGGTAAGCAAGGTCACTATAGCGGGCTTATCTGTGATACGACTAACAACGTTTTCTGCGAGTGCTTTATTAATTATTTTTTTATTTTCATCCATATAGGAAGTACAAGCTTGACTCGGCTGCCATTTTGCGATGAATTTTTCACCGCCAGGAGTGATAATATCGGCATAAACATCGAAATAATCATGGGGAACAAAGTCTGCGATTTGGCGATCTTTCTCAACCACTAAACCTAACAAGGGCGTCTGTACTCGCCCTACAGAAAGCACACCATTAAAGCCTACTTTTTGTCCTTGCAAAGTATAGGCGCGGGTAAGGTTAATACCGTATAACCAATCAGCACGTGAACGAGCCAGCGCTGATACAGATAAAGGCATAAAATCTTGGTTACTTTTTAATGCGTTAAGTGACCTTTTTACTGCTGGTAAATTTAAATCGCTGATCAATAAACGTTTTACTTGCTGTTTTTTTGTCTTAGACACTTTTAAGAAATCAATTACTTCATCAACTAATAATTGACCTTCTCTGTCGGGATCACCAGCGTGAATAATTTCACTGGCATTTTTTACCAATTTTCGTAAGACATTAAGTTGTGAACGTGTTTGAGCTTTTGGGGTCAGTTGCCATTGCTCGGGAATAATAGGCAAATGCTCCATTCGCCACTTTTTAAAGTCATCGTTGTAAACTTCTGGATCGGCTTGCTCAAGAATATGACCAATACACCAACTCACGATATCACCATTGCCGAGCGCTATATAGCCTTGTTGACTTTTATGGGGTTTGGGTAAAGCTGCCGCAATGGCACGTCCTAAACTTGGCTTTTCGGCAATATATAGTTTCAATAGAATTTCCAAGGGTTCAATACTAACCATTAGAATAAGTTTAGCACAATAACTGGTTTTTTATACAGTGCTTATTCTCAGTTATAGTCAAATTGTTTCATCCGTAACTAGGTTTAGTTAGGAGGCGACCCACTTATTCACTATGTGGTGAGTAGGTCATTATCACAGCGGTAGGATAAAAGTAGTTTTACTTGTCTTTAGGTAAATATTTAAAGCCGTGGATCATTGAAGAAACAATAGAATGTTTTTCACGTCGCTCAGCAAAAAATACCGCTAAAATATGTAGTGGGATCAACAGCAACAAAAAGTAAAAGCTGTAAACGTGAGCAGTTATAAAAGGCTTTCTTACATTACGCATTTCTTTATAAGCATCTGCATCAACATTTTCTTTACTGTAAGGCTTAATTAAGGATACTTGGCTTTTATCTTGAGCTATGTTGCTAGCAAAATACTGCCCAAAAGGAGGATAATAAATGTCAGTACCCGCAATCACTAAACCTGAAATCATTTGAATAGAAAGACTTAACATTAAAGCGCCAACCATAAGTTTACCCAGTGGACTATGACCTTTAAAGGTCTTATTTTTATCTTTTTTGAAATCGGCTAGTTCTTGTTTAAATACTTTGTTAAAAGGCAGTGTTTGTCCCCAGCGTTCATAACCTTTACCAATAAAACCAAGAATAATTCTAAAAATTAAATTTGCAGCAAAAACATAGCCCACACATACATGTATTGTTTTAAGCAGTATTTTACCTTCTGTTGAGATACCTAGGTCTTTACCAAAATAAATAACGCTACCAATAACAATAAGCAAAAGTACTGACAAGACATTCAACCAATGAAATAAACGAATATTTCTACTCCAAACAAAAGTTTTTACTATAGTGGAACTGATATTTACTGGGTTATCTTGCATGATGATGACTCTTTTTATTTGTTAACATTTTGCCTGTTTTTTAATAATAACCGAAATATTTATCTGCTTCTAACACTAAGTGATGGTTATTTGGATTATTGGTTACGAGTTATCTTATAGTAGTTGTGTGTCATTACAATTAAGCGGTGTTATTCTATTTTTCTGACGATTACCTAGCAGATAATTTAATTTAATTTTCTGCAAGTGTCAGCGTTTTTCAAGGTAAGTTCCTGTAAACTAGACAAACAGCCGTAAAATAATTCTGTGTATTAATTCTGTGCATTATAGTGTGTATTATGGACACCCATTTAACATTTATTTGTTGGAGGTCATGCAGCGAATAAATAACCAAGGAAACTTAGCATGAAGAAAATTGTCTTATATAGTATGAGTAACTGCCCTCATTGTGACACGGCGAAAGCGTACTTAGATAAAAACAACATTGCTTATCGTTTATGTAATGTGAAAACAGCCGCGGGACAAAAAGAGTTTCGCAGAGCAAACTTTAGATCCGTACCGGTAATAAAGATAGGCGAAGAATATCTGCAAGGTTTTAAAGTGGCGGCTTTTAAAGCGCTTTACGAGGATTAATATTGGTTAATATATTGCTGATGATACAATTTTATGGCTTTAACTCGTTTTAAAAAAAGGTCTATGTTAAGGTTAAAATACTTACATTAATTAACAAGATCATTAATTACGGATGTGTAATGAAATTTGATTTTTATCGGTTTTTTTCGGTTGTTGTTATTATATTTTTTTTGTCCTGTAGTCAATCACAGGCAAATAGTAGTGGCCAATTAGCCGCAGAACAAACCGATGAGCTAAGTCGCTTATTGAATATGGATGAAGAAATACGACAACAACCTCTACAGTCTTATCAACAATTATTAAACGCAGAAAAATCTTTTTCAACTATGCCAAAGCTACAACAATCTTGGTGGTTGTTACGTAAAGCTCAAGCAGAAAATTTACTCTATTTTTATGAAGACTTTAATAAGACCGTCGCACTAGCCAAAACGCTTATTGACAACAAAACTCCATTAATAATTCAAAGTCACCTTTATATTTATCAGGGGATAATTTATCGTCGTCATGCTCAGTATGCAGATTCTGTAATTATTCTACGAAAGGCTATGTCTATAGCAAAAAAAAATAATTTAACTTACCTTTTTATTCTTGCTAAACAAGAGCTTGCTTTTACAAAAAGTATAACTGAGCTCTTTGAGCTATCATTGAATGAAATGCAAGAAGCTTACTTAGACGCTTATTCGCTAAAAGAACACTTTCTAATTGCTGTTATCAATGAAACCTACGGTGCTATTTATGGCTATATGGACGATTATGAAAAATCGATAGAATATTACCAAAAAGCATTAAATACTTATGAACGTTTAAATTATCCAGCTCATATTTCAGAGGCTATTTATGGCATTGCTGTAACTTATCGATATTGGCAAAAATATGATTTGGCAATTCGCTACTTCGAGCTTTATCAAGAAAAAATTGCCTATACCCCTAACACTGAAATTTCTTTTTTTTCAGCTTACGGTTTAGGTATGACACTGGCCGAAAAAGGCGATTGTGTTAAAGCTATCAATGTTATTAATCATGCCCTAACATTAAATGGCTTGATTGATTATAATGCCGAATTATATAAGCAACAGGTTCACTGTTTTATTATCTTGGGTGAGTTAGCACAAGCGCAAGCATCGTTGACTAAAGCTGAAAATATATTCATGTCTTTACCTGAATTAGTCGGCACTAAGTGGCAATTAGAAGTTATAAAGCTTGGCTCAGAGCTTGCTCACGCAAGAAATAATGACAGTGAAGCTTTTCAATTATCTCGACAGTACTATCAAAAATACAATGAGTTATTGGTAAAAAATTCCAGCACACGATTAACCACAGCGCGTGCTGCGATGGAAAATGAGCGAAAATATATCGAACAAGCACTTACCCTGCAACGAGAAAAGGTCGCCGCTTTAGAAAATGATTCTTATGATCAACAAAAATTACAGAACCTTTATCTACTGATTTTTATGCTATGTGCCGGTGTGGTTGTTATTATCGTGATAACCATTCAGTATAAAAATAATAAGAAAATGTATGCACTGTCCATTAAAGACCCATTATCAAATTTATATAACCGTCGCTATATTTTTGAGTACTTATCGAATTATCTTAATGATGTCTTAGTCGAAAAAACTGAACTTTCGGTCATTTTATTTGATATTGATGATTTTAAAATGGTCAATGATAAGTTTGGTCATCCTGTTGGTGATACAGTTATTAAAAAAATAGCTGATCTTTGTCATGATGTCTTTCGTAATGAGGATGTCATTGGCCGTGTTGGTGGAGAAGAATTCTTATGTATTTTACCTCGTACCGACGAAAAGCAATGTAAAGTAATTGCTGAACGTTTTTTAAAAAAAATAAGTCAGCAAGATTTCCTAGTCGACCCAAGTTTACAGTTAACCGTAAGTATCGGTATAGCAACCTTGTCTCAACTTAGCCCAACGAGTGAAATGTTATACCTACATGCCGATACTGCCCTTTACCAGGCAAAGCGTAACGGTAAAAATAATGTGGTTATATATCAATAGAAAGCCATTATCTCATATGAATAATACAACACTGTTAGCCGTCCAAGCTATTACATTATTACAGAACTATATAAAACAGCTTGGCTTTACTCCTGTCATTCACTTTGAATTAGAAGGTTGTTATCAGCTCGATAGTAAAATAAAAAGATTTTCATTAGATTATCAAAGAATTAACCGTCAGTTAGCGCATGCTGGAATTGACGGAGAATTAGTGCCAGAATATTGGTATAGTCAGTGGGAGTATGTTTCTTTATTTAATGGCCAGTCGCCGTTAAAAGAAGCTAATAATTTAAGCCAAGCGTTACACCTTTTACCTCGTTTTTTTGCCGAACAAGGCATCAGTAAAACATTAATCAAACCAGTTGTCTGGTCTGGCGATAAAGGCAAGTTAGCCAGTGGTAGTGGTGATATTTTCACCACAGAAACACGGGCAGTGCATATCCCTAATGCTGTTCAAATGAATATTAGTGCACTTGATAGCGAAGGTAAAAACATTATTATTGAACGCGGCTTTGGTGAATATTTACAGCAATGCTTTCTAGATACTAGCTTAAATTGTTGTTTAATTTATTTACCTGAAGAAGAAGCTTTTGAGCGATTAGCATTAAAAACTAAATACGGTTTAGCGGCTGAGTTATGTTCACCCGTTGATATTTCAGGCGGACACCAAGGCAGTATTGCCTTGTATAAAGAAGTGGGTAAACATAATCAAGCGATGGGCGAAGAGCCGGTACTTTATAATCACAAAAATGAAGTGCTAGTTAAGCGACAAAATTGGCAAAAAACCGCTCGTATCGAGCATAGAATTGGTGCTTCAAGTATGCAATACAATGCCTATTTTAATATTATTTACTCTTTATTGAACTTAATTGACGCGCTTGAAGTATATAAGATGGATAACTGTCGCAAATTGCTCCGTAAAGAAGTTCATCATCAAGATTTACCTTTTTCATTGTATGATAATACAGTGCAAGAAAAATTGGGCGCAATATCACTATTTGCAAATGATCACTGGTTAAGCGAACGTTTAAATAAGCTATCGGGTCAATTTATAAATGGTGAGCAAATATCAGGACAGTTACTGTTAGGCGACAAATTAAAGCAAATGATTTTAGCGCCGTATCAACAAAAACTTATTCTCACTCATACATCATAATTAATTTAAAAATAAAATATGACACTTATTAATAATCAAAATATTACCCCACATCTTAATGGTTTATCTATAGATGATAAACGCGCCGAGCTAAAAAGCTACTTCCATAACACTTGGACGACTTACGAGTCGTTGTTTGCTTTAATCAACAAAGATGAAGCCTATTATTTACGGCCTGAGACTTTACGCCATCCACTTATTTTTTATTTTGGCCATACGGCCACTTTCTTTATTAATAAATTACTTTTGGGTAAGTACATTAATAAACGTGTTAATACCAAGTTAGAAGCTGTTTGCGCTGTTGGTGTTGATGAAATGAGCTGGGACGATCTCAACAGTGAGCATTACGACTGGCCTAATGTTGATGAAGTAAGAGAGTACCGCCAACAAGTGTTCACTGTGGTTAATAACTTAATTGATACGATGGAAATTAGCTTACCTATCCAACAAGACTCGTTAGCTTGGGTGATATTGATGGGCTGTGAGCATGAACGCATTCATCTTGAGACTTCATCAGTTATTATGCGCATGTTACCGCTAGATTGCTTAACACAGCCATCTGAAGTAGCTGGGCAATGGACAAGTTGTGCTCATTTTTCAATGGCTCCAGAAAACGAATTATTACCTGTTACAGAACAATCTATTGTATTAGGTAAAAAGTTGACCGACGAAACTTACGGCTGGGACAACGAATATGGTGAGTTATCTGTTGATGTTAGTGCTTTTTCAGCGTCTAAATATTTAGTCTCTAATCAAGAGTTTTTAGCTTTTATCGATGCAGGTGGTTACAAAAAGCCACATTATTGGAGCGAAGAAGGGCAAAAGTGGCTAAGTTTCACCAAAGCTGAAATGCCACGTTTTTGGCGAAAAAATAACGATGAATACGTGCAGCGCAACTTGCTTAATGAAATGCCGTTACCTTTGAATTGGCCTGCAGAAGTGAACTACTTAGAAGCGAAAGCTTTCTGCCATTGGAAAAGTGAAAAAACTCAAACAAATATTGCTATGCCTACTGAAGCGCAGTGGCATTGTCTAATGAATAATGCCAGCGATAATGAAGAGCAAGTATTAGGTAATATAAACTTGGCGCGTTACGCTTCTTCATGTCCGATTGATGAATTTTCAACGGGAGATTTTTATGATGTTATTGGTAATGTATGGCAATGGAATGAGTCAGCAATAGATGGTTATGAGGGGTTTAAAGTTCATCCACTTTATGATGATTTCTCTACGCCAACCTTCGATGGTAAACATAACTTAATTAAAGGCGGTTCATGGATTTCTACTGGTAATGAAACTATTCCGTCGTCTCGTTATGCTTTTCGTCGTCACTTTACTCAGCATGCTGGTTTTCGTTATGTTGAAAACATCGATGGCAAAATACCATTAACGCCGGTTAATCGATATGAAACTGATCGGGAAGTTTGTCAGCAACTCGACAGTCATTATGGTGAGCAACATTTAAGTGTTGAAAACTATTCACAACAAGTTAGCCAATTATTGCTCAGTAAAGTAAAAGATCTGGGCATTAATACCGATAAGTTATTGAACTTAGGCTGTAGTGTTGGACGAACGGCTTTTGAGTTGTCAGAGCATTTTCAGCATATTGATGCGGTAGATTTTTCTGCGCGTTATATTCAATTTGGTGTGCAACTTCAACAACAGAAAACACTCCGTCACACCAATGTTATTTCTGGTGACATACAGAGTTTTCATGAGGTGTCTCTTAAGGCTTTATCGCTAAACAACAACACTGACCATATTGTTTTTAGTCAGGGTGATGCGAGCAATTTAAAACCTATTTTTAAAGGTTATGATGCGATTTTAGTTGAGCATGCGCTAGAAAAAAGTTATCAACCCAAACAGTTGTTAGCCACACTGTCTAAGCGACTTAATAAACAAGGTTTACTTTTTGTATTAACCGACCATCAATACTCAGCGAAACATACTGAAAAAGAGAACTGGTTGGGTGGGCTTAAAGTCAATGGTGAAAATGTTATTGGCTTTGATGGTTTACAGGAAAAATTAGCAGAAGAGTTTACTTTTTTAGACGCACAGCCATTAACGCGTGTGATTAAGAAAAATCAATGCACTTTCACCGTAACAACCACCGAAATGTCGGTTTGGCAACGGAAAATATAGCAAGGGTGAAAAATATTTTACCTGCACATATCGCCTTTGGTCAACAGCTTGCAGAAAATCAAAAGGTCACTATTAAGCACAATTTGAGTAACTCTTGCGGACAGTCTTTGTCCGCAGCACAATTGTGTCTTTTAGGTGAAACGAGTCTTGATAATCTTCTGGGTGAACAAGCGTTATCCTATGCGTCGATAAGTGGTAGCCATTATTTGCGATCACTTATTGCTGGTTTTCATCAAGACTATAATCATCATCAAGTTGAGTTAACTGCTGACAATGTTCTAACTTTTTGTGGCGCTCAAGAGGCGTTGTTAGCTATTTACCAAACAGTGCTTAGCGAAAATGAACGAACACAAGATAATTCAGTTGAGCAACAAGCAGCGATTGAAATTGTTGTTATTACACCTTGCTATCCCTCTTTGGTGACGATGGCAGAGCAGATGGGGATTAAAGTAAGGTGCCTTACGGTTGATTTCCAACAAAACTGGCAAATTAACCAAGCGGCACTTTTAGCGCTAGTAAACGAAAATACCCGGCTAATTGTCTTAAATTCTCCCCATAATCCCAGTGGTAGCATAATAGACACCCAATTTTCGGAACAGATATTAGCCATTGCAAAACAGTTCAATTGTTACCTTTTAGCCGATGATGTCTCTCAAGCAAGTAACTATAATGATCTGAAATTAGCTCATCGCTATTTAGATTATGAGCGGACGATTGTTGTATCGGTATTATCGAAAAGTTTTGGTTTGGCTGGGCTACGTATTGGTTGGGCTGTGTCTAAGGATAAATCACTGTTAAAAAAATTATTAGCGGTAAAAGCTCAAGGTTCAATTTGTACTTCAATCGTTGATGAAAAGCTGGCAGAGCTTGCTTTAGAAAACCATGTTAAAATAATCAGTAAAAATAATCTTATTATTAAAGATAATATCGCGTTATTTCAGCAGTTTATCGAAAAAAATCAGTTTCATTTTAGTTGGTGTCCTCCTCAAGCAGGCTTACTTACATTAGTGAAGTGTCACAGAGATTTACCTATGCTTGAATGGGCAGAGCAACTCGCCGAACAAGCGGGAATATTCGCTTACCCATCATGCTTATTTGGACTTACTGGACCATATTTTCGTTTAGGGCTGGGTGCTAAAAACTTTTCAATGATACTGGAATCATTACAAGGATTTGTTGATAGTCGCTTATAGTTGACTGTGAATTGAAAATTGGATTGAAAGCTTAATTAATTTGTTTTTGTTATGAACCTATTAATTAGCAGCATTCTGCATTACCAAAAAAGTTGACGATAACTTGATAATTAAGCCTTAGGGCCTGTAAAATCGATAGCCTTTTAACCGCTGTTTTAGGTACCAATTAATTTATCCTCTTCACCAGCAATTATATTCCTGGTTATTTTTTGTCAGTCGTATCGGCGTTTATAAGTAGAGGTAGATCATAAAGAAGTGACATGCTGCACCACCTAAAACAAATAAATGCCAGATAGCATGGTTGAAATGTATACGCTTTTGAACATAAAAAATAACCCCCAAGCAATAAATAATACCGCCAAGAGCAAGTAGTGTTAAAGCTTGATTTGATAATTTTTCATTTAACTGTTCAATAATGGTTATAGATATCAGTCCCATACCTAAGTAGGTGATCAGTGATGTTTTTTTATAGCGGTGGCCAAATTTCATTTTAAAAAACACGCCTAATATAGCCATACTCCAAATAACTGTAAGCATAATGGTACCGAGTTGGTCGTTTAAGGCAACCATCATTAAGGGGGTGTAAGTTCCTGCGATTAACAAATAAATAGCACAATGGTCGAGCAATTTAAAAAGCTTTTTTTTGTTAGGATCCTGAAAAGCATGGTAAAAAGTTGAAGCGGTGAATAATAAAACCAAACTGGCACCGTATACGGCATAACTCACTATTTTTACTAATGAGTTATCGGCAAAAGCTGCAGTGAGTAGCATGTAACAAGCCATAACAGACAATATAGCACCAAGAGCATGAGTCAAGGTGTTGGCTATTTCTTCATTTTTACTGTAACTAGCTTGGCTTGTCATTTGTTATCCTGTTATTTTTCATTATTTCTTTAAATATAATTTCAGTGTACGCGTGTAAGCTGATTTTGGATGGTAACAGAAATAACAATTGAAACAAGAGGTCAGACCAATGAATTTAAGGTATAAAAAAAGAGCTTAGTTAAGCTCTTGATTAGATAAAAAATAGTAAAGTTACTTTCTCAACAAATAATTAGAGAAGGGTAATTTTTAATGAAAAACTCTACAAAGCTAACTCAATGACCATAGCTTTGAGTTCTTCTTTGGAAATTGAATTATTATGATTAACATCAAATTTATTAAAAATACTCTCACACATACGGATGCCTTTATCTTGCAAAAGACAGTCAATTAATTCAACAAATTCACTTCGACTAATCGCACCGTCTTTATCTTCATCAAAAAATTCAAATAGTTCGTCAACCCACTGATTAATGTCCATCAGTTATCCTTATAAGTAGTATTGCATCTACTAAATACTTTATCTTTTATTGTGCTATTTGTGAATGATTAATTGCAACATTGTGTTAATAAGCGTGATTTATTATCTACTAGCGTAAAGTTTCGTCACAGCACTAGTCTCAAAGCTACATTTATTAGTTAATAGAGTATATACTTTAACATATTTAATTATGACTAAATAAAATGACAATAATTAGGCAAGAAACAAAAACGCGAATGAGCCGCATCGTTAAGCACAATGGTGTTATCTATTTATGTGGGCAAGTTTGTAAAGATGCGAGCCAAGGCATTGAAGAGCAAACACGTTCAATGTTAGATAAAGTTGATGAATTGCTTGAACAAGCAGGTAGCGACAATAAGCATATTCTATCAGCAACTATTTATATTAAAGATATGAATGATTTTTCAAAAATGAATGAAATTTGGGATAATTGGATCCCTCAGGGATTCGCTCCTGCAAGAGCTTGTGTCAAAGCTTCAATGGCAAGAAATGAATTACTTATTGAAATATCGGTCATAGCGGCTGAAAGATAGTTATTTTTTAAACTTGTTCTCTAACATTTTTAATATATTAATCTATACTTCATTAGTTTACCTGTAAACTAATCGATTTTAATAAAATATAAACATGTAAAAAAATAAGCACATAAAAATACAAACTAAGGTGGATAATATGAAAAGTAAAATAGCGGTACTAGCGCTTGCTAGTAGCTTTATTTCCTATGCGGCTCAAGCAGATATCAATTTAAGTGGCTTTGCTTCAATAACAGGTGGTATTACTACATCGAGTGATGAAAAGTTATATGGTTTTAACGATACATTTGACTTTAAAAATGGTTCTTTACTGGCTATTCAAGCATCAAGTAATATAGGTGAAGGCCTTGATATTACTGCACAAATTGTTTCACGTGGTGAGAATGATTGGGATACTGAATTTGAATGGGCCTACGTTAGCTATAACGTAAACGATAAATTTAGGGTTTTGGCTGGGCGTCAACGAGCACCTTTCTTTATGTACTCAGACTTTTTAGATGTTTCCTATGCCTACCCGTGGATAACACCACCAAAAGGTGTTTACGATTTAATTTTTAATACTTTTGACGGTCTTAGCGGCATATACAGCAGTACTCTTGGAGAATTTGATACGACTTACCACTTTATTGCGGGTAATAACTCTGATGAAATCGAAGTATTTGGTGAAAAATCATCACCTAACATGGATAATATCTTAGGTGGCGCTGCTACCTTTAACAGAGATTGGCTAACCTTGCGAGCTGCTTATTTTAATGCTGATGTATCAATACCTTCAACAGGATTAGATGGACTTGCTAGTAATTGGAATGCCTTTGGTTACCCTGCATTTGCAGACAATACTAGTATTTTTGAAGACAAAGCAACGTTCACTGAACTTGGCTTTCAAATTGACTATGAAGGCATCTTAGTTGTTGGCGAATATACAACGCTTAAAATAGATAATACGATATTAGGAGAAGAAGAGTCTTATTATGTGATGCTAGGTAAGCGCTTTGATAATTATTTAGTACACATTACTTACGGTGTTGATGAAGACACTGCGGTGAACGATTTTACTAGCGTTATACCGTCAGGAACTCCTCTTGACGCTTTAAAATTACCAACACAAAAGACTATAACTGATCAAAAAAATGACTCTAGTTATGTTACTATTGGTTTACGTTGGGATTTTCATAGCTCTGCATCATTAAAATTTGAATATACCGGTTTTAATGATGACCTTAACGGTGCTAATGATGCTGGTTTATTCCGCACTTCACTTGTTACTGTTTTTTAGGGGATTGATGATGAAATATATAAAAGTCACTGCGATCTTACTTTCAATAGGCTTTAGTATAACGGCTTCTGCTGATATTGCTGTTATTGTTAATCCGGCTAATTCTAGTGCGCTTAGCGACAGAGACATATCTCGGATCTTTTTAGGTAAAAATAAGAAGTTTACTAACGGTGCTGCTGTTATGGCAGCCAATTTAAAAGATGAAAGTCCTGCTCGAGAAGAGTTTGAAAGCAAAGTGTTGCAAAAGACTAGCTACCAAGTTAAAGCTTATTGGGCTAAGCTAATTTTCTCTGGTAAGGCGAAACCTTTAGCCAAATTTGACAATGACGCAGATGTTTTAAGTTTTGTTGCTGATAACCCTGATGCTATTGGCTATATCGATGCTGCTAATGTCAGTGATAAAGTTAAAGTGATTAAAACCTTTTAAGTAACTCTGTTATTATAAAACGAGTATCAACAGTGATTTTAAATTGGCTGTTGATATTCGTTTTTTTTTAACTCATTTATTTAATAGGTATTTTTTGTGTTATCTCTTGTTAACTCACTCAAGCAAATCTTTGGTTTTGATGCATTTCGTGATGGACAGCAGCAAACGATTGAGCAGCTCCTCAATAGCCAATCTTCTCTCGCTATATTTCCAACTGGCTCAGGTAAATCATTATGCTATCAGTTAGCGGCTATAGAACTACCTCACTTAACGATTGTTGTTTCACCCTTGCTGGCGCTAATGAAAGATCAATTAGCTTTTTTAGCGACGAAAAATATAGCAGCGGCAAGCATCGATTCAACATTAACTCCACAGCAAAATCAACAAGTCATGGCGGATACGCGTTCAGGTAAAATAAAAATTCTTATGGTGTCGGTTGAGCGTTTTAAAAATGAGCGTTTTCGCCAATTTATTGAGTCTGTGAATGTATCTATGTTGGTTGTTGATGAGGCACATTGTATTTCTGAATGGGGGCATAACTTTCGCCCTGATTATTTAAAACTCCCTAACTATCGTCAAGAACTCAACATCCCGCTGGTGCTTTTGTTGACCGCAACAGCGACCAAAAAAGTCAAGCAAGATATGGCTACTAAATTTGCGATCTTGCCAGAGCACATCGTACAAACAGGCTTTTATCGTCAAAATTTAGATTTGTCGGTGTTAGCGGTTTCAACAAAAGATAAAAATCAAAAATTGCTAACAAGTATCGCTGATCAAACCGGTTGTGGCATTGTTTATGTAACTTTACAGCAAAGTGCTGAGTATGTGGCAAACTTTTTGACGCAACAAGGTTTGAATGCGCAACCTTATCACGCCGGATTTATAAGTGAAAAACGACAGAAAATTCAAGAAGATTTTATGTCGGGAAAAGTAAAGATTATCGTGGCTACTATTGCTTTTGGCATGGGCATAGATAAAGCAGATATCCGCTTTGTTATTCATTATGATTTACCCAAGTCAATTGAAAATTACAGCCAGGAAATTGGCCGAGCAGGGCGTGATGGCTTAGCGTCAAATTGTATTACCTTGGCAAATTTAGATGGACTAAATACCGTTGAAAATTTTGTTTTTGGTGATACACCCGAACTGAGTGGTATTGAATGTGTTATAAAAAACGTTCAACAAGAATCCCAAAATGATCGCTGGGAATTACAAGGTTTATCGCTGTCAAATGCCAGTAATATCCGTCAATTACCCATGAGAACCTTACTTGTTCAGTTAGAGCTGCAAGGTGTTATTAAACCGCTATTTTCATATTTTGCCGATTTTAAATATAAATTTACCACCAATAAAGACGAGGTGTTAAATTTATTTGAAGGTGAGCGCAAAGATTTTCTTGCGACTATTTTTAAATACAGCGGTTTTAAAAAAGTATGGGGAGAGCCAGACTTTGAGGCACTATTTCAGCATTATGGCTGTGACCGTGGCCGAGTGATTGTCGCTTTGGAATACCTACAAGAAAAGCAATTGATCACCTTGGAAACAAAAAAAATCACTGAAGTATTCAGTGTTAACAAGGCCTTATTGTCAGCTGATATAATTGCTAAGTCACTACATGATTATTTTGTCGAAAAAGAAGAAAAAGAAATAAAACGTATAGCGACACTGGTGCGCTTCTTTGAATTATCCTCTTGCCTAAGCCGAAATTTATCCTTGTACTTTAATGATAAAAATACCCCTGAAAATTGTGGGCATTGTTCAGTATGCCGTGGAAACGTTGCTAAGCTAAGTTACTCACAAGAAAGTATTCTGCCAGATGACACTGCGATAGTTGACATGCTAACGGCACTTATTCAGCATATGTCGACCAAGCACAAAGGTGTTTTATCTTTAGAAACGATGTGTCGATTTTTAACTGGATTAACCGTGCCGCTTTTTAGTCGTAATAAAATAAAACAGTTATCTGGTTTTGGCTGTTGTGAAAATATTCGCTATCAAGAAGTGCGTGAAAAAGTGATGAATGTGATGAATATTTAACGGCAACTAATTAATAAAAAAGCGAAATATAAGTACTTATATTTCGCTTTTTATTTTTACAACTCAGTATTTATGAGGATTAGTCGTGGTTGTGACCACAATCCCCTTCATCATGGACATGTCCATGTTTCAATTCATCTTCTGTAGCATCACGGACTTCTAAAATTTCTACATCAAATTTTAAATCAATGCCTGCCAAAGGGTGATTTCCGTCAACAGTTATTTCATCATCGGTGACATCAATAACAATAACTGTTTGCTCACCATCATCAGTCGTTGCACGTAATTGTGAACCAACCGCAAGATCTTCAACACTTTCAAACATACTTTTTGGTACGGTTTGTACAAACTCATCGTGGCGATCGCCATAAGCATTTTCAGCGCTAACTGCGATTTCGAATTTATCATCAACAACATGATCTGTTAAAGCATCTTCTAAGCCCGGAATGAGATAACCTGTACCGTGAATGATAGATAAAGGGCTGTGGTCATAAGAGCTGTCGATGAGTGTGTCTTCGCTGTCTGATACGGCATAGTGTAAAACGACAACTTTGTTTTCTGAAATTTTCATGATATGTCCTAAATTTTAAATAAATGTAACTCGCGACTATTCCGCTAAGTTATAAGGCAATTCTACTAAGCTTAATGCTGAGTTTTCGTGGTTTTTAATCCGTAAGTTTGTGGTGCTATCGATATCACTGGCTAAAACAGCCTGTAGATAATAAATGCCATCATCACTAATATAGCTCGCTAAGATGTCACCAGCTTTACGCCAGTTCGCACCTAACTGTTGTTCAATAATATCCCCTGCTTGCAAGGTTATTAACTCATTATTTGCTGATTTACTCTTTAACGAAAATAAAGCGCGTTTGTTTTTTCCTAAATACTGCATGCGAGCAACAGTCTCCTGCCCTAAGTAACAGCCTTTAGTAAAGCTTATGCCGTGAATTGCTTGTAAATTCAACATTTGTGGCACATAAGAAGCAACTGTTTCTGGCGCTAGTAAAGGAAAGCCTTCATTAATTTCGATTAAATTCCACAGCGCTTGAGAATAAGTGGCTAAGGCAAAGTCATTAATAATTTTTTCAGCAGCCTTCGCCTCATCAATTATAAGATAACGTTTTAATTTTCCTGCAAGGTAGACAATAGTGGTACTACCGACTTGTAAAACCGGTGTCAAACTATTAGGTAATTCAACAAACTGTTGATGGAGTATCTCTGTTGCCTTTTTTCCTGCAACCGCATAAAAAACTAACTCTGTGGCTTGTTCAATGGTTACTTTGGCAAATACGCCAAATTTTTTCAGTTCGGCTAGTGATTGGCTAATACTGGTTTTAGGTTGTAAAAGTAAATGAATGTTTTGACGATTTATCAATCTAAACACTGAAAAGACTTTACCTTTAGCGTCGCAATGACCCCCCAATAATAAATTATTATCTGTCAGTGTATTTACATCACAAGTCACTTGTCCTTGTAGGTATTTACTTTGTTCTGCTCCATGTACAGCAATTGCACCATATTCAGCTAAACTAATGATACAAGCATCAGGAAGGTTATCGTAACTAGGTAAGGTATTTTCAACAGAGATTGTCATAATTAAATTGGCATTTTTGTTTTATTGATAGGTTAAATAATGAGGACTTTCTTGTGAAATTCAAGGTGTATATGATATTCGTTAGTTTATTTTTCTAGATCTGATAAACAATATTGTAATGGCAAATGACTTTGTTAGAATAAGCCTAAATTTTACTTTACTGGGTGTTATATGTCTTTAACTGATAATAAACCGCGTTTAAGATGGGCTTGCCGTCGTGGAATGCTCGAATTAGATATACTTTTTATGCCTTTTGTTGAAGAGGCTTATGATTTGCTCTCAGAAAAAGAGAAGCAAGTGTTTGAACGTTTACTGGAAGAGCAAGATCCGGAATTATTTGCTTGGTTTATGGGGCATCAAGTTTGTGAAGACAAAGAACTCAACGCCATGGTGCAACTTATCCTTAAACGAGTTAAAGTTTAATATAGTTGTTGAGCATACGCATAATAAATTTAATCTTATGCGGATGTTCTATGTTGAACCTAACAGTTTCACTCTTGATATAATGGGTGAATGCCAGTTTTCGGCTAAAGGTAAAAGACAGTTAAGCGCGTCTAGTCGTATTGGTTTTTGGGGGTGTTGGTTGGTCTTTGAAGATAATTTACCAGCACCAGTTACCTTGCTGAAAAATCATTTTTTTAAAACGTGTCTTGCAAAACTGAATTTACCCAGTTTTTTTATTTTCAAAACGAGTTTGTCTGCTAAACATTATTCAAGGCTATGCCGTGTTATCGTTAAGTTAAATAACCCAAATTAGGGTGACTAAACTTTTGATAACTCAGCATAACACTTAATATTAAGGACGTAGAATGGTTGGGGTTGCTACCTGACTTAATTCAGGATAATCAAGCGTGTAGTGCAAGCCACGGCTTTCTTTACGTTCCATCGCACATCTAATAATTAATTCAGCTACTTGTACTAAGTTTCTTAATTCTAGTAAATTATTACTGACTCGAAAATTTTGATAGTAATCCTCTATTTCTCTTTGCAATAATTCAACACGGTGCAGCGCTCTTTCTAAACGTTTTGTTGTTCTAACAATACCGACGTAATCCCACATAAATAATCGCAGTTCATGCCAGTTATGTTGTATAACAACTTCTTCATCAGAATTTGTCACGCGACTTTCATCCCAAGCGGGTAACGCAATAATACTCTGTTGACGGTCAATTTTTTGTTCTATGTCTAATGCCGCCGCTCGAGCAAACACTAGACATTCTAATAACGAATTACTTGCCATACGATTAGCGCCATGTAAACCGGTATAAGCGACTTCACCAATAGCATACAAGCTCTCGACATCTGTTTTACCTTGTTTGTTAATCATGACACCACCACAAGTGTAATGGGCAGCAGGTACGACGGGCATAGGCTGTTTGGTAATATCAATGCCTAAAGATTGAGTTTTTTCATAGATATTAGGGAAGTGTTGTTTAATGAAATCAGCCGGTTTGTGGCTAATATCTAAATACATACAATCAGCGCCGAGGCGCTTCATTTCAAAATCTATGGCGCGTGCAACAATATCTCGGGGTGCAAGTTCGGCGCGTTCATCGAAGCTTGGCATAAATCGACTGCCATCGGGGCGACGTAAAAGAGCCCCTTCGCCACGTAATGCTTCCGTTAACAAAAAATTTCCTGCATCGGGATGGAATAAACATGTTGGGTGAAATTGGTTAAACTCCATATTAGCGACACGGCATCCTGCTCGCCACGCCATCGCTATACCATCACCGCTGGCAACCTCAGGATTTGAAGTGTATTGATAGACCTTACTTGCACCACCTGTAGCTAAAATTGTTTTACGGGCAAATATACGTTCAACGCATTCGCTGTTTCGGTTCCAAATGTAGGCACCAATACAACGTTTTTGCTGGTTATTGGTATCGTTTGGTTGTTCACAGACTAAATCAACAGCATTGTAACGTTCAAAGATTCGAATACGGGGGTGATTTTTAACTTGATCAACTAACGTGGTTTGAATGGCTTGGCCTGTGGCGTCAGCAGAATGAAGAATTCTGCGATGACTATGACCACCTTCACGGGTTAGATGGTAACGTAACTCACCTTTTTCATCTTCTTCTTGATCAAAGTCAACACCTTGGCCAATTAGCCATTCCAAACATGTTCGTGCATTTTCAGCGGTAAATTGTACTATTTCTTGGTCACACAAGCCTGCACCAGCAATTAAAGTGTCATTTACATGATCAGCAACACTATCATTCTCATCAAAAACAGCAGCGACACCTCCTTGAGCGTAAAAGGTTGAGCCTTCATTAACCAAGGATTTGCTGAGTACAACGATATCGGCATTATTTGCTAAATGTAAAGCAAGCGTTAAACCCGCGGCACCGCTACCAATAATTAATACGTCACAGTTGTGTTGTTTGTTCATAAAGTTATGATTTTAATGTATTCTACACATAGCATGAATCTTAACGGTTATTTACCTGCGGTAACAGATAAAACGGGCTGTATTTAGAAATAAAGACGAAATTTGGATAGTTTTATGACTTATTTTAATTTTTTTCGAACTTTTTCAAATTAGTGTAGTCCTACTTCATGTGTTTACCATGAGCCAAATGTTGAACCGGATTTTAGAAGTAAGTAATAATTAGGAGTATTGGCTCAGATGAGCGAAATAAACGTTGACCAAAAATTGGTTGAACGAGTACAACGCGGAGATAAAAATGCTTTTAACCTTTTGGTGACAAAGTATCAGCATAAAGTAGCAAATTTAGTGTCGCGTTATGTAAAAAATCACAGTGATGTACCCGATATAGTTCAAGAAGCATTTATTAAGGCCTATAGAGCTTTACCTAATTTTAGAGGAGATAGTGCTTTTTATACTTGGCTTTATCGTATAGCCGTTAATTGCGCAAAGAATCATATGGTGGCGAGTAATCGAAAACCACCGGGCTCTGATATCGAAGTAGAAGATGCTGAAATTTATGATTCAGGTGAAGCTTTACGAGAAAATGCTTCTCCTGAAAAGTTATTGTTAACCAATGAAATCAAAAAAGTTATTTTTGATACCATTGAGCAATTACCCAATGATTTACGAACGGCAATCAACCTTCGAGAGTTAGAAGGGTTAAGTTACGAAGAAATAGCACATATTATGGATTGTCCTGTTGGGACTGTGCGTTCGAGAATATTTAGAGCTCGAGACGCGGTAGATAAAAAAATTAGGCCATTATTACAAAGCTAGTTATTAAGAGTAGTTTTTTGGTATAAAAGATAAAATTAATTTAATTCACACGAATGTAAGTGTTAATTTTTAAGGTGTATATATGAGTGAAGGTAAGTTTGAGACAGTGTCATCTTGTGTTGATAATTTTCAACATAATGATAAAACGTTTGATGATATTATCAACGATGAACATTTGTCGACTACTTGGGATCGTTATCATTTAATTGGAGATGTTTTACGTAATGACACTCCTGATGTTTTACAACTTGATTTATCTGCTGAGATAGCAAAAGCTATTGCCGCTGAGCCCAGCGTTTTGGCACCGAAAACGACTAATATTTTCATGCTTAAGTTAAAAAATAAAGTGGTTGAGTTTGCTAAACCCTTCGGTCAATTGGCGATTGCTGCTTCAGCCGCAGGTTTAATGGTTTTAGGTGTACAAAGTAATGTTGCACAAAATAATGAAACTATTTTACCTAGCCAAATAGTAAAAACTATTCCTATGGCAGGTTTCGCTGAACCGGTAAGCTTGAACTTTCAAGAACCAGACAGAGCTTCACAAAAGCAAGCTTTTATTGATCAACAACGTCGTTTCCATGCTTTGCTGTCTGATCATCAACAACAAATTAAATTAGGTTCACTAACGGTTGATACCGCAAATACAGACAATGAAAGTGAAACAACTAGTATTGACAACAAAAAGGCAAATAAAAGTAATTAATGAAATTCTTAAGTTATGTTTTACTGCTGTTAAGCATCAGCTTTTCAGCAGTTGGTGAAGAAAGTGAGTCGGCAAAAATTTGGCTCGAACGTTTATCTAACGCATTAAATCAACTTAATTTTAGCACGTCTTTTGTTGTTGTTAAAAATAATCAAGCTCAGCCATATCACTGGTTTCACGGTGTCGATGAAAGTGGTAAAGAACTTGAGGTACTTTCTTTACTTAATGGACCGCGTCGCGATATTTTACGCAAAGGCAACGTAGTTAGCTATATCGAACCTGAACTGCCTCCTTATTCAGTTACTTCTCAACAAATTAGTGGTCCTATTCCTGCTATTTTAGCGGGCGATATTTCTCGCTTAGAAAATATTTATGACTTCATTTCTGTTGGCCGAAGTCGTGTTTTAGGCCGACCTGCACAATTGATCAGAATAGAGGCAAAAAATACCCATCGTTATGCCTATTGGCTTTGGTTAGACCAACAATCAAGTATGCTATTAAAGTTGTCTATTGTGACGAAACAAGGCCAACAATTAGAACAGATTCAGTTTACGCATCTTGAGATCACAGAAAAACCTTCAGAAAGTGTTTTACAGTTAAATGAGACTGAACTTCCTGTGCTAGTTGATATTCCTGAAGAATACCAACAGCAAGAGCTGCAATGGGATGTTAACTGGTTGCCAGAGGGCTTTACGCAAATTAACGCTAATCGACATAAAATATCACTAACAAAACAACCCGTTGAATTTATGCTGTTGAGCGATGGTTTAGTCGATATTTCAATTTATGTTAATGGTAGTCAAGAAAAACAACGCAATGCTGACTTTGTTATGGACGGAGCTACTTTGGTATTAAACCAAGTGAGCGATGGTATTGAAGTGAGTATTGTTGGAAAAATACCGTTTAAAACAGCGAAGGCTATTGCCGACGCAATCACAATAAAACCACCTCAAAAACCATGATTGAAGAAAACGCTACGGTTGTTGCTATAGAATTAGCGGCGGATGAAAATGCCGGTCTAACCGCTATGCATAAAGTGACTGTGGAGAGTCAAATTAAATCAAGCTGCAGTGGCTGTAAACAGGTTGATAACTGTGGCAGTGGTCAAGTGGCTAAAGCTTTCCCACAAGCTAAACTTAGCTTAGAATTAGAAACTGAATTAGCGGTAAAAATTGGTGATACTGTGGTCTTGGGTTTATCAGACAAGCATTTATTATTAACCGCTTGGCAAGTGTATCTATGGCCATTGATGGGGCTAGTCATCGCGTCAGTATTTGGCCAATGGTTGGTTGAAAATAGCATATTTAGCCACGAGTTATTTGCGATAGCGTTAGGCGTTTTGGGTGGGTACATAGGTTTTGCGCTTGCGAGGCACCAACAAAAACGTGGTAAATATTGTAATTTGTTAATCCCAAAAATTCTCCGTATAAATAAGTCAATGATCAATATTGTCGAAATTACCGATTAAAATCTTTGCGACTGATTCTGTGTTCAGTACAAGCCTTTAAAGTAGACGCTTCTGCGTATTAATATTAGCCGTTAAATAACGATTATCTGCGACTAATGCCTAACAATGTACCTATTTTCGACTTGCTTAAACCTCTATCTCGAAGTTGAATGGCTATATACACAAGTTAACACAACATAAAGATAGCCCCAGCGCGCTAAATTCGCTAAAATCTCATCACTATTGAATTAACCACAGCATTATTTGAACTTCCATTTATGAAAAATATACGTAACTTTTCAATTATCGCCCATATCGATCATGGTAAATCTACACTTTCTGATCGCTTGATCCAACATTGTGGTGGCTTACAAGAACGTGAAATGGAAGCACAAGTCCTAGACTCTATGGACATTGAGCGCGAGCGCGGCATCACGATTAAAGCGCAAAGTGTTACGCTTGATTACCTAGCCAAAAATGGTGAAACGTATCAGCTTAACTTTATCGATACGCCGGGTCATGTTGATTTTTCTTATGAGGTTTCGCGTTCACTTGCTTCTTGTGAAGGTGCCTTACTTGTTGTCGATGCCGGACAAGGCGTTGAAGCACAAACTGTTGCCAACTGTTATACCGCCCTTGAAATGGATCTAGAAGTTATTCCAATTTTAAATAAGATTGATTTACCTCAAGCCGATCCGGATCGCGTCAGTGAAGAAATTGAAGATATCATTGGTATTGATGCGACAGGTGCAGTGCAGTGTTCTGCAAAAACTGGCTTAGGTATCGAAGATGTTTTAGAAACCATCGTTGCCAATATCCCTGCGCCAACAGGCGATCCTGCGGGTAACTTACAAGCCTTGATCATTGATTCTTGGTTTGATAATTACCAAGGCGTTGTTTCATTAGTGCGTGTGATGAATGGCGAAGTGAAAAAAGGCGATAAAATGGTGGTCATGTCGACAGGACAAGTTCACCAAATTGATAAAGTCGGAATATTCACACCAAAACAAAAAGAAACGGGTATTTTAAGAACTGGTGAAGTTGGTTTTATTATTGCTGGTATTAAAGAAATACATGGCGCGCCAGTGGGCGATACTATTACCATTCATAAAAAAGAAGCTGCAAAAGCGCTTGCCGGTTTCAAAAAAGTTCAACCGCAAGTTTATGCTGGGATTTTCCCAATAAGTTCTGATGACTACGAAAATTTCCGTGATGCGTTGAACAAGTTAAGTTTAAACGATGCTTCTTTGTTTTTTGAGCCAGAAAACTCATCCGCGCTTGGCTTTGGCTTTCGTATTGGTTTCCTTGGTATGTTGCATATGGAGATTGTTCAAGAGCGTTTAGCGCGTGAATATGATCTTGACCTTATTACAACAGCCCCTACGGTTAACTATGAAATTGCTTGTACCAACGGTGACGTAATATCTATTGATAACCCTGGAGATTTACCGGCTATCAACAGTATTGACGAAATTCGTGAACCTATTGTTGAAGCCAATATCTTAGTACCCCAAGAACACTTAGGTAATGTTATTACTTTATGTATCGAAAAACGCGGTGTGCAAAAAGATATTATTTATCACGGAAAACAAGTAGCGGTAAGATATGAGCTGCCTATGGCTGAAGTGGTCATGGACTTTTTTGATAAGTTAAAGTCAACCAGTCGAGGTTATGCTTCACTTGATTATAATTTTATCCGCTTCGAAGCTGCCGACATGGTGCGCGTTGATGTGATGATAAATGGCGATCGTGTTGATGCTTTAGCAATGATCACCCACAGAGGTAACTCGGTCGCACGTGGCCGTATGCTCGTCGATAAATTAAAAGAACTTATTCATCGTCAAATGTTTGATATTGCTATTCAAGCGGCGATTGGTAATAACGTTATTGCTCGTACTACCGTTAAGCAATTACGAAAAAATGTTACTGCAAAATGTTATGGTGGTGATATTTCTCGTAAGAAAAAACTACTTCAAAAACAAAAAGATGGTAAAAAACGTATGAAACAAGTTGGTAACGTTGAAGTACCGCAAGAAGCGTTTTTAGCTGTACTTAAATTAGAAAGTTAGTAGGGAAGTTATGGCTGTTTATTTTTCAATATTTCTCGTTATTATTACTAGTATCACTGGCATTGTTTGGTTAGCTGATAAGTTTTATTTAGCGCCACAACGTAAATTAAAATTAGCTGACGCTCAAGCCCAATGTCAAGAAGTGTTGCCAGCTGACGTTATCACTAAATTAGCAGAGCCTTCAGCAATTGTTGATACGTCCGTACAAATATTTCCGGTTATCGCTTTTGTTTTGATTTTACGTTCTTTTTTATGGGAACCGTTTCAAATACCTTCGGGCTCTATGATGCCAACATTACTTGATGGCGATTTTATTTTAGTCAATAAATTCGTATATGGATTACGCGATCCTGTTGCACGTAATAAATTTATTGAGGTCGGGCTACCAGAGCGTGGCGATGTGGTGGTCTTTAAATATCCACAAGACCCAAAGATTGATTATATTAAGCGTGTTATTGGTTTACCTGGCGATAGAATTATTTATCGTAATAAATCCATATATATTAAGCCTGCTTGTCAAGAAAGTGACGTTAAATGCCCAGACTTTGAGCAAGTAATAAACACCTTTAAAAAAGAAAATGAGTCACCTGACGGTTCATACGGCCTGAGCCGTTACACGGCTGATATGCGAAACAAGACACATGATATTTTAGTGGATAATCAAATACTGCCACGCACGCAGCACTTTTATCAACAGAGAAATACCCAACGTGATGAGTTCTTTGTACCTGAAGGTCATTATTATGTGATGGGGGATAACCGCGATAATAGCCTTGATGGACGCTTTTGGGGCTTTGTACCCGAAGAAAATCTTGTTGGCGAAGCCGTAGCAATTTGGATGAGTTTTGATTTTGATCGTGACGAAGATAGTTTTTTACCTAAGTGGATACCGACTAATGTCAGGTTTTCACGTTTAGGTGGAATAAACTAATCGTGAAAAGCTCAGCAGTCGCACTAACTAGACTCAGTAAAAAGTTAGGATACACCTTTAATGATAATGACTTATTGCTTCAAGCATTAACACACCGAAGTGCTAAAGGAACTCATAACGAACGTTTAGAATTTCTGGGCGACTCTATACTTGGTTTTGTCATTGCTGAAGTACTTTATCAGCAATTTCCTTCTCATGACGAAGGTGATTTAACACGTATGCGCTCTAGCCTTGTGCGAGGTGTTACCTTAGCTGAAATTGGCCGAGGCTTTAATTTAGGCGAATACTTAATTTTAGGCCCAGGTGAATTAAAAAGTGGTGGTCATCGTCGAGATTCCATTTTAGAAGATGCCGTTGAAGCAATTATCGGCGCTGTCTATTTAGATTCAGATAACGACACCACTAAAGCGTTAGTGCTTAGCTGGTTTGCTGAACGATTAGATATTATTAGACCCGGTAACGAACAAAAAGATCCTAAAACACGTTTACAAGAATATTTACAAGCACGTAAAATTGCTTTACCACTTTATGAAGTCATTCACACCAGTGGTCAGTCTCATAATCAACAGTTTACTGTGCGATGTACAACCAATGTGATAAACACCGAAGTGATCACTAAAGGCACTAGCCGTCGTAAAGCCGAACAAGCCGCAGCGCAACAAGTACTCGCGCTCATTTTTGATAAAAAATAACTCAGCGAAATATTATCATGACAAGTGAAAATAAACATTGTGGCTTAATTGCTATTGTCGGTCGTCCTAATGTTGGTAAATCAACATTGCTTAACAGCTTGTTAGGCCAAAAAATTAGTATCACCTCACGCAAGCCACAAACGACACGCCATCGTATTTTAGGAATTTTAACAGAAGAAAATAAACAAGCGGTATTAGTTGATACTCCTGGTTTGCATTCTGATGAGAAACGCGCGATTAATCGCTTAATGAATCGTGCTGCAAGTAGTTCAATAGCAGAAGTCGAATTAGTGGTTTTCTTGGTTGAAGGTACACATTGGACAACTGATGACGAACTTGTGCTTAGTAAGATAAAAAAATCTGGCGCTCGTTGTATCTTAGTGATTAATAAAATCGATAATGTCCAAGATAAGGAATCATTATTACCTCACTTGCAGAAATTAGGCGAGAAGCACAACTTTAGTGATATCGTACCTATCTCTGCAGCGAAAGGCGATAACGTTGATACCATTCGTCAACTTTGTCTTAGTTCACTGCCCGAAGGTGATTTCTGGTTCCCAGATGATTATGTTACTGACCGTTCAAGTCGTTTTATGGCTTCTGAAATTATTCGTGAAAAACTTATTCGTTTCACCGGCGATGAATTACCCTATTCAACGACCGTTGAAGTTGAACAATTTAAAATGGACGAAAAGGGTATCATCCATATTAATGCGCTGATTTTAGTGGAACGAAAAAGTCAAAAGCGTATGGTTATAGGTAATGGTGGGGAGCGACTTAAAACAATTGGTCAAGAAGCTCGTCGTGATATGGAAGCGCTTTTTGAACAGAAAGTGTTTCTTGAAACTTGGGTGAAAGTGAAATCTGGCTGGGCTGATGATGAACGTGCACTGCGTAGTTTAGGCTATGGGGATGAATATTCAGGTTAGATTTCGAACCGTCTACTGGACTAAAAATAATGGAAGAATTTGAGCAAAGTGCTTTTTTATTGCATTCACGACCTTATCGTGAAAATCAAATATTGCTTGAATTCTTAACCGCTCAACAAGGAAAAGTGTCTGCTATTTCTTATTTAGGTAAGTCCTTAAAATCTAATAAAAAAGCTTTACTACAACCTTTCTCTCCGCTAAAAATTGTTTTGAAAGGTCAAGGCAGCCTCAAGTATTTACAACGTGTCGAACCCGAAAGAAAATCCTACCAGCTCAGTGGTAATTACCTCTACAGTGGCTTTTACCTTAACGAGCTACAAGTGCGTCTACTGGGTGAACATATCCCTTATGACGAACTTTTTAGTCAATATCAACAAAGTATTGAACAATTATCGGAACAACGTTCAATTGAATTTATATTGAGGAATTTTGAAAATAGATTACTAGAAGAATTAGGGTTAACTATTGATTATTCAACGATATTTTCAGAAAATAATCATCGTTATCATTATTTCCCAGAACAAGGTTTTGTCCCAATAATAAGCAATCAGGTACAGACCGGTTACAATGCTGTGCATTTAAAAGCGATAGCCGAAGAAGATTTATCATCTAAAGACGTCATGCAAACGTATAAAGTGCTGATGCGGCAAATTATTAATCATTTACTAGATGGTAAACCACTTAATAGCCGGAAATTATTTACAAAAAATTCATAAATTTAAGAGATAAAAAAATGAGCGAACTATTATTAGGCGTTAATGTTGACCATATTGCTACCTTAAGACAAGCAAGAGGCACAAATTATCCTGATCCTGTCTATGCTGCATCAGTAGCAGAGCACGCTGGAGCCGATGGCATTACCGTCCATTTACGTGAAGACCGCCGTCATATTCAAGACCGTGATATTTATGTACTAAAGCAAACATTGCATACCCGAATGAATTTTGAAATGGCGGTCACTGATGAAATGCTGGCTATAGCATGTGAGGTTAAACCAGAATTTTGTTGCCTAGTCCCTGAAAAACGTGAAGAGTTGACGACTGAAGGTGGCTTGGACATTGTTGGTAATTTTGATAAAATTAGCCGTGCAGTGGCACAACTCACTGCAGCAGGTATAGAAACAAGTTTATTTATTGATGCTGATAAAAGCCAAATTGATGCTGCTATTGCAAGTAAAGCTCCTTATATTGAAATTCATACTGGCCATTATGCTGATGCAAAAAATGAACAAGATCAAAAAATTGAATTGATCCGTTTAATTGAAGGTATTAAATATGCGCATGCTAATGGTTTGAAAGTTAATGCTGGGCACGGGTTAAATTACTTTAATGTTAAACCTATTGCGGCAATTGAAGAGATAATCGAACTTAACATTGGTCATGCTATTATTGCTCGAGCGGTGATTGACGGATTAGACAAAGCTATTCGCGATATGAAACAGCTAATGAGAGAAGCGCGTAGTTAGCTTTTTAAAGCACAGCACCTAGAACCTACTTGGCAGAGCTAATAAAGTTTTGCCTTATTTAACGAAGTGAAGCTAGATAAAGGTTAATACCACATTTATCTAGCGCTTAAAAAAGTGATTCATTATGTCTGTAGTTGGTATCGGTACTGATATTATTGAAATAAGCCGTATCGAAAAAATGGCGATTAAGGTGCAAGACCGATTAGCGCTTCGTGTGTTAACGCCTATAGAGTATGAAAAATACCAATCGTTAAAAACCCCTGCATTATATTTAGCAAAACGCTGGGCAGGAAAAGAAGCAGCATCCAAAGCGCTTGGTACCGGCATAGCCGATGGAGTTTCATTTCAAAATTTTGAAATAAAATCATTAGCTTCTGGTCAGCCACAACTACTACTAAATGGTCGTGCAGCAGAATTAGCAACTGAATTAGGGGCTGAAAACTGGCACATTTCGCTCTCTGACGAAGCATTATATGCTACCGCGTTCGTGGTACTTTCTCGCTAGTTAAAGCAATAAAAAAATCTTCGTTGGTAAAATCTGTTCTATACTGATAATAGGCACCGCTGTTTATCTGGGTTATATTGATACGATGACGTTAGTATCTATTTAACGGGTGAGTGAGTTATGCAATTACAAAAGCAACCTTTTAATGAGAGAAGACACGAATCTCCTGAGCATTCAGTTTGGTGGGAGAAGTTGACACTTGCTCAAAAGTTTTCCGCGGGTAGTCTAGGTAAGTTCGGTTATGAATTGCTTTTTATACGTAATAACAATGGGCGCAGCATTGCTGTATTATCAAATAATAGTGGTACTGTTATCATTACCAAAGATGGTGAAATTGACGGTTCCCCCGATATCACTATTCGTTAACGTATCTATTAAAGGCTTCTTAGTCCGTTAATAGCAATTTATTTTGCTTTTTTTTAACCCAGCAATGACAGCGTTGTCATTGCTGGGTTTCAATGTTATCTTATTAGCAGGCAATTATTTTTTTTCATTTTAATGTAAATTTAATCAGGCGTATTCGACTTTAGTTGAGTAGTCGCACTAATTAACTTCCTATATGATGTTGTCACTGTTTTAAAAATAACCTCAAAATCTATTAGTGCTTAGATGAATATCAATAGCATTTAAGCAATAATCAACTTGATATAATATCAGGTCAGCAATGAAGGACTCAACATGAAAGAATTGAAAAGCTGTTATCCAGTTTTAGAACAAGCTAAAGCACACACTCATATTGATAGTGCAACATACGATGCGATGTACAAGCAATCGATTGAACAACCTGATGTATTTTGGGGTGAGCAAGCTGAAAAATTTCTAGATTGGTATAAACCTTGGGACAGTGTCAGTGATGTTGACTTGAAAACGGCTGATATTAAATGGTTTTCTGGTGGTAAATTAAATGTAAGTTATAACTGTATTGATCGTCACTTGGCTACTAAAGCCAATGATACGGCTATTATTTGGGAAGGCGATGATCCCAGTGACGACAAAAAAATTACTTATCAAGAATTACATGATCATGTTTGTCGTTTAGCGAACTTATTAAAAGCACGTGGTGTTAAAAAAGGTGATCGGGTTTGTATCTATATGCCGATGATCCTTGAAGTGGGTTATGCCATGTTAGCCTGTGCTCGAATTGGCGCGGTACATTCTGTTGTCTTTGGTGGTTTCTCAACTGAGGCTATCCGCTCACGAGTTTCTGATGCTGATTGCCAAGTTGTTATCACTGCTGATGAAAGCTTACGTGGTGGTCGTGTTATTCCATTGAAAGTGAACGTTGATGAAGCTGTTGCCGAATGCCCCAATGTACATACAGTTATTGTCGTTGCTCGCACCGGTGGTGATGTCGCATGGAATCACAAAATAGACATCAGTTACGAAGAAGAAGTTGCCAAGCAATCAGCTGTTTGTGAACCAGAGGTCATGGATGCAGAAGATCCATTGTTTATCCTTTATACATCGGGTTCAACAGGCACACCAAAAGGTGTTTTACATACCTGTGGTGGTTATTCACTCTATGCCGCGATGACTCATAAATATGTTTTTGACTATAAAGATGGCGAAATTTATTGGTGTACTGCAGATGCAGGTTGGATCACCGGTCACTCTTATATTTTCTATGGCCCGTTAGCTAATGGGGCAACTACACTAGTTTTTGAAGGGGTACCTACTTACCCTGATGCTGGACGTTTCTGGCAAATATGTGAAAAACATAAAGTTAATATTTTTTATACGGCACCTACAGCGATAAGAGCCTTGATGAGTATTGGCGACGATTTAGTCCATCAATCAGATCTTTCATCGTTGCGTTTACTCGGTACGGTTGGCGAGCCTATTAATCCTGAAGCTTGGCATTGGTATTATGAAGTGGTTGGTAAGTCTAACTGTCCTATTGTTGATACTTGGTGGCAAACAGAAACGGGGGGTATTTTAATTACTTCGTTACCCGGTGCTGTTGATATGAAACCAGGTGCAGCCGGTAAACCCTTTTTTGGTGTTCAGCCAGCATTGTTTGATAAAGAAGGTAATACACTTGCAGGTGCTGACCAAGGTTTGTTAATGATAACGGGTAGTTGGCCTGGGCAGTTACGGACAGTTTATGGCGATCATGACCGTTTTTACCAAACCTATTTAAGCCAATATCCTGGTAATTATTTTACTGGAGATGGCGCACGTCGTGATGAGGACGGATTTTATTGGATCACCGGACGTGTTGATGATGTCCTTAATGTTTCGGGCCATCGTTTAGGTACTGCTGAGATCGAAAGTGCTTTAGTGCTTCATCCTGCTGTAGCCGAAGCTGCTGTTGTTGGTTATCCTCATGAAATTAAAGGCCAAGGTGTTTATGCTTATGTGACTTTAATGGCTAGTGCGAGTGAATCACCAGAGTTACTGAAAGAACTAACTGAGTTTGTTGCTAAGGAGTTAGGCCGTTTTGCAAAACCTGATTATATTCAGTATGCACCTGGCTTGCCAAAAACACGTTCTGGTAAAATAATGCGTCGCATCTTACGTAAAATTGCTGAAAACGATATTGATACTTTAGGGGATACATCGACCTTGGCAGATCCTAGCGTTGTAGAAAACTTAATAAGTAATCGAATTGTTCACGATAGTTAGTCATTAACGAGCACTTAATTAAAAGCGCCTTAGGGCGCTTTTATTGTTTTTATTAGCGGGGAAATGGCTCGAAGACGTAAACTAATGGCATAAGTCGAGCATGCTGCGAAAAGCCATGCTGGACTTATGCTTAGACCCTTTGCTCTGCATGCTAAATAGCTGCTGAGTTACTCTACTTCCTATATCCATGAAGTCACGTCACCACGTTATACCTTTTATCCTGAACATAACCTAGAATAAAAACACTAAAACTACTGTACCTTCAAAAAAAAAACCTGTAAGATATTGTTTACAAAAATAGTAAATAATTCTTTACGAAATAGCAATTAGCGGAACTATTATGAAAAGCCAACAACATCGATATTATTACTAACCCTTCTTTTACTAAGTCACACTTAGTTCTTTTGTTCTATATTTACTTTAATAAACAATCTTGCGATAAATGGAAAATACAATGTCTAACTCATTACCGAACGCTCAACCTAGTAAAGGTCCTCACGTAAAAACCCTTAACGATATTCATGTCAATTCAGAAGATGTATTAATAACGCCTGATCAATTAAGAGATGAACTCCCCTTATCAGAAAGTGGACGTAATTTTGTTAAAGCTGCCCGCAAGGTGATCGCTGACATTATTCATAAAAAAGACCATCGCTTACTCGTTATTTCAGGTCCTTGTTCTGTGCATGATCTCGATGCCGCTAAAGAATATGCGCAAAAGTTAAAAGCCTTACATGATAAGCATCAAGACAGCCTTTATATTGTTATGCGTGTTTACTTTGAAAAGCCTCGCACTACCGTTGGATGGAAAGGTTTAATAAACGATCCTCATATGGATGGTACCTTTGATGTTGAAACGGGTTTGCGTAAAGCTCGAGAATTATTGATTTACTTAACGGATTTAGGTTTGCCATTAGCCACCGAAGCGCTTGATCCCATTAGCCCACAATACTTGGCTGAACTTTTTAGCTGGTCGGCGATTGGCGCTAGAACAACTGAATCGCAAACACATAGAGAAATGGCGTCAGGTCTTTCTATGCCTATTGGTTTTAAAAATGGCACCAATGGTAGCCTAGATGTAGCTATTAATGCTTTGCAGTCAGCAGCGTCTTCACATCGCTTTATGGGAATAAACCGTCAAGGACAAGTATCATTGATTAAAACTTCTGGAAACCCTGATGGTCATGTTATTTTACGTGGTGGTAAAAAACCTAACTATGATGCTGCTAATGTTGCGTTATGTGAGAAAGAATTGAATGTACAAGGTTTAGAGCCTGGTATTGTGATCGATTGTTCGCATGGTAATTCAAATAAAGATTACCGTCGCCAGCCATTGGTGGCAGAAAATGTATTTGACCAAATTATTGAAGGTAATAAATCAATTATTGGTATAATGTTAGAAAGTCATATAAATGCAGGCAACCAAAGTACTAATGGCCCGAAAGAGTCATTAAAGTATGGTGTTTCAGTTACTGATGCATGTATTGATTTTAATGATACGGCACTTTTATTAGCAAATGCGACCGATAAACTTAATGATGTTTTAAAGAAGCGTTTATCTTAAATCGATATAAAGGCGAGTACGCGAAACGTAAATGAGTAAATTAATGGATAAGAAAAGTATAGCTCCTCAGTTAACCGCATTGAGAAATGAAATTGATGAGATAGATACTCAATTAGTCGAGTTATTAGCCAAGCGTCGCAGAGTGACCACTAAAGTAGGTGAGCTAAAAAGCCGAGTTGGCATGCCAATTTATGCACCTGACCGAGAAGCTCAATTACTGACGATGCGGCGTCAACAGGCGATGGAGGCAGGCGTGTCTCCAGAATTAATTGAAGATATTTTAAGACGGTTAATGAGTGACTCTTACATCAGTCAAGATGCGAGCGGTTATCAATGTGTCAATATAGAGAGTGGCAAAATAGTTGTTATCGGTGGTAACGGACAGCTAGGTAAAGTGTTTGTTGATTTATTTGAGCGCTCTGGCTATCAGGTAGTGGTTCTTGAACAAGATGACTGGCCAAACAGTGATAATATCCTTGCTCAAGCCGGTGTCGTTATTGTTGCTGTACCTATTCGCTTAACATCAATGATCATTCAAAAGCTTTCTCGTTTACCCAACACATGTATTTTAGCTGATGTGACTAGCGTAAAAGAAATGCCACTTTATGAAATGATGAAAGTTCATCAAGGACCGGTTGTTGGTTTACACCCCATGTTTGGACCTGATGTGTCAGGCTTGATTAAACAAACAATTATTACTTGTGAAGGGCGTTTACCCGAGCAATATAATTGGTTGCTGAAACAATTTCAGGTCTGGGGAGCAAAGATTTATCCCGTCGATGCGTCGGCGCACGATCAAGCAATGTCTATGGTACAAGTTATGAGACATTTTTCAACAATAGCCTACGGTTACCACTTAATGACTGAAGGGGCTGATATTTCTCAACTTGTTGAAATGAGTTCGCCTATTTATCGTTTAGAGTTAATTATGGTGGGTCGTTTATTTGCTCAAGATCCTGTACTTTATACTGATATCATTTTTTCAAATCAAGATAATGTTGCGATGATGAAGCGTTTTGCTTATCGGTTTCTAGAGTTGTTAGAAGATGTTGAAATGGGTGATAAAGATGCTTTTGTTACCATGTTTAGCCAAGTCTCTGATTGGTTTGGTGATTATGCCGATATCTTTTTACAAGAAAGCAAAGTCATGTTATTAAAAGCTAACGAATTAAAAAAACATTAAACAATTACCGCGCTACTAAAATATTGCTAAACAGCAGTTTGCGGTGTCACGGACATAACATAAGCAGAGTCGCAATGATAAAAGTCTTACTCACAGTATTCACTATAGCTTTTTGCCATCTATTGTCATTATCAGTTCACGCGGAGGATAATAATGGCTTTGCCTTAGGTGTGATCAGTGAAGCTAGCTTGTTGAGTGACTTTAGTGCTTTTAATAAAAACTTCAATGAGTCTTTAATTACTGAGCAAGAAAAAGAAATTGTTGCGCAGTGGCCTGAATCGTTAAAGGTTGACATTTATTTTGCGACTTGGTGTCATGACAGTGAACGTGAAGTGCCTAAACTACTTAAATTACTGCAAGGCAATAAGCAAATTAGTGCCACACTTATTGCACTTGATTACCAAAAAGAAGACCCTCAGCAATTAGCGAAAGATAATGATGTTAAATACACGCCAACTATCATTGTTTATCGAGATGAAAGTAAAACCGAAGAGCTGGGGCGAATTATTGAAAGACCCCAGACTAGTTTAGTTGCCGATATTAATCAGCTATTACTTGATTAGCCTTTAATCTTAATCGATTTTAGGCTCTACCATAAGATTTAACCTTAAGTAAGTCATTGAGCCTATAAGCTTAGCGGTGTCACTTGTTTTTAAAGCTAAAGTATTATCAAATAATTATTAGTGCTCAGTGTTAGGCTTTTTATTAAAAACTTCTGGTGCTTGATTGATGACATTATCAATGTGTTCAAAGAATTCAAAAAATTCAGGCTCTAAGTCATCGATAGTGACACCACTTTTCAGTTCTGTTTCTATCTGATGAACAACACGTCCTAGGCTGGGGACACCCGAGTAACAACAAGCGCCATTAAGCTTATGAATAAGTACTTTTAATTGTTCTACATCTTGAGAGGTCAATGCTTCAGAAATATTTAGTTTTGTTTCAGGCAGGCTTTGCACTAAACCTTTAAACATCTCTTTGGCAAGTTCTTCTTTATTGCCTGCTCGTTTTAATGCTAAAGGCCAGTCAATTACTTGATGGTTTCGTCGGTGCATAATCGTTGCGTTGTTAGCATTAAAAACTTGTTGATTTAAATCTGTGTTATCGATGTTTTTATTTTTCATTGTTTTAATATCTTGTGGCTGTGTTAAATCACAATATTCATAAATACAGTGGCGTAACATAGCTTCGTCAATAGGCTTAGTCATATAAGAGTCAAAGCCAAGTTTCAACAGTTTATCTTTTTCTTCTTTAAGGGCATGGGCGGTTACTGCGATAACGGGAGTATTGTCATTAAAAGTGATTGCTTTAATGCTTTTTAGTGCGGAGATACCATCCATAATCGGCATTTGAATATCCATGAATATCATTGCAAATTTTTCATGTTTACAAATATCTACCGCTTCTTGGCCATTAACGACAGTAGTAACCTCATTGACTTGTTCGAGTAAAAGTTCATTAATAAGCTTTAAATTGGCTTCATTATCGTCAACAGCCAAAATTTTAACTGGAATTTTATTGTCTTCTGACGTTGAACTTACGATGTCTAGCAGGTGATTTCGCGGTAACAGTACCTTATTTAATCGCTCTGGCGTAATGGGTTTACTTAAACAGCTTTTCGCTCCACAAGCGATCAATGCTTCCTGTAAATTAGGGGAGTTACTGTTAATTGCTAAATGAATTTGAGTCACGTTTTTTGAGAGTGTGACGATAAGCTCTTTTAGCTCAACTAATGCTGTGGGTGTTATATCATGACTTATTAGGGCAAAATCAAAATGTACCTTTTGATTCAATAAATCGTTAACTTGTACTAAGTTTTGGACCGGATGAACATCCAATTGCCAATCGGTAAGAATTTCGCTGGTCGCAATACGGCTATGCGTATGAGGTTCAAAATAAAGAACACTTTTACCGGCTAACTCATGATTATCAAAAATATTATCAATAGAGATAGGATTTACTTCACAACGAAAAGTAAACCAAAATGTTGAACCTTGACCTTGTTCGGTAGAAAAACCCATATTACCATTCATTTCAGTGACTAAGCGCTGAGAAATAACCAAGCCCAATCCTGTACCACCATAAAGTCGCGTAACACTTTTATCCGCTTGACCAAAAGCCTCAAAAATAGTTTTCTGTTGCTCATGGCTCATACCAATACCGGTATCTTTAATGGTAACTTTTAAAATCGCAATATTATTTTCAATACGCTCGCTTTCGACATCAATATCAACAGAACCTTTGTCAGTGAATTTCATGGCGTTGCTGGTCAGGTTGATCAAGACCTGCTTAATTCGCATGGCATCACCAATGAGAGCATCAGGTAATTGCGGATTAACACGTAAAGATAACTCAATATTTTTCTTGTGAGATGTTGGCGCAAGTAATGTTAATGTTTCCTCGACCGTTTCTCGCATCGAAAAAGGAATGTTTTCGATAACCATTTTTCCAGCGTCTAACTTTGAAAAATCTAAAATATCATTAATAATGGCTAACAAGTTAGCCGAGGAACGCTCTATGGTTTGTAAATAATCGCGCTGGGTAATTGTCAGCGGTGTCTTTAATACCTGGCGAGTAAAACCAATAACACCATTGAGTGGTGTGCGCAGTTCGTGACTCATATTGGCTAAAAATTCTGATTTAACTTTATTCGCTTCTTGTGCTTTTCGTTTAGCGATATCAAGTTCAACGTTTTGTATTTCAAATTGCTCTAAACTTTCTCGTAAATCGGTCGTGGCTTGATCTATGCTGCCTTGCATTTCTTCTTGGTAATCACCTAATGATTGTGCCATCGCATTGACACCATTTTTCAAAAAGTTTAATTCACCAATCAACTGTCCTGTGACCCGACTCTCTAGCTTTCCTTCTCTAATACGATCAACGGCAAGTACCATTGCGCCTATTGGACGCGTAAAGTTTTTAATTAATCGATAAGAGAAAAAGGCACTAAAAACACTACCAAGCAAAACAATGAGAAAAGAAAATAGCATCTGGTCTTGTTGTTTTAAACGTATATTACTGCTGTCAATCTGCATAGCAATATAGCCAATATTATCTTGAGACATTGAGCGAGTTGCCTCATTTATCAAGGTTTCATTAATAATAGGACTATGAAAAATAAAGTCATCACCATTTTTAGAGAAAATAGTACTATTGGGAATAACTTGTCCTGCTTTTAGACGTAATAAATTAGCGTCACCGTGGTAAGAGCTGGTGACAAAAACTTGGTTATCTTTAGTAAAAACAGCAATACTTTTGATAATTGATGATTGGCTGCGATGGGTGAAATTCATCAAATTACGCAGTTGAACACGATCTTTGTTTAACATACCTAAAGAGCTAGCAATTGCTAGGGGTTCAATAATACTTTGAGAGCGCTGCGTTAAAAAAGTATTTAATTCGTCATAACGGCTATATGAAAAATAGCTAGCTATCGAGAGAGCGATTAACGTGGTTGGCACTATGGTAAGTAAAATTACCCAATCTTTCAGACTTATTTTATGCATTATCTGCTGAACTTTAGTGTAAAATCATAACATTGAATAACCTTATCATGGCATATCGTCATATAAATTTATAGCACTTAACAGGTATATTTCGTTATGGCGAATTTTTTCAAAGCAACAGCTAAAAAACAAGAACTAGGTCAAGAAGTTAGCATTAAGGTAACTCGTCTTGATATTAATGGCTGTGGCGTAGGTTTACACAATAAAAAGCCTATATTTATTGATGGTGCTTTACCTGATGAAGTTGTGAAAGTGAAGGTTATTGAACAAAAAAACAAATATAGTCGTGGCAAGTTAATTGACGTATCTGTTGCTAATAAACAACGTATTGCCGCTAAGTGCCAACACTTTCTCAGTTGTGGTGGCTGTGATTTACAGCATTTAGCCATTAGTAATCAGCTTGATTTTAAGCAGCAGAAGGTCAGTGATTTATTTTCGCGAAGCAACCACGAACAGTCACTGCCTTGGCAAGCGCCTATCGTCAGCCAGCCTTGGCATTATCGCCGCAAGGCACGTATTGGTGTGCAATATAATAAAGCAGGCCAAGCCATTATTGGTTTTAGACAGCGGGGCAGTAATCAGCTGATTAATATTAAAAGTTGCCCTGTACTCGTCGAGCCGGTAAATAATATTTTTTTACCCTTAAGAGCATTGCTAAAAAAATTATCAGGTAAAAATGCTATTGGTCATATTGAAGTTATTGCCACAGAAAAAGTGACGGTAGTCGTGCGCCAGTTAGAGCCGCTGACCAAGCAAGATAAAAGTCATTGGCAAGCATTCAGTGATGATTTTTCTTGTGATATTCTCTTTGATTTAGGTAAAGAGGTAGTAACGCTCGATAAAGCGACTTTAACTAGTTTGCACTATAGTTTAGTTGACAATATTGTTATTTCTTTTAGTAGCGACAACTTTATTCAGGTTAACCACCAAGTTAATAAAAGCATGATAAATCAAGCTATTCAATGGTTAAACTTGACCGAGCAAGATATTGTTTTAGATTTATTTTGTGGTTTAGGTAATTTTAGCTTACCAATAGCTAAAAAAGTTGCGCAAGTTGTGGGTATTGAAGGTGTTGAACTTATGGTCAGCAACGCGCAGAAAAACGCTTTGCAAAATGGTTTAAGTAATTGTGAGTTTTATCAAGCTGACTTAAATAGTCATTGGAAAGAGGAAGCTTGGGCAAATAAAAAATATACTAAGCTGCTATTAGATCCCGCGCGTGCTGGCGCTTATCAAGCGTTACAACAATTAGTACATTTAAATATTAATAGCGTGTTATATGTCAGTTGTGATCCGGCAACCTTAGCCAAAGATAGTGAATTATTGCTAGCACAGGGTTATCGTATTGAAAAAATATCCTTAATGGATATGTTTTCTCAAACAAAGCATATTGAGACTATGGTATTGTTTGTGAAGTAGACATTTATTTTTTTTCTAAAATTTAGTAGGTTATTTTTATGGTTTCGGTACGTAAATCTCATCAAATATCGGAAATAAATTTTGAGCAATGGTTAAGTTCATTGGAGCTTAGTGAACAAAAAAATCAAGCACTTGAAAAGCTTTGGCAACAAGTCAGTGATTTTTATGTTGACCAGCAAGAATGCCAGACTAAGTCTTTAGAGATGGTTGAGATCCTTGCCAGTTTGAATTTAGATCGCGATTCTTTATGTGCTGCATTTTTACTGCCGTTATATGAATACCAATGCATATCATTAGAATATATAGAAGAAAATTTCTCTAAGAAAATTCTTAATTTATGTAATGGCGTTAGCCAAATGCAAGCGATAAAGACATTACAGCAAGGCCAATCTAATCAAGTGTCGGCCAATCAAGTTGATAATATTCGTAAGATGTTAGTTGCCATGGTTGACGATGTCCGTGCGGTCGTTATTAAACTTGCTGAGCGAGTCTGTTACTTAAGGCTGGTAAAAAATGCCGATGAAGAAACGCGAGTTTTAGCTGCCAAAGAAACCGCCAATATTTATGCACCACTCGCGAATAGATTAGGCATTGGACAACTAAAGTGGGAGCTTGAAGATATTTCCTTTCGCTACCTTCATCCCAAGGTGTATAAAAATATAGCGCAACAATTAGATGAAAAACGCTTAGACCGTGAACAATATATGGCTAATTTTGTGAGTAATCTTAGTGGGCAATTAAATGATTTAAATATTGCCGGTGAAGTATATGGTCGGCCCAAGCATATTTTTAGCATTTGGAAAAAAATGCAGCAAAAGTCGCTTGATTTTGAACAACTTTTTGATGTTAGAGCCGTGAGGGTTGTTGTTGATAAACTTCAAGATTGCTATGGGGCATTAGGTATAGTTCATACCAGCTGGCAGCATTTACCTAACGAATTTGATGATTATGTCGCCACACCAAAACCTAATGGTTATCAATCGATTCATACGGTTGTATTAGGCCCAGAGGGAAAATCAGTAGAAGTACAAATAAGAACTCAGCAAATGCACGATGATGCAGAAATGGGGGTTGCGGCTCATTGGCGTTATAAAGAAGGCAGTACTGGCAGTAAAAACACAGATAAAAAAACTGGCTTTGATGAAAAAGTTAGCTGGCTAAGAAAAATTTTACAATGGCAAGATGACGTCAGCGAAAGTGGCGATTTACTCGATGAATTACGTAGTCAGGTCTTTGAAGACCGTATTTATGTATTTACACCTAATGGCGATGTTATTGATTTACCTGCCGGCTCTACACCTTTAGATTTTGCTTATTATATTCATTCAAATGTAGGTCATTGTTGCATCGGCGCGAAAGTCTCTGGACGCATTGTACCTTTTACTTACCGCTTAAAAACAGGCGATCAAGTCGAAGTATTAACCAGTAAAACACCTAACCCAAGTCGTGATTGGTTAAACCCTAATCTGCATTATACCCATGCACCAAGAACACGGTCAAAAATTCAACATTTTTTTAGATTACTCGACCGTGACAAACATATTGCCATAGGTAAAGAACAGTTAGAGACAGAATTATCTAAAATCGATTTAACCGATACTGATTTAATGTTAGCGAGTAGGCGCTTTAATATAAAATCGATTGATGATTTATATGCAGCTATTGGTTCAGGTAATGCCCGTTTGATGCAAGTGATTAATCATTTGCAATATCACGACGAGAAAAACAAACCACCGGTGGAGCTTGACCCACAAAGTTTAGTCAAACCTCAACAGGCACAACAAAAATTTCAAGCCGATATTAATGGTATTACGGTTTCGGGCGTCGGTAATTTATTAACGCATATGGCCAAATGTTGTCATCCGGTGCCAGGCGATGATATTGCTGGCTTTATTACTCAGGGACGGGGTATCTCGGTACATCGTAATGATTGTGACCAATTAGCGAATGCGCTAGCTCAGCAACCTGAACGAGAAGTAGAATTACAGTGGGGTGAACAGAATCAACAGAGCTATTTAGCAACAGTGAAAGTTATAGCGAGTGACCGTCAAGGTTTAGTGCGTGATATTTCTACGATTGTTTCCAATGAACGCGTTAGTATTGTTGGCATGGAAAGCCGTTCTGATCCAAGCAAGCAAACAGTCGCTATGTTGTTAAATATTGAAATTCCAAATAATGAAATATTAGGACGTTTAATTGGCAAATTACTTCAACTTGATGATGTATTAGAAGTTAAGCGACTCTAGTTGTATTTTATCTACTTTATGGAAAATGTATAAATATGTTAACTGAACAAGCCTCAATGAATAAGCTACGTTGGATCATGACCGAGTTACGCGACCCTAAAACAGGTTGTCCGTGGGACATCAAACAAGACTTTGTTTCGATAGTACCGCATACCATTGAAGAAGCCTATGAAGTTGCTGATGCGGTCATTGACGCTGTTGAACAGCAAGACTTCTCAGAATTAGAAAAAGAATTAGGTGATTTGTTATTTCAGATTGTTTTCTATAGTCAGCTCGGGCAAGAACAAAAACAATTTGATTTTGACAGTGTCGTCGCGGCCATTTGTGAGAAACTCATTCGTCGACACCCTCATGTCTTTGGCGATAAAAATCTAACATCTGATGCAGAAATTAATGCCAATTGGGAAAATGAAAAAGCGCAAGAAAGACAACAAAAAAACCTCAACGAACACATCAGTATTTTAGCCGATATCCCGCGAAACTTACCCGCACTTTCTCAAGCCGCTAAAATTCAAAAACGCTGCGCACATGCTGGTTTTGACTGGCATAATATTGAAGATGTCTTTGCTAAGGTTGTCGAAGAAGTCGAAGAAGTTCATCTTGAAATTGAGCAAAATAATCCGCAAGCGCTCGCTGAAGAGTTAGGTGACCTAATGTTTGCCGTTGTCAATCTTTGTCGCCATGCCAAACAAGATCCTGAGCAGTTATTACGCCAAGCAAATCAGAAATTTACAAAACGGTTTCATGGTGTTGAAAAACAAGTGGCAAGCTCTGGCGTAGAATTTGAACAACATTCGCTAGTAAAACTTGAAGAATATTGGCAACAAGTCAAACTTGATGAGAAACAATGATGAAAGAAAATCTTCCCCAATTAACTGACTGTCTACTCGCACTAGATAATAATATTGCTACGCTAACCTTCAATCGCCATGACGTGCGTAATGCGCTAACAAGTACCACAATTGCTGATGATATTGTTACCACCGTCGAATGGGTTAATAAAACGTCTACTGTGGCTGTGCTGATTATTACCGGTGCCGGCTCTGCGTTTTCATCGGGGGGAAATATTAAAGATATGGCTGAACGTGGTGGTGATTTTGCTGGTGACGTACAAGAACTTGAAGCTCGTTATCGTCAAGGAATACAGCGTATTCCACTAGCATTACATAAATGTGAAGTCCCTATCATTGCTGCTGTTAATGGCGCTGCAATCGGTGCCGGTTTCGATGTTGCTAATATGTGTGATATCAGAATCGCCTCAACAAAAGCTAAGTTTGGCGAAACCTTTGCTAACTTAGGTCTTATTCCAGGTGACGGTGGTGCATGGTTTATGCAGCGTGTTATTGGTTATCAAAAAGCCGCGGAGTTAACTTTTACAGGCAGAATAATTAATGCTGATGAAGCGAAAGAAATGGGGGTGGTGTTAAATGTTGTTGATGCTGAGTGTTTAATGGATAACGTTATGGCTTTAGCAAATGATATTGCCAGTAAACCAACGGCGGCAATGCGTTTAACTAAGCGGTTAATGAAAATGGCACAACGTACTGACTTACCAGACTTTCTTGACATTTGTGCGGTATTTCAAGGAATGTGTCATAACAACCCTGAGCATTTAGACGCGGTAAACGTGATGATGGAAAAACTGGCTAAATAAAGGGGCGGTACCCTTTAACATCGATTATCCTGTAAGGTTGATACGTACTGATATGGTAAAAACAGGATGCCTGAGAAAATACATCCTGAACTTAATACTCTTACAGATTACGACTCTGCAATATCGGCATTATGATAAACGTTTTGTACATCATCACAATCATCTAACATAGCGATGAATTTCTCGAAATTTGCTGTGTCATCTTCACCGGTAATTTCAGTGTAGGTTTGCGGTACCCAAGTGATTTCTTCAACTTCTAAATCAAACTCTGGCATTGAATTAGCAAATTCAGTTTTTATTTTGAAAAACTCAGTATGTGGTGCATAAACAGTAATGATACCGTCTTCAAGTTCAACATCTGTTATATCAATGTCAGCCATCATTAAGGTTTCTAAAACAGTTTCATCATCTTCACCTTGAAAAGCAAAGACAGCTTGATGATTAAACATGTGAGAAACGGTGCCCGATGAACCAATTTTAGAATAGGTCTTGGTAAAACATTGGCGAACATCTTTAATCGTTCTATTACCGTTATCCGTTAAACAATCAATAATAACCATACAGTTACCTGGACCAAAACCTTCATACCTTGCGGCAACAAAATCTTCGCCTCCAGCACCCGATGCTTTCTTTATCGCATTTTCAATCACGTGAGTAGGTACTTGATCTTTTTTAGCTCTATCGATTAAGCCACGTAGTGTTAGGTTACCATCTGGGTCAACACCGCCTTCTTTGGCACTTACATAAATTGCTTTACCGTATTTTGAATAAACTTTAGTTTTTGCGCCTGCTGTTTTCGCCATTGATAATTTGCGATTTTGGTATGCTCTGCCCATCTGAATGCATCTCGTCGTTCTTAATAGATTGATGGGCTAGATTCTACCCGCTGAAGTCAATTTTGACTAGCCTGTAGTGAATTAATCATCGATATTTTTATTTTTAACGTCATTAAATCATAACTAAGGGGCTTGAACTCTTGGTTAACTAATGACGCAAAATATTGCTAAAGATAAATAGATATGACTTTAGTAAAACCTTAAATAACTTCTGACAGTAGTAACAGTGAATATTTTCATCCATTTAAGTGAAATAGACACTAAGGTAATCTTTTTGTTTATTATCTTCACTGAAAAGCGTTATTTTTTGAGTAGTGTTTCTGCTTTTGCGCCAAGGTAAACATATAGGCCTAACCCAACAAGTAGGCCAACTGAAGTAGCCATCATAGCAACAGCATTAACTAAATATTCAGGAGAGCCAAGTACTGACTTAAACATTAGCAATAAAGCTTCTATTGAAACAGCAATTAAGATAGTGGCAATAAATCGAGTGATTGTTCGTCTTGTTGAACTATGGCGTAATATATCTTTTTGCATTAATACTTCTTCTTCTATCGTTGTTTTGCCTAAATCAAAAATGGCCAGTGCTAAGGTGAGAAAAATAATAATACCAAAAGGTTTTATTTGTAGATCTTCAGGGGTTGGTGAGAGTAATAAATTAACTATTTCGCTACCGGCAGAATATAAAAGAATACCAACAATAAAGAATAGTCCAACGACAATACATGAATAGACACTGACGAAAAAAGGATGGAATTTTTTTCTTTTTACATCACCCATTAAAAATTCAATGGCTTGAGCTAAGTTAATATCAATCACCAATACACCAATAACATCGCCACTTTTATTAGCATATTTCATTGATGTAGAAATACATAGATTATGGCTAGAGGTTGATAAATAAGGCTCAGTAACAATGATGGTATTATTTTTATCTGCCTTTGTATAATAGGGGCGATAAGAGCGGTCTATCCCAAGGCCTTCGGCAATACCTTTATTTATATTATTTTTCTTAGAAATATTTTTACTACTTTGAACGCCATCGCTATCTAAAGTGAACATCAACTCAATAAAAGGGTAATGTTTAGTTAGCCAGTTCATTGAAGTTTTTAGCAGGGTTTCATCTTTAAAAAAGTTTTCATCAAAGGCTCCTGCGACGATTGACGCCATAAGTTCATGAATAGCATTATGATATTCATGATATCTATCTATTACACTTATATAATTCATTAAACTCTACTTTGATGATAAATATTACTTAGGGGGAGTAGTAAGTTGAATAGGGTTAACCTACTGGTATTTATATTATGAGTAAGCTGAGTGGAAAAGTAGCAACGCCATTGATACCCTTAAATATTTAGCATCTTCTGGTTTCGTTGCTACTGTTTATTAAATAAGCCATTCATCTACCTTGGTTGTCGAATTTCGTTAAAATTTTGGCTATTTTCTGTTTCTTCAACATCCCACTGACTAACAGATAAGTGCTTGATGTTAATGAGTAAAGTCGTAAAAGATAAAATACTGTTTAGCATTCGTTTAATCATGTTATATCTCCTATAAGCTAATATTAAGTTATTGATTAATCTGCAATCAGTGGTGACGTTTTTGAAAGTGATGCCAATCGATATGCTTTTTGCTTGATGATTTTTAAGTTACCTAACGTAATCGTGTTTTCATCAATTAATATCGCTTGGTTTAAATCAGCTAAAGCACCGTTAAGATCATTGTTTTTGTACCTTGAAATACCACGATTACTGTAACTTAATGACTTAAGGTAAAGTGCATTGGTGTTATTTAACTTCATGGCTTCAATACTGTCGATTGCGGCAGTACATGCTGACTCTGACTGTACTGCATTATCTGCTTGCAAATAGGCAACACATAAACTCATATGACTGTTATATGAACTTTCATCTTGATGGCGTTTAGTGAGTTTCTTAATGCTTTTATTAAAGTTACCTTTAACAATATCTTGAGTACCTCTGGTATCTTTAACTACCGCAACTTTTAATGCGATGTCACTTTCAAAAGCTGATACAGGGTTACTTACTAGTAAAGTTATCAATAATGGGGTTAATAAAGCTAATGTAGTTTTCATTTTTTTTCTCTCTATTTAAAAGCGCATCCAGTTGATGCAGGTCTACTATAGAAATTTTCATCTCGCGAGACAAACGATTAAAATCGACGTATTGAGTGAATAAATTTCATCCATCATTGGCATCGTTATCCGTTGTTATTGGCGAAGGTTTCTTTAACCCAGTCAGCAAATAAAGTTAGCTCAGTTTTATTTTCCATATTTTCATGTTGGATCAAATAGTATTTGTCATTGGTATTGAGTTCTTCATCGAAGAGTTTTACTAATAACTGTTCAGTAAACCATGTTTTACTGATTGGAAGAGGCACTAATGCTATGCCCATTCCTTGTTGAGCCGCTCGTGCAACGCCAAACATACTGTCAAACTGTATAATTTGTTTTGGATCAAAATCATTAATATTGACGTTGTCGGCCCATTGATGCCATGACCAAGGACGAGAGCGATGTAAAATCAGTGGGGTATTTCTTAATGCCGAAGTCCCCATGCTTTTAAGTTTTTTATAAAGTTTTTTATTACAAGCTGGTGTATAACGCACAGGGAATAATTCATGAACAATACTCGCATTTGGCTTGCCATTCGCCAATACTATTGATAAGTCAGCAATTTGTGAGGGTTCGCTGCCTGATTTTATCGTTTCTAATTGTAAGTTTATTTCTGGATTTTTTTCAGACCATGTACTTAACTGGGGAATAAATAACTCACTGGCAAAAAACTCAGGCAAACTAATGACAATAGTTTTATTTTGTTGATTATGAGTGAACTCCGAAATTGTTGATTCAAGCTGATGAATTATCGGTTGAATAGATTGATAAAACTGTTTCCCTGAACTGGTTAGCTCTATTGAACGTGTTCCTCTTTTAAAGAGGTCAAAACCTAATTGTTCCTCTAGCTGTTTTATTTGATGGCTAACCGCTGAAGGTGTTAAAAACAATTGTGCGGCAGCATGTTTGAAGCTTAAACATTTTGAAGCCACGCAGAATGACCGTAAACCACGGATGGGTGTTTGAATAGGCATGTGAGTAAAATAAATTGATGAAGACAGATAGTAATAGCAATAGTTATACCAAAGTGTAACTAGTTGATATTATTGTTAATACTTTTTTTGTAAAGCGGCCGTTTTTTTTGGTTTGCACCATGTTGGTTCATTTGCACTATAAGAACAATCTGTTTATAGAATTATAAGCAGAAAAAAAGGACATCAATGATGTCCTTAAATGTAGCAGTTTAGCAATACAAACAGGTGTTTTAAAGAATCTATAAATTATTATTAGAGCGACTCAACAAACAACTGCATCGTAAATTGATTTATTAGGCACAGCAAACGAGATAAATTCATTCGATGGATCAATATTTTTCACCTATAAAATTAAATGGGAATAAATCATGCTATTAAAAAGGTATTTTTTACCAATCAACATAGTGTAATCAAGGGCGTTGTAAAATTATTAGCAAGTGTCAGTATTCAGTATAATTGAGATCAATAATACTCATTCGTTAGAAATTTATTCGCTAGGCACAGTAAGTAAGATCCATTTTATAAAAGTTAGCTTATTTAATTGCCTAGCTAAAAAAAAGCTAAAAAAAAGGACATCAAATGATGTCCTTAAAATGAAACAATTTAACAATATAAGCAGTACTATTAAAGAATCGGGGAAGATTCAAAATACAAATGCATCGTAAATTGATTCGTCAGTCACAGCAAACGAGATAAATTCATCTGATAGGTTAACTTTTTTCATCTATCAATTTTTATACAATTAATAAGTGTTTTCGGGCTTATAGCCCTTATGATATTTATATCTTATACGCTTTATTTACATTATATATCGTTGCAGGTTATGTTCAGTTATGGCGCTATTACTATTGATAAATTAAACGTTAATATAAAAGTTTTATATATTGATGATCAATATTTTGATTGGTGCGTATTTTATTATATTGTTAAAAAAATTAAAAAGTTGAGGTAATAATGAAAAGTTTTGAAGTGAATTTTGATGGTTTAGTGGGCCCAACCCATAATTATGCGGGTCTTTCTGAAGGGAATGTTGCCTCATTATCAAATACCAATAACAGCTCAAACCCTAAAGAAGCAGCCTTGCAAGGTCTGAAAAAAATGAAAGCGTTGCACGATATGGGGTTAAAACAAGGTGTATTTGCCCCTCAAGAACGTCCTGACCTATATACACTTAAAAGGTTGGGCTTTCACGGCAGCAATGCACAAATATTGTCAGCAGCTTATGAAGCTTCGCCAACACTACTCGCCGCCTGTTGTTCTGCATCAACGATGTGGACAGCCAATGCGGCAACCGTTTCTCCATCAGCGGATACGGTTGATAAAAAGGTCCATTTTACCTCAGCTAATTTAGCGAATAAGTTTCATCGCTCACTCGAACCTGAAACGACCAGCAAAATCCTTAAAGCTATGTTCAACGATGATAAGTATTTTCAGCATCATCAGCACCTTAACGATAATGAACACTTTGGTGATGAAGGGGCTGCTAACCATACGCGATTATGTGAAGGCTATGGAGATGGCGGTATAGAGATCTTTACTTATGGTCGTTATGCTTTTAATCGAAATAAACCAGCACCCGTTAAGTTTCCTGCTCGTCAAACGTTGGAGGCTAGTCAGGCGATCGCAAGATTACATGGCCTTTCTGAAGATAAAGCTGTTTTTGTTCAACAAAACCCCGATATTATCGATCAAGGTGTTTTTCATAATGACGTGATTGCCGTCGGTAACCAGAATGTTTTTCTTTACCATGAGCAAGCATATTTAAATACGGCAGAATTCAAAGCCGAAGTTACTCGAAAGTATAACGGCGAAAAGCTGCACTTTCTTGAAGTTTCAACCGAGCAAGTGTCGATTGAAGCGGCGGTTAATACCTATTTATTTAATACTCAAATTGTCACATTAGCTGATAATTCTATGGCTATTATTGCCCCGATGCATTGTCGGGAAAATAGTCAGGTTAATCATTACCTACAAACATTAATTGCCGGTGATAACCCAATAAATCATGTTGAGTTTTTTGATGTCAATGAAAGTATGAAAAATGGTGGTGGTCCGGCATGTTTACGACTAAGAGTTGCGCTCACCGAGCAAGAGTTACTTGGGGTTAATCCTGACTGCTTGCTAACACCAGCATTATATAACCGATTAGTGACTTGGGTTAATTGTCATTATCGCGACAAATTAGTCATAGATGATTTACGAGACCCACAATTAATTATTGAGTCGCGCACGGCATTAGATGAACTTTCACAAATCTTATCTTTAGGTGCAGTTTATCGTTTTCAACAATAATTATATACTTGCACAATAAGTGACTTTGAGCAGCCGTTTTTAACTAGAAACGTGCTGCTTTTAGTTAACCTAGGTATTTAAGACACAAATAGCTGATGCCAGCGATTAATGGTAAATAGATAAGCCTAATTCTTCTGCAATACCTTCTACTAACTTCATACCAACAACAGAATTACCAAAACTGTTTAACGGTGGGCTCCATGTACAGATCACGCCATAATTTGGCACGATAGCAATTAAACCACCACCCACACCACTTTTAGCGGGTAAACCGACAGAAAAAGCGAACTCACCAGATTGATCATACATACCACTGGTTGATAATATTGCATTAACGCGATGTGCATCTTTTGGACTACAAATAACCTGTTTTGTTAATGGGTCGACACCTTTGTTGGCTAAAAATAGTAAACTTTGCGCGAGCTGCTCGCAACTCATGCTAATTGAACACTGAGTAAAATAATGGCTGAGTACATCAGGAATTTCGGCTTCAATATTACCAAAGCTTTTCATTAAGTAGGCTAGGGCGGCATTACGATTACCATGGGTGAATTCAGATTGATAAACTTCAAGGTCAACACGAATGTCTTCATTGTTTGCTAGCTTCCTAACAAAGCCTAAAAAAGCCAACTTACTTGCTGAGTAATGACTGGTTAATACGTCAGCCACTAATAAAGCACCCGCATTTATTACCGGATTTCTAGGAATACCTTTTTCCCACTCCAACTGAATAATAGAATTGAAAGGTTGACCTGAAGGCTCCATTCTCACACGTTGCCACAAAGAATCACCTAGGCGATTCATGGCCATCACTAAACCAAATACTTTTGAAATACTTTGAATAGAAAAAGCGTGCTGATAATCACCGGCGCCAATTGTTTTTCCGTTAATGGTAGCGACTGCGATGCCGGCAGAGTCGGCTTTTACGCTAGCAAGAGCAGGAATATAATCGGCTACTGCGCCCTCGACAAAGCTATCACGATAAGAAAGCAGTAATGCGTTTAGCTTACCTTGTAAGTCAACTATATTGTTTTTCATATAATGGCTCGATGTTAAAAGTGCAGAAGCGTTATTATGCACAAAATAAATTTAAGATGTTGCCTTAAATAGACTTATTTTCTTTGCCGTTTGCAAATGAATTTTATAATGTAATGTAAATTTACAGAGAAATAAGTGGTATAAAAATCATAGAATAATTACTTTTGACAATTTAATGTTTTAGTTTGCTGTTTTAGTTTGCTGTTTTAAATGAGATGAAATTTATTTATTGTTTAAATCTATCTTAGTTTTTTTCGAAACATCTATTAGTAATAAGATTTATTTAATCAAAAAAACAGAAATCAATGTGTTGTATTATGAAACCATCCCATTCATTAAAAAGGGTCAATATGTTTTTGTAGTGTAAGCACTTGCTTGTTCATTGCGTAGTTTTGCGGGCTTAATCGATTTTAGAGTAATACCTCTGGATGAATACCAGTGATAATAGTATTATTGGTTTAAATGACACCTTACAGCTGATGGTGTTTTGGTTTTAATACCGATACCGATGGCGCATTAGACAGTTATGGTGTTTTTGAAAAGGTTGGTGGTGGCAAAGAATCGGGTAATTCAGACTTTCTCAGTTCCTATGGTAAAAAGTATGATATTACTGCAACTAATATGAATCATCATTTTTCTTAATCAGGCTTCTGAGAAACTTATCAATTTGATTTTTCGTATATCAATTATTTAATATATCGAGTAGAAATAACTAAAAAATAATCGAATGCGAATAGCATTATATTTATTTTTTAGTTAAAAAATTTAACCTACGCTTGTTAATTGATTTTTTACGGCTGCAATAAAGCTATCGATATCTGTTTTACTAATATCTAAGTGGGTTACCAAGCGCATGTTTTCACTGGGTGATATTATAATGTTCTTTGTTTTTAGCGCATTAGCCATGGCATTAATATCGATAGATCTGTTAACCTTTACAAAGACCATGTTAGTGGTGACTTGCTCTACATTAACGGTAAATCCGCTAATGCTATTAAGTTGCTCTGCCAAGTAATAAGCATTTTCGTGGTCAATTTTAAGTTTTTCAACATTTTCGGTTAATGCTATTTTAGCGGCTGCGCAGAGAATACCCGCTTGACGCATTCCACCACCAAGCACTTTTCGCCATCTTCTTGCCTGCTTTATGATTTGCGTTGAACCTAGCAATAATGAGCCAATTGGTGCGCCTAAGCCTTTAGATAAACAAATTGACATGCTATCAAAATATTGGGCTATCTCAGTAATATCTACGTCTAATGCGGTCGCAGCGTTGTATACGCGTGCACCATCTAAATGTAAGCTTAATTGATGCTTATTAACAAACTCGCGCAGTTCTGCTAAATAGTGTAACGGCAGTACTTTACCGTTAATGGTATTTTCAATGCTAACCAGTTTTGTGTGAGCAAAATGCGAATCATCAGGTTTAATTGCTTGGGCAAGCTTAGTTAAGCAAAGGGTGCCATCTTTCTCATTTTCTATCGGTTGTGGTTGAATTGACCCTAGTACTGCAGCACCACCACCTTCAAATTTGTAGTTGTGGGCTTGTTGGCCACACAAATACTCGTCACCTCGCTGGCAGTGTGCCATTAAGGCGAGTAGATTTGCTTGTGTCCCTGAGCTACAAAAGAGTGCAGCATCAAAGCCATGACGTTTGGCAGACCATTGCTCTAATTCGTTTACGGTTGGGTCGTCACCATAAACATCATCACCGACCTCTGCCTGTGACATTGCATTACGCATTTTAAAGGAGGGTCTTGTTACGGTGTCAGAGCGAAAATCAATCATGTTAAATCCAAGTGCTATATTAATAGCAAGAAAGTATAAACGTTTATACCACCCTAAATATAGGTAATTAACACCATTTTTAAAAAGACATACATTGATAATGTTTTTTATTAAATACCAGATAAAAAATCAATGATATTAATCTTTAATAATAATTAATTGATCACTATAAGATCATATATTATAAAGATATTTCCTTTGAAATAGTCATTGAACTAATACGACTTCTATTGTCGTATATATTGATATTATTCTTATTACCCATCAAATAGAGGTTTTTATGTTGTTAAAACGTACCACCAGTTCAGTTGTTTTAGGCGCTATGCTTGCTAGTACAACGGTACTGGCAGAAACAATAACTTTTGCAGATTCTGTTACAACAGTTGCAGATACCTTAGTTATCTTTCATACAAAAGAGGGAAAAAATAGTGACTTCTCTGCATTCGATAAAGAAAGTAAAGGTCACTTAAGTAAAGCAGTGAAAGCAGAAGATTTTAGCAGTGAATACGGTAGTTTTTTACAAGTCGTTGCACCTTATGGTTTACATTATGACCGTATTTTAATTGTTGGAACAGGGCCACAAGCACAACTGAGTAAAGATAAGTTGACCGCTTTGGGTGGTAATTTATTGGCTAAATTAGACACTAAATTAACTAAGGTTATTAAAGTATCAACTGATGATTTAGTGTCTAGCAATACTGCAGCATCTTTATTGGCACATGGTGTAAGTTTACGCGCTCATCGTTTTGAGCAATATCACAATGAAAAGCGTAGTGAAAAAACGTTTATGTTTGATGTTGAAAATGGTGAGCAAGCTCAAGCCGCGTATGCTCCATTAGCTAATATCGAGCAAGGTGTATTTTTAGCGCGTGATTTAACCAGTGAAGTACCCACAGAGATGACACCTGTTGATTTCGCTAATGCGGCAAAAGAGTTAAAAAAACTCGGTGTTGAAATAAAAGTGTTAACACCTAAACAGATTAAAAAATTAGGTATGGGAGCACTTGAGGCTGTTGGTCGTGGTAGTAAAGAAGGGGCACGTTTAGTTGTTGCTCATTATCAAGGCAACAATGAGACACCGATCGCTTTAGTGGGAAAAGGTATTACCTTTGACTCTGGTGGCTATAGTATTAAAACAGGCGCATCTATTGCCCGAATGAAGTCGGATATGGCTGGTGCAGCGGCAGCCTTAGGGACTATTAAGGGACTTGCTTTAAATAAAGCTAAAGTGAATGTTGTTGCTGTCATGGGGATGGCGGCTAATATGGTCTCTCAATTTTCTATAGCACCTGGTGATGTCGTTAAAACAGCAGAAGGGCTAACGGTAGAGGTGGTTAATACAGATGCAGAAGGGCGCTTGGTTTTATCTGATGCACTTTGGTATGCGCGTCAATACTATAAGCCAGAAATCATGATAGATTTAGCTACTTTAACGGGCTCAAAAGTTCGAGCATTAGGTGATCGTTATGCTGGTTTATTCTCAGATGACGAAGCGTTAGTTACCGAATTAACCTTTGCAGGTAAACAAGTGAATGAAAATTTATGGCGATTACCGCTAGGGTATAAAGATATGCTTGAAACGGACATTGCTGATTTAAAGAATACTGGTTCAGGTGGACCAGGTGCAACCACAGCAGCCAGTTTTCTCCAGTACTTTGTTGGTGATGTACGATGGGCTCATCTTGATATTGCTGGTAATGCCCTTAGCAGTAAAGCAAAAGATGAAGTACCCACCGGCGGTACAGGCTTTGGGGTGAGGTTATTGTCTGAATGGTTAATGACTAAAGAAAAATAGTATAGGGTTATTAACTGAGCAACACAAAAATTGACTTTATTAAAAATAGACGGGGTAGGTCGAGCGTTAGCCATTTACATCCGTCTATAATTAATCGGTAATTAGGGGGTTATTTCTCACCGTTTAATATTTTTTCTAACGTTAAATCTGTTAATTTCATCGTACTTTTTACCACATAGAACATAATTGCAATTAGCATCACCATTGAAGGTATCGCAATCACGGGGTAACTTAACAATGTCATTTCGCCAAGTTGCTCATTAAACTCTACTGTGCCAGCGGGGCTAATAACAATCCATTTAGCTAATAGGTAATTCATCGTGGCAGAAAAAACAAAGGTTGAAGCTAAAAGATGATTTGCCGACTGAATTCTTGCTTTAAACTGATCCGTTTTGTTTTTGCTTGCTAGCGTTTGATAGATTAAATCTAAATTAAATAACAGTGGATTTAACAATATTTTAGCAATTAAGGGTTTTCCCCAAAAACCAGATATCAAGACAACTATGCCGATAACAGATGGGATGGCAGCTTCTTTAATAGCGAGCCATTCAACGTCCAGTTCAAATAAGCCTATGCCACCCGTTAACAAAGTACTGAAAAATCCTAATAAGGAAATAAAATTCATCGACTTGTTTTTAATGAAATCATACAAGCCATAACCGAGTGGAAACAATAAAGCGACAATTAAGGCTGGTACAGTGCCTAAATACTCATCTGTCGAAAGTTTCATTAAAATAATCGATGGAATAGCAATATTATAAAGGAGTTCTAAAAAGGTATTTGGGCGTTTAGCAGGTGTTTGAATTGGCATTATATTTCATATTTAGGCACAACTGACCATCGCCAGTTTATTTAAGTCTGCCGACATTTTATCTAATAATAGCTAAAATGTCATATTATAATCTACTAGTGCTCGCAAGCTTTACATTTACTGGCAAGCACTATCCATTATTCTTCCCAGGAGCTGTTAATTAATGTGGCTTTATCGATGTGATGTTCACTAAGTAATGCAGCTAATTCTGATTTACATGAACCACAGTTTGTGCCACATTTTAACCCCTCTCCTAATTGTTCAACAGAACTACAGCCGCCTTTAATGGCGCCTACAATGTCTTTTTCACCAATATTAAAGCAGCTGCAAATTTGTTTACCTTTGGCGAACGCTTCACTTGAAGTCCCTGCGAGTAAAGATTTAATATTGGCTTCGCTTAAAGATGACTGACCAAAAGCATAATTAAGCCATGCGCTTTCAATACGGGGCTGTGTTGTTGACACATAACACAAGAAAACTAATTTATTGGCTTGTAAGCAAATAATGTAAGAGGTGCCTGCTTGGCTAAATTGGTGCCACTCACCAGATATATGGCTGCTTGTTTGACACCAATTTAAAAGGTCATTTTCAAATTCAATATTAGCAAATTGATAACTGAGGCCATAATGGGTGCGTGCTTTATTCCAAAAGTCATTACTCATTTTGCATTGCACGATAAATTCTTCGCTAAGATGAAGTTGACCAAACTGGGTAAAGTCTGTTTTGCTTAATGCTATCGCCCCATGCTTTATTTCAGGTTGACCAGAAAATGGGTCGGTAATGCTCGCATACAAGTTGTTAACATTTGCGCTAGACGCAAATTGCTTATTCCAATGAATAGGCATAAAACATTCATTAGAACGTTGGTTTTTATCTAACTTTGCATGCACTTTTGCTTGCCCTGTTTCTGATGAAATATTGACTATTTCATCATCTATTATGCTTAATCGCGCCGCGTCATCAGGATTAATATAAAGGTAACATTTATCGGTATGAGCGGTGAGCTGAGGAGATTTACCGGTTCTAGACATCGTATGCCATTGATCTCTTAATCGACCACTGTTTAACCTAAAGGGAAATTTAGCGGATAATTTTTGAGTTGGCTGGCGTGGCGTAATAGGAAAAAAGACAGCTTTACCTGAAGGGGTAGAAAACTTCCCCTCTTCATAAACACGTTTTTTACCTTCAGGATAGGTATCATTAACGGGCCACTGCAGAGGCTTTAAACGGTTATACTGTCGTGGAGTAATGGCTGAAAATGCAGAAATATCAAAGACACGTTTGCCATTGTTTTCAAAACCTGACAATTGAGCGAATTCTCTAAATACCTCACTAACGTGTGAATAGTTAAAGCCTGAAAAACCCATGGCCGTGGCAACGTCCGCAATAATTTGCCAGTCGTGCTTTGCTTGTCCGCTCGGAGCTATAGCATTAGTTTGGCGCGAAATTCGGCGCTCTGAGTTGGTAACGGTACCGTTTTTTTCTAGCCATGGCGTTGCCGGTAGTTTTACATCAGCAAAGTCTAACGTATCATTGTTTTCAGCACAGTCTGAGACCACAACATATTCACATTTATTTAATGCTTGGGCTATTTTTTTAACGTCGGGCAAGCTTACCATCGGGTTAGTTGCCATTATCCAGACCGCTTTTATTTTACCTTCATCGATAGCGTCAAACAGATCAACCGCCTTATAACCTGCTTTAACAGCGATAGTGGGGGATTGCCAAAAACGTTGCACTGTTGAGCGGTGTTCAGGGTTTTCAATATCCATATGAGCGGCTAATTGATTAGATAAACCTCCCACTTCCCTACCGCCCATAGCGTTGGGTTGACCTGTGATAGAAAAAGGTCCACAACCGTCTTTGGCTATTTTTCCGGTGGCTAAATGACAATTAATAATGCTTTGACACTTATCCGTGCCTGAGTTTGACTGGTTGATGCCCATGGAATAAAAGCTGAGTACTTTTTCAGTGTTGGCAAATAGTTGATAGACACTGGCAAGGGTTTGTTGGTCAAGATCGCAATAGTCTGATACTTCAGCGAGTGACCATTTTTTTGCTGCTAATAAAGCTTGTTCGAAACCTTGGGTATGTTGCTCGATATAGTCATTATTTAAGCCATTGTTAGTGCTTAAATAATTTAATAGACCGTTAAAAAAGGCTGCGTCAGTGCCAGGCTTTATTGGTAAAAAATAATCAGCTATTTGACAGGTTGCGGTTTTACGCGGGTCAATAACCACAATTTTCATCGCTGGATTACGTTTTTTAGCACGTTCAATACGTTGAAATAATACCGGGTGAGTCCAAGCGGCATTTGAGCCGGTAATTAATAACAGCTCTGTGCTGTCTAAATCGTCATAGCTACATGGTACAACGTCTTCACCGAAACTGCGCTTATAAGCGGCAACCGCTGAAGACATGCAAAGGCGTGAATTGGTATCAATATTAGCTGAACCTATATAGCCTTTCATTAATTTATTCGCCAGATAATAATCTTCAGTCAGTAGCTGTCCTGAGACATAAAAAGCCACGGCATCAGGGCCATGCTCTTTAATAATTTGTGTTAATTTATCCGCAACATGATTTGTCGCCGTTGACCAATCAACCGTTTTATTATTTATTTGTGGCTCAAGCAAGCGGTTGGTTAAATCTGTGGTGGCTAATAAATTGGTACCTTTAACGCACAGTTGTCCAAAGTTGGCTGGGTGCTCTATAGTGCCGACTAATGCACTGGCCTTGCCATTGTTAACGGTAATATCAATACCACAACCTACACCACAGTATGCACAAGTTGATTGAACAATATGTGAGGATTGAGAACAACTCATAAAATTTACCTTTAAAACAGAGAATGATATACAGCCCGCTTTATATGGGATGTTTTGTTTATTTATTTATGTTCGAATTTTATTCGATGACATTTAGACAAATATCTTGTTTAACTTTCACAGCACGGCTTGCAAATTCTGCCTCAGCCAGATTTTTCAATAAAGCGCTACAACCGCCACATCCGCTACTGGCTTTAGTACAAATTTTAATATCATCTAGGGTACAAGCTCCTTGATCGATTGAGCTAATAATATGGCTTTTTGTAACCTGATGACATGAACAAATAATGGCGCTATCAGGTAGTGCACCAACGTCTAATGTTGGCTTTTCACCTGACCAAGGCAATATCAGCGCTTCGGGTGATGCCGGTAAATTTATGGCATTAAGCATATATTGCAATAACGTATCGTATTCACGGGTATCACCAATTAATACCGCACCAAGCATTTTGCTTTTATCATTAGAGATAACAATTTTCTTGTAAACGCCCGCCGGTTGATTTTGATAGGTATAAGTTATTGCCCCGGTTGTTTTTGCATGTGCATCACCTATTGATCCTACTTCAACCCCCATGAGTTTTAATTTAGTACTCATATCGGCACCGGTAAACAAGGCTTGTTCACCCATAATATGTTTTGCCGCCACTTTAGCCATCTGATAACCCGGCGCCACTAAACCAAAAATAAAGTTGTTCCAGAGGGCACATTCTCCAATAGCATAGATATTTTTATCTGAAGTTTGGCAGTGGTTATTAATCACAATACCGCCTCGTTCTCCCATTTCAAGTGCGAATGACTTGGCTAGGTTGTCATAAGGGCGAATACCTGCGGAGAATAAAATAAGGTCAGCTTCTAGCTCGGTATTATCACTAAAACAAAGCTTGTAACGACAGTTTTCGCCGTCTTCAATTACGCTGGTGGCTTTTGATGTATGCACCTCAACACCCAAAGCTTCAATTTTTTCTTTTAATAAGCGACCGCCACCCGCATCAATTTGCACCCCCATTAATTGTGGCGCAAATTCTACGACATGGGTTTTTAAGCCTAAGTGACTTAGCGCATTTGCAGCTTCAAGGCCGAGTAAACCACCGCCGATAACTACCCCTACTTTACTGACCTTTGCGCTGGCCTGAATCTTATCTAAGTCGTCTATGGTGCGATAAACCAAACAATGCTCGCGGTCTTTTCCTGGAATAGGCGGTACAAAAGGATAAGAGCCAGTGGCTAAGATGAGTTTGTCATAAGCGATAACTTGGCCGTTTTGCGTGACAACATGCTTATTGCTGCGGTCGATATCAACAACTTTGGCATTAGTTTGAAAATTTACCGTCCAATCTTGGTAAGTTTTTTCGTCAGCCATGGCCAGATCTGCCGCTGTTTTACCGCTAAAGTATGTTGAAAGGTGAACACGGTCATAAGCAAGGCGAGGCTCTGCTGACAAAACGGTTATCTCAATGGCTTGAACAGCTGTGTTCAATTGAGCCAATTGCTCAACAAAGTGGTGACCGACCATGCCGTTACCGACCACGACAACTTTTTGTTTCTCTATGATTTGTTGGTTACTTGAGCTAATTTTATTTACCTGCTGCAATAGTGACATGGGGTTACAATTTGTGATAACGCTTAACAAACCTGTAGAGCGTTATCATTATAAGTGTTTTTGGATAGCTAAAAATTTGCACTTACCCAAAGCCAGATTTTATCGGTATCAACTTTACCAGCAGTAGAATCGCCTGCTGAATAAGCCGCATACTTTAAGCCTGCCTTATAATTATTAGCGAATTTTTTCGCGTAAACGGCATTAATTTCGCTGCCTAAATCATCAACCGTATCGGTTGATTCATCAGCAGAATAATCATGAATTGTCACTGTCCAACCGCCGCCGAATGCTTTACCTGACACAGAGGCATAAAGATCAACCAAGCCTTCTTTTGGTGTGCCTAAAAACTGATCTGCCCAACCATTAAATTTATGCAGTGTCGCCAGTGGTGTTGAAAACCCAACCATTGAATCATCACTGCCCAGAACTTCTGCACCTAATTTAAGGGTTAGCGCATCAAAGCTATAGCCACCTTCTATGGCCATATAGCTTGCAGAGTAGTCAGTTGCGCCGCTTTCTGAATCTTGAGTAGCAAATTCGGCTGAATATGAAAACTTGTCTTTTTTACCGTTAAAACTCACCCCGAAAGTATCTAAGCTATTAGCGGTTCCTTCATCAACTTCTAAGAGATAGCTGTAAACAGTTAGTTTGCCATAACTGGTTTTGTAGGCGAGGTTAAGTAAATGGTCTTTTGCATTAAAATCTTTTTCATTGGAAAAAATACGATTACGTTTATTAATGTAGCTATAGCTCATTTTTACATTGTCTAATGCGTCATAAGTTATGGTCGCGGCATCAAATGTCTGTCTATCTTGACGCCATCCTACATGCCCAACATAACGATGATTATCTAAGGTCAGTACTTGGCGACCGACTTTAGCGGTGATCCCATCTTTTTTGTATTGCACATAAGCTTGGTCTAATTCAGTCGTTTCTGGATCGGCAATAACAGAATATTCAGTATTATTACCCACGGCATCGTTATACTTGTTAATACCCGCCAATTGGCGTGAGTCTTCAAATTCAACAACTGCGGTAAAATTATTGTAGCTAGCACTGGTGTAATTTAGACGAGTTCTTAGCGTTAACGCTGAGGCATCTTTTTTGGTATTGTCTTGATCAACTGTTTCATATCGCAAGTTTAAATCTATACTGGCCTTAGCTTTAGTCTCGCTATTTGCTGTTGCTGAAGCACTGGCACTTGCTAACAAAATCACTGCCGTAATTTTTGAGAATTTATCAACGTTTTTCATGGTTTATCCCTTAAAGTTTTTTAAATTATTTTTATAATTTTTCAATTTAGCGAAATGTATTAAGCAACACTGGACGTCTTTTGTTTTACTTCAGCTTTTTCAGTTGTTTTAGCTGTAGGAATAACTTCAACTTTTCTTTGTTTTTCATACAAAAAAGTTAAAACAGCTGAGCGCAACCGGTTATATTCAACATCTTCTGCTAGCGCTAAACGGTTTCTTGGATGAGGTAAGTTGACGTCTAATATTTCGCCTATTGTCGCGGCTGGCCCGTTGGTCATCATGACAATGCGATCTGATAATAAAACAGCTTCATCTACGTCATGGGTGATCATGATGACGGTGTTGTTAAGCTTTTGCTGAATTTCCATTAATGAGTCTTGCATATGAGCTCGCGTTAAAGCGTCGAGCGCACCAAAAGGTTCATCCATCAAAAGTACTTCTGGTTTCATTGCTAAGGCTCTGGCAATACCAATACGTTGCTTCATACCGCCCGAAATTTCGTCAGGACGTTTGTCTTTTGCATGATCCATATGAACTAAACGTAAGTTATGTTCGATCCATTCTTTCATTTCGCTTGAAGACATTTTATTTTTGAAAACTTGTTTTACCGCTAACTCAATATTTTGATAGGCGGTTAACCAAGGCAATAATGAATGGTTTTGAAAAACAACAGCACGTTCAGGGCCGGGTTCTGTTACTTCTTTGTTATTTAATAATACGCCACCTAATGTTGCTCTGTGCAAACAGGCAACAATATTCAATACGGTTGATTTACCACAACCTGAATGACCTATAAGTGAAATGAATTCACCTTTTTTGATTTGTAAATCAACACCCTTTAACGCGGTAAAGTCGCCTTTAGGGGTTGGAAATACCATATCTACTTTGCTGATGTCTAAAATAATACTCATGTGATTTCCTTAATCCTATATTGGCTAAAGTTGTGAGCTTGATTTGTCCCAAGACAACATTCTTTGCAGTTGCAGCATGGTTCTGTCAAGCATATAGCCAATAAGACCTATGGTTAATACTGCGGTCATAATGCGACTAAGAGATTGCGAGCTGCCGTTTTGGAATTCATCCCAAACGAATTTTCCTAACCCTGGATTTTGTGCCAGCATTTCAGCTGCAATAAGTACCATCCAAGCAATACCTAATGACATTCTCATGCCAGTAAAAATGGCAGGAATGGAAGCAGGTAAAACAATTTTTTGAATATGCACGTGTTTAGGCAGGCTTAATACTTTACTGACATTTACCCAGTCTTGATTTATTGAGGCCACACCGAAAGAAGTGTTGATGACCATAGGCCAAAGACTACATAAAGTGACTGTGACTAAAGAGGTGATAAATGATTTAGCAAACATAGGATCAGGGGATACATAAAGTGCACTGACTACCATGGTTACTATCGGTAGCCAAGCCAAAGGAGATACGGGTTTAAAAATTTGTATAATAGGGTTTATTGCCGTATTTAAATTTTTACTTAAACCAATGGCAATACCTAAGGGAATAGCAACAACAGCAGCCACTAAAAAGCCACTAATTACCGTCACTAAACTGGTGAATATTTGGTCTAAAAATGTTTCTTTACCAGTATAAACTCGTATTTTAGCTTGATAGCTTGGATCTTTTGCCATACGCACTTTATTTCGTACGTCCTGGCGAATATAAAAAGCATCTTCTTTGTCGCGTTCAGCATTATGCTCATCAATTAAATTAACTACTTGAGTAGCCACTGCACTGGGTCCAGGGAATTTTCCGAGCGAAGTATCAATGCTACTTGCCGTAAACGACCATAGCAGCATAAAACAGAAGATACCGGCCATAGGTAATATCAACGCTTGTGCCTTTTCTGAAATAAAGGACCCGATTATTTTGTTATTACTCATTGGCACAATACCTAATGTTTTTTTATTAATTACAGCCGTCATTTTTGTTCTCCTTTATGCGCTGCCAGTTAATTGACGGCGCATAACTACTCAGTAAAGTACTGGCTAAAATACGACAAGGTTCTAAAGTTTGTCACCAGCTTTTAGGCCAATTTTAAACTTGTTTATATAGGCGTTTGGTTGAGTACCGTCATAAACAATGTTGTCAATAAAGTGTTTTTGAGGAGTACGGAAACCGTCTTCACCGACTAAGTCTGAAAAGTCGCTTTTAGACAATAACTTGTCATCAACTAATGATTGCGCTGCAGCCATGTAAATATCAGGACGATAAACTTGTGCGGCAATATCTTTGTACCAACTATCAGGTTTGTCATCGCTAATTTGTCCCCAACGACGCATTTGTGTTAAATACCAAATAGCATCAGAGTAGTAAGGGTAAGTGGCGTTGTAGCGAAAGAATACGTTGAAGTCAGGTACTGAACGCACATCACCTTTTTCGTACTCGAAAGTCCCTGTCATGCTGTTTGCGATAACGTCGTAATCAGCACCAACATAGTTTGACTGAGATAAAATTTTCACTGCTTCTGGACGATTAGCATTATTGTTGTCGTCTAACCATTTAGCGGCACGAATTAGTGCGCGTGTTAAACGAATGGTGGTATTTGGGTATGTTTCAGCAAAGGCTTTAGTAATACCAAATACTTTTTCTGGGTTGTTCTTCCAAATTTCATAATCGGTAACGACCGGCACACCAATGCCTTTAAATACGGCTTGTTGGTTCCAAGGTTCACCTACACAATAACCATAAATAGTGCCGGCTTCCATTGTGGCTGGCATTTGTGGAGGAGGGGTTACTGACAACAGCACTTGTGCGTCAATCTTTCCTGATGTATCACCTTTATGAGGAGCGTAAAATCCAGGATGAATATCACCAGCCGCTAACCAATAGCGTAACTCGTAGTTATGTGTCGACACTGGAAACACCATACCCATGTTGAAAGGTTTACCTTCATCAAGATACTTTTCTACAACAGGTTTTAAGGCATCCGCTTTAATCGGATGAACAGGTCTTCCATCGGCTTGCTTAGGAATATTGACCTTCATTTGCTTCCAAATTTCATTAGAAACAGTAATCGCATTGCCATTTAAGTCCATTGAAAAAGGTGTGATGATTTCAGCTTTAGTCCCGTAACCAATCGTTGCTGCAATGGGTTGGCCAGCAAGCATGTGAGCACCATCTAAACGACCATCTATAACGCCATCAAGCAATACTTTCCAGTTCGCTTGTGATTCAATCGTGACGTATAGTCCTTCATCTTCAAAAAAGCCTTTTTCATAAGCAATCGCGATGGGGGCCATGTCAGTTAATTTAATAAAGCCAAATTTAAGTTCTTCTTTTTCTGGGTAGCCTAGCTCTGCTGCTTGTAAAGACGAAGTCAGTAGGGAGCCAGAAATACATAGTCCTGCAATTACAGTACGGCATAATTTTTTATATTCATTTTTTAAAGTTGTTTTCAACATACCTTTCTCCAAATAAAAAAGCCCACAGTACTTCGGATACAATCCGAGTACTGTGGGCTTCAATGCCAAACTAACAATGACTACGTCGTTGCAGTGCGATTAGTTTTAACGAAATAAGTTTTGAGTCAATTTTCACTTTATCGTTAAAACAACCGCTGTTGATTGAATGAACATGAAAACGCTATTAACTATGAAGCACAATTAGTGCCATTTATTAATTGTATTTAAAATCAGTGGTTTACTTTGTTTTATGTGTTTATGATTAAATATTTTGCTCCAACAGTGATAAGTATTTGCACTATTTTGGTGTCTATAGAGCTGCAGGCAGATACTCCATTTTAATAAGGGCTCTACTTATTCTTGTATATAGCAGCTTGATAAATATCTTCCCTGTAGATCGAAGCAATGTCTAGATCCGTTATTTGTTGTCTGTTTATGTGCCCACACGCTTGCATTAATTTGGCAATGTTTTCACCGTAATGATGTGCTGGCCTATTGAATGTGGGATCACCTAATGTCGAAAATTGTTGATAACTTTCTACTTTACGTGGTGATGTATTGTTAAGGGTTAGGCAACTTCCCATTAATGAAGGCGCAATTACGTCGATATGTGTGTCTAAATACTTTGCACGACTCAATAACCTCGCTGCTTCAAAGCGATTGGGAATATTTTCAAGCCATTGGCATGCTTCATATAAAGCAGATATTAAGGCAAATGTTGTTTCTGGGTGCTTAACTTGCCAATCAGACATTAATCCAAGCACCTTCTCAGGTGAATCTTCCCATAAGTCAGAAGAAGTAACACCTGTGATGCCAACACCTTCTCGAACCGCTTTAGCATTCCAAGGACTACCGACACAAAATCCATCAAGATCCCCTGAATGCATAGAAGGCACCATGTTTGAAGGAGGTACAATTAATAAATTAATGTCTGATGGATCGATATCACTATTCTTTAGCCATTCAATAAGTTGATAATGATGACAGCTATAAGGAAAAACGACAGCGAAGGTTAATTTATTACCTTCTTTTTTTCGTTGCTCTATTTCATGTCTCAATATATTGGCCGAAAATGGCATACTGATCTCATTGGTATTGTGTTGTAATAATATTTTTTGGTAGAGTTTAGTCGATAACGTGATGCCATTACCGTTACGGCTCAATATCATAGGGGCAATCACGGTTGACTTTTGTCTGTGTAAACCTAAGTTACAGGCAATGGGCATAGGGGCTAACATTTGGGCGGCGTCAATAACTCCGCTATGCAATTTATCTCTTAATGTGGCCCAAGAATTTTGTTTGGTTAGGTTTACGTTAAGCCCCCATTTTTCGAAAAATCCCATTTCATGAGCAATGACTAAGGGTGCACTATCTGTTAATGGCATAAAGCCAAGGGTTATATTTTTTTTTTCAATATTAAGCATAATTGATATTCTCTACAATTTTTTAACACGTCTTTAAATATCTAAAAAATGCTAGCAACAGAAAGGATATTTTTGGCAACATCATCCATTTTTTGGCTGTTATCCATCGCTATTTTTCGAATGAAGTGATACGCATCTATTTCAGACAGTTGTTTTGTTTCCATTAACCAACGTTTAGCTTTATCGATACTTTTCTGACTAGACAATTTTTGTTTAGTGTCAGCAAGTTCTTGTTTTAGTCCTTGAAAAAGCTCAAATCTCGCAATAGCCACATCAATAATTGACTTCACTCTTGTTTGGTTAACTTCCCCTACCACATAAGCACTAACCCCTGATTTGACCATCTGATTAATGGTAGTATTGGCACATTGTTGTTCTGAAAAAACTACGATAGGTTTAGGGGCGAATTGAGAAATTTTATTAAGGTTTTCAAGCATATCTCTGTTTGGAGATTCTATATCAATAATGATAACGTCTGGGTTTAGCTGTTTAACATCTCTTAATAAAGGTACGCCAGAATGAGCAACATGATAGATATCATATTGCTCATTTATCAGTACGCTCATTAATACCTTTGCTTTTGCATGGTTTATTTCGGCAAGCAATACTTTTAATCCTGAAGGAACATCCTGATGTATGGTATTTTTATTAGGCAAAGACAAGGTTTTATTTTTCAATTTATTCAAATTAAAATCAAGAATTAAGTATATTTAGAATATTAAAGCATAATTCACACCAGAAGTTTAATTTATTTAATATCAATTGGTTAAGTTATTACTTTTGTTTTCTATACTCGTTTTTATTAGTTTTTGATGCAGAGATGCACCAAAATAACCTCTTCCAGTATTAACTGTTTTAAACACGTTAGCATGTAGGATTGGGATAACTAATCTTCGCGTATGCTGACATTTTTGTAGCCGATGCTAAGTGAGTCATATTAGGCTTAAATTTAATGATGAATGGTAAAAAAATATAAATCCCAGCATTGTTGACTTTGCTAGGATTTTTATGAAAATAAAGGATGAAATCCTTAACCAAATATTTCTAACTTTCCATCAGTAACTCGTGTTTCGTAGGTTTTAATCGCTAAGGTATCATCATCTAAACAGGCTCCTGAATTTAAAACAAAGCGCTGTTTTAATAAGGGTGAAGCAACGTAAATATTACCTTTAGTTTCACCAATTAAACCACGGTATAAAACGTTTGCTTTACCAAAGGGATCAAAGTTAGAAATAGCATAAACGGTGTCCTTGCCTACTTGGAATAAAGCCACTTGTTCTTTGTTTGCTAATAATGCACAAACACCTGAATTTTTAATTAAATCACTGGTTGAGCAAATGGTTTGCCAGCTATTTTCTGTTGTCATTTTATTTTCCTTATTCGTAAACGTATTTATGAAGGTGTTAAATCAACGGCTTGAATTTGAACGCCATATTTTTTCTCATCACCTTGAGCGGGTCTAATTTGATCACGCTCAGTAACGAATTCGATGTTGCCATCGACAGTGTCAGAGTTAACAAACTGACGAAAACGCTTTAATTGCTCTTCACTTTCGATGGTTGTTTTCCACTCACATTGATAGGTATCAACAACATTTTGCATTTGCTTTTCTAATTCAGCATTAATCCCTAAGTGATCGTCCTTAACTATTTTCTCCATGTAGGCTAAGCCGCCTTCTAGGTTTTCTAACCAGACAGAAGTACGGGTTAAACGATCTGCGGTGCGCACATAAAACATTAAATAACGATCGATATATTTCACTAAGGTTTCATCATCTAAATCAGTCGCGAATAAGTCGCCATGGCGAGGCTTCATGCCGCCATTGCCACTGACGTATAAGTTCCAGCCGTTTTCAGTAGCAATAATACCAATGTCTTTACTTTGTGCTTCAGCACACTCGCGTGTACAGCCCGAAACCGCAAACTTAATTTTATGAGGAGAACGCAAGCCCTTGTAGCGATCTTCTAAGAAAATGGCCATTGCCATGCTGTCTTGTTGGCCGTAACGACACCAAGTGCTGCCAACACAAGATTTAACCGTACGTAACGATTTACCATAGGCATGACCAGTTTCCATACCTGCATCAATTAAGCGTTTCCATATCGCCGGTAATTGGTCAACACGTGCGCCGAATAAGTCGATACGTTGGCCGCCTGTTACTTTGGTATATAGGTTATATTCTTTAGCGACTTCACCAATAACAATTAACTTATCTGGGGTTACTTCACCGCCTGGCATACGGGGAACGACAGAATAAGTCCCATCTTTTTGCATATTACCTAGAAAGACATCGTTGGTGTCTTGCAGTGATACATGGTCGGGTTTTAATATGTAATCGTTCCACACCGAAGCGAGAACAGACGCTGCTGCTGGCTTACAAATTTCACAGCCTAGACCTGAACCGTGTTTTTCTATTAACAGGTCAAAGGTTTTAATTTGTTCTGCTTGCACAATGTGAAATAACTCAACACGGCTGTAAGCAAAGTGTTCGCAAAGGTCAGTGCTAATTTCTACCCCACGTTTTTCTAATTCGTGATCTGTTACTTTTTTCAATAAGGCGGCACAACCACCACAGCCTGTTCCTGCTTTCGTTGAAGACTTTACTTCACCGACATCAACGGCGCCACAATCAATAGCAGCAATAATATCGCCTTTGGTGACATTCAAACATGAACAGATAGTTGCAGTATTAGGTAAAGCATCCACGCCTAAGGTAGGTTTTTCGCCTGAGCTGGGTAAAATTAAACCGTCAGGATTTTCTGGTAATTCAATACCATTTAATGCGTATTGCAATAAGGTATCGTATTCACTGGTATCACCGACTAAAACCGCACCTATTAATTCTTTACCATTGGCACTGACCACTATTTTTTTATAAATTTGGTCAGGTTGGTTTGAATAGACGTAGCTTTTACAACCCTGAGTACGGCCATGAGCATCGCCGATCGATCCTACATCCATACCCATTAATTTTAATTTAGTGCTCATATCTGCACCAGTGAACTGCTGTTCACCGCCAATAATGTTATCGGCGGCCACTTTAGCCATAGTGTAACCTGGCGCCACTAAGCCAAAAATAAAGTTATTCCACAAAGCACACTCACCAATAGCGTAAATATTTTCGTTAGAGGTTTTACAGTTGTTATCAACCACAATGCCGCCTCGCTCGCCAACCGCTAAATCAAATTCACGTGCTAAATTATCATAGGGGCGAATACCGGCTGAGAATAAGATGACGTCAGTTTCTAAATGTGTTCCATCGGCAAAATTCATTCGGTGAACACATTCTTCACCGTCGACAATTTCATTGGTGGCTTTTTGTGTATGTACCTGAACACCAATGCCTTCGATCATTGAACGCAATAAAGCGCCGCCGTCTTTGTCTAATTGCACACCCATCAATTGTGGGGCAAACTCTACAACGTGTGTCTGCAGGCCTAGTTCTTTAAGGGCGTTAGCGGCTTCTAAACCTAATAACCCCCCACCAACAACCACACCAACTTTACCCGCTTTAGCTGACGCTTGAATGTCTTCTAAATCTTGAATAGTACGATAAACCAAACAATGGTCACGTTCTTTACCTGGAATAGGGGGAACAAAGGGGTATGATCCTGTCGCCATAACTAATTTATCGTAAGCGAAAATGTCACCCGACTCAGTCGTAACAGTTTTTGCAGCTTTATCAATATCAGTGACTTTTGCGTTGGTAAAAAAATTAACGCCTATTTCGTTGTAATATGCTGGCGTAGTCATGGCTAAATCATCAGCAGTTTTTCCAGAAAAGTACTCTGATAAGTGAACGCGGTCATAAGCTAAACGGTCTTCAGCTGATAGAACGGTAATTTCATAGCCGGCATGTTTCGCCATTTCATCAACAAAGTGATGGCCAACCATGCCATTACCAACGACGACGATCTTCTGAGGTTGTGTACTCATTTTTGGAACCCTACTTCTTTAAATTACTGCTGTATTAGCAGAATTAGATAATGATTTGTTATTAGCAATAAACGAACCAAGTAGTTTTCTCAATAAATTCAGTCAGATAGTTATTTAGGTGTGAGTTGTAACAGCGATTTTGCACTGCAGTGAAGGCATCAACGCACCAGAGGTGTGCACCATAATCATCAGCGGTAAGTGCAAAGGGGAACGGGTTAATTAATTAAAGATACCATCAAGGCAATAAACAATAAGGTTGATACTAATTGCCAAAAAAAGATAGGATCACGCTTTAACAAGGGTTGGTTTTTGTATTCTTCAACGGCAGATGAACTCGGTTTATTTAAATCACTAAAAAATTCTGAAAAGGCTCTATAGCGCTGTCTTGGGTCTGCAGCTGTTGCTTTTTGAAGGCTTAAATCTAACCACAAGGGCAGCTCTGGTCGAAACTGTTTAATGCTACGATATTGTATGTCGTTATAATTTTTAATGGTGACTTCAGCACGTTGCATTGGTTTGTAAGGAAGTTCACCAGATAACATTTCATAACAAATAACCCCCAATGAGAATAGGTCACTTTGATAATCAGCTTGCATATGCAATAAGGTTTCAGGCGCAATGTAATTTAATGAACCGTGTGGCACTTGTTCTTTTATTGTTTCTTGGTTTTCATCAAGTGAAGCGACAAATACGGTGCCGTAATCAATCAATTTAATTTGACCATATTCATCGATCATAATATTGTCGGGCTTTAAGTCGCGGTGAACTAAATCTAAACGTTGAAATGATCGTAATGCGCCGATCACTTGTTTCATTATATCGCGGACCTGCGCAATGCTAGGTTTAGGGTTGTCATGTAACCATTCACCCAGGGTTTGACCTTTAATGTATTCACATACATGGTATAAAAACTGGCTGTCTTTTTTAGCAGATAATACACGCATGACATTAACGTGTTTAATGCGTTCTCCCACCCAAGCTTCCCGCATAAAACCTTGTAAATAAAAGGCGTCATCTGAAAAGTTAGCAGAGGGTGCTTTTAACACATAAGGCTTATCTGTTTTAACATCGACGACTAAATACAAGTGTGAACGAATACTGGCGTGTATTATTTTTTTAACGAGGTAATTATCAAGCTTTTGACCAACTTTTAATGCCGGAGGGATCGCTTTTGAACTCAGGTCGCGTTCAATTTCTGCCAGTTTCCGATTCGGTATCGCGTCAATATAAACCAGTAAGCAGGTTACATTGTCATGACTACCGCGCTCAAGTGCGGTGGCAACAATTTTTTCAGAAAGAGCTTCTAAGTCAGACTTATTGGGTGATAACGGCAATGAATCAAAGAGTGTTTTAAAAGCAGCTTTACTAACAAAGTCATGAATACCATCACAACTTAGCATGAATAAATCTCCTGCCTGTAAATCGACTTGATAAACATCAACTTCTAAATGGCTATCAGCACCTAATGCGCGTGTTAATAAATCCTGTTGCCCTATTTGTTTACGATTATGATCACGGGTTATAATTTCTAATTGTTGCTGGCGATATTTTGTTATACGGGTATCGCCAACATGAAAAATATAACCGGTGTTTGATTTAGCAATAAGCGCTGAAAAAGTCGTTAGCCATTGAGGCGAGTCTTGATTAACTAGAGCATCAACAAATCCGCTTTGTGAATACAACCAGTTATTTAAACTGCTTAATACTTTAGCGGCAGATTTCTGTGTAGACCATGTTTCGGGCGTAGCAAGATACTCTTGAATAAATTGAGTGACCGCAAGTTGTGAAGCTTCAGCGGCTTTACTTGCGCTCGATACTCCATCTGCTATCGCCACAACCGCGCCTTTAGCGCGTAATTCAAGCTTTTTTGGCACAATAGCAGCAAAAGCGTCTTGGTTTTCTGCCTTTAAACCTTTATGAGAAAAACCACCAAAGCATAGTTGTAAATCTACAACCGTGCTTTGGAGCGTTTGCTTGTCTGTATTGATAACAGTCATGTTAGCTTAGTGACCGACATTAATTAATTCAACTGTGCCATCTTCACGTACCTCAGTCATTGTGCCTTTTGGCTCTACCATAAAGAGTAATGTAATAAAGCCTACCACAGCGGTAGCGGCAATCACCATAAAGAAAGTCGAGTAATCAACCATAGTTAATACGGTTAAGTAAACCACCGCACCCACGTTACCGTAAGCGCCTGTCATACCGGCAATTTGTCCCGTTAAACGACGTTTAATTAAGGGGACTGCTGCAAATACAGCTCCTTCACCCGCTTGCACGAAAAAAGAACAAGCCATAGCTGTTACTACTGCTAGGGCTAATGGCCATTCTCCGGTGATTTCAGACATGGAAAAATAACCCACAGCTAAACCTGCTGTTAAAATTAATAAGGTTTTCTTTCGGCCAAACTTGTCTGATAGCCAACCACCACCAGGACGAGACATTAAATTCATAAATGCATAAGTAGAGGCTAACATCGCTGCGTACACCATGCTTAATTCGAATGTTTCAGCGAAGAATAATGGTAACATCGAAACAACGGCCAACTCAGAACCGAAAGTTGCAAAATAAAGCACATTTAACACAGCCACTTGCTTGAATTCGTAACGATGAATTTCTTCGACCGGTTTTGAAAATAAGTGACCGTTTACTTTAATGGTTTGTTTTAATTCAATGGCAAACAAAACCACTAAGCTAATGTAGGCAATGACGGCACTTTGTTCTGTTAATAAACTGACACCGGCAGGTGATAATTTCCAGGTGAGTAAAGCTAAAGCGCCATACATAGGAATTTTCATAACGAGTAATAAGAAGAAGTCGCCCGTTGAGGTCACTTCCATTGCACCTGTTTGTTTAGGTTTGAAATACGTTGAACCCTTAGGTGTATCCGTTACGTTTTGATACCAGACAACACTGAAAACCAAGCTTAATACACCGGTAAAAGCAACGGCGTATCTCCAGCCATCTTCACCACCAAAGGCTAATGCTAGTGTAGGTAGTGACATGGCAGCAGCGGCTGAACCAAAGTTACCCCAACCCCCATAAATGCCTTCAGCCGTCCCTAATTCGTTAGCGGGGAACCATTCAGAAACCATACGGATTCCAATAACAAAACCCGCACCAATAAAACCTATTAAGAAGCGCGAAAGTGCCGCTTGTTCAAACGTATCTGCAAGCGCAAACATAAAACAAGGGATACTACAGACACCAAGCAAAACCGCGAATGTTAAGCGCGGACCGTATTTATCGGTGAGCATACCAATGACAACACGTGCTGGAATAGTTAACGCTACGTTTAATAACATTAATGTTTTTATTTCAGCTTTTGTTAGCCCTAATGAATCAGCAATAACTGACACCAAGGGAGCAAAGTTAAACCAAACAGCAAACGTAATGAAAAACGCTATCCAACTCATATGTAATGCTTTCATCTTACCTTTGAATGAAAATATATTGAGACCTTCTTGACCGCTCATGTACCACTCCTAAAATTGAGTCAATTAAATAAGCAGGTTTATTTAATACTCATCATTGATTGAGTTACGTAGAGCAAAGGTAGTGCCATCATTATTACTTTATCTATCACATTGTTTTAAAAGCTTTTATTGTTATTTCTCTTGCGCGGATGACTTTTAGTGCACAACACAATGACGATTACGCACACATAGAGTGCAAAAACAGAGTAAGTAATCAATGCATCATAAATGAGCGCTGATATTAGGCATATACCTTTAACAAGCAGTCAATAAAACAGTAATGGTATTACCTTCCTTACAAGTACAATCCTTAAAAAAACGATTGTTGTTGCGAGAGATTAGTTAGATGAGCGCTTTATGGTTGAGTCATTAGTGGGATTGATTTGAGCTTAGGTCACCAGAAAAATGATGACTGAACGGTCCGCTTGATTAAGTCTCAAGTGATGTTATTTCAGATGTAGTGGCTTGGTGTTTAAAAGTACCAAAGCCATTTATTAGCGTATGGATTAAGAGGGTGAATAAAATGGCTGTGCTAAAACAGAACGCCGCTTAAATCTCCTTAATGACTTATCTGGAAAATTAACGACTAGGGGTTTTCCCTTATATAAAGTAGGGGCTGTTCCCGATGGTCTTATTTGCCAAAATCTAGTCAAATAATAGCGTAAATAAAATACACTTTTAAAGACGGGTAGATATAAAGTATGAAGGCAACAATAAAGAACATGGCATTAACCATGTCAATCGCAGGTATCAGCCTAAGTGCAACCGCAGCTGCAGTAATTGGTTCTCAATTAGAGCAACAATTACAAAATATGACAGTAACGGACAGTGCTATGGTTGTTGTTTCCTATGATCAACTTGATGCATTAACAACTACCCAGTTGCAAAGCTTATTAAACCTTGGTTTAACTCAAGGTGTACAGTTTAAATCACTACCTATTGTTGGTGTGATGGCAAACGCCAGTCAGATTAATCACTTAGCGGCAATGCCAGGTGTTCGTTCGATATTCGCTAACCGTTCATTAGAATATTATAATGCTGAAGCACGTCAGATAACAGGTGTAGAAAAACTGCAATCTAGCACATTCGATAGTAACAATGGCATGAAATACACGGGTAAGGGCGTTACCGTTATTGTTAATGATTCAGGTATCGATGCAACATTAGATGATTTAGAATATGGCGTTAAAGTGATTGAAAATGTGCAAGGCGTTACCCATGCTCAAGCGCTTTCCTTAACAGGTTTTGACGGTATGTGGCTAGAAGGTCAACGTAACACTGACTTAAATGTTGGTCATGGAACACATTGTGCCGGTACTGTCGGCGGTTGGGGGACTCAGTCTGGCGGCAAATACCAAGGTGCGGCGCCTGGCGCTGATATTATTGGTTATGGCTCGGGCGCGGGTCTTTCTATTTTAGATGCGCTGGGCGGCTATGATTATGCTATTACCCACGTTTGGGATTTTAACTCGCCCATTCGAGTGATGAGTAACTCTTGGGGCTCTAGTGGTAAATATGACTCTGCAGGTCCAATATCTTTAGCGTCTTATAAAGCTCACAGAATGGGTATTATGTCGGTATTTGCTGCCGGTAATAGTGGTTCAGGCGAAGACACGCATAATCCATATGCTCAAATTCCATGGGGTATCTCTGTTGGTGCAAGTACCAAGCAAGGCGATTTAATCGATTTTTCATCGCGTGGTAAACGTGGTGAAAACGGTAATTTTAGTATGCCAGACGGTTCAGCTTGGACTTATATCAATGAAGTGACTATTGTTGCCCCAGGCGTTGATATTATTTCGACTCGTGCTAAAACCAATATCGCTTCTAATGGCGGTGCCGATGATATTGGCGTGATTGAAAACGAATACTTACCATTTTACACAAGAATTTCAGGCACTTCGATGGCAGCGCCTCATGTTGCCGGTATTATTGCCTTGATGTGGGAAGCTAATCCCAATTTAACCAATTTACAAATAAAAACTATTCTTCAAGAAACCGCTACTAATATGCCCGGTTACCAATCTTGGGAAGTGGGCGCGGGTCATGTCAATGCATATGCAGCAGTTGCTGGAGCCCTAGGTTATAACGAACAAAACAGTGCAACGGTGAACAATCTCAATACATTTAATGCCAATGCGATTATTATTGATGATGAAGCACCTGAGCCATTTAGCGTTTTATTTACCCCAGTAGGTGAACCTGAAGTCCATCTATTTAACGTTCAAGATGATGCCGCATGGATAAGTGCTTCGTCTGAAACATTGGCCAATCTGGTTAAACTTAAATTGGAAGCTCCAGACGGTACCGTCTATTTTGGTAACTTAACAACGCCTGTGCTAAGTAGCACCATGCGAGTTTCTGCACCAGCACAAACCGGGAAATGGAAACTATCTGCCTTTGGCATCACTTCTTTATCAGGTGTACAAGCTGATCCAACAGGTACCACTAATGGTCCTGGTATTCCTGAATATATCGAAGGTGATATTTCGATTTTAACCTCAGGTGGCTACGAGGGGTTAAACGACATTGCCGGACATCCTGCAGAAAAAGCAATTGAATTTGCGGTCAGTGAGCGTTTAGTTGATAGTAAAAACGATCAATCTTATCGTCCTGATGCTAAGTTAAGACGTAAAGAGCTGGCGCAATATTTAGTCATGGGTATGTCAATTAGGCAGCACCGTGGCTTCTTAAATGATAATAAAACCGTCTTTACAGATGTTAACGCAAAACACGCACCTTTTGTTGATGCCGTCACGGAAACTGGCTCAGCACTTAAAGATCGAGTACAAAACCAAGCACCGGTGATGATCTCTAATGGTGATAGTTTTCAACCACACGCTAAGGTGAATAAACAAGAGTTAGCTTATTCACTGGTACAGGCACTCGGATTAGAAAGACAAGTTAAAGACTTTAGTAGTGAGATAACCGTTGAATATAACGGTGAACGTATTGCTATTAGGGACTCAAGCGATATTAATGAAGCGCTAAAAAGTTATGTGCAGGCTGCAATAGATATGTCATTAATCGGGGTTCGTTTCGCGATTGAACAAGGACCTTATGACCTATCGCCAACTGTTGTTGCATACTTTGAACCAGCCAGCGTTGTTAAGCGTGGAGATTATGCCATTATCATTAGTCGATTATATGATGGATATTTACGTAAATAACTGTTAACAATTAACATTTATATAATTAACATCGATAACAAAACCAACCTTACTAGGCTTGGTTTTGTTGTTAGTAAAAGCACCATAGAACTTGCTAATTGACGTAGATCAACGTAGGTTCTAGTTAGAACAGTGTAAAAAATAATCTGATGACATTGTCAGGTTACTACCCAGAGGACAAAATATGTTGCATATAAAAAAGCTACTTACTTTAGTACTAACATCAACAGCTATGTTGGTCAGTACAATCTCATTCGCTTCTGAATCGGTGTCAGTCAACGTACAAGGTAATAAGGTCGAGGCGGTTATTCATTTACCAGGCAATATTTCTGCCGATATGACTCTACAATTTGAAAATGCAGTTGGTTTAACGAAAGAGAGTTTAGGACTAACGGCAGAAATTATTGACGTTACCTCATTAGATTTTATTGACCGTTTACCCGATGGCTTAAATATCTCTCCCTCTGCAGCATTTCCAATGATGATTACCATTGAGCCTTTGGCGAACAGTGGTTTTTCATTTTCAGGATTAGCTTCGGTTGATTTACATACGCATAATTTAGAATATACCGCGGGTACACCGCTGCGATTCTTTAAAGCGCCACTTAATGGTGAGTTTAAAGATATCACTATGACTATGGGTGCCGGTAGCTATAGAACACGTGGTTCAACAGGGCGTTTCTCACAATTTATTATTGTTGCCGATTTACGGGCTCCGTTGGTTGTTGTTAACCAAAAATTTAACGATTTACAAACCGCACTTAATGATTTTTCATCCAAAATAAATGCAGCGGTTTTTTCAATGTTACTGCAAGATGTAAATGAAATTAACCAACTTATTTTGTCGAACAATTACCATATGGCGAGTAGTAAGCTTAATGACTTTAATCGCCGTATTAATGATAATAAAGGTATAAATATTCCTGATGTTTGGCGTTCAAGTCGAGATATTCATAATGTTGCTGGCGAGCTTATGGCTTATGCCAACACCTTACGGTTCAGCTTGCGATTAATCAAATAGCATCGACAAAATAGTGTTCAATTAAGGGTGATCTTATGCCAGCTAAAATTACAATTTGTTATCCGGACCAACCAGCGATAGAAAGTTTTCTTTATGAAGATAATGGTTACCGTTTAGGGCGTTCTCACGAATGTGAGTTGTTGCTTGATCACCCAACAGTTTCTCGCCAGCATGCTAAAGTTGCCCATTTAAACGAAATTTGGCAACTCGATGATGAGCGCAGTCGTAATGGCACTAAAGTTAATGGTATAGCCATTACCCATTCTACTTTAAAAGATGACGCGATTATTTCTATTGGCGAACTCGATTGTCTTTTTGAAACTAAGTCGTCAAAACAAGTTGATGCGATAATTACTCACAATGCATGGCGGTTGTCGAGTAGCCAAACACCTACTTCAATACCGTTGACCGAGCATTTAAAACAAAATCTCTCTGAACAATTGCAAAATATTATCATGTTAACGGGCACTCAACGCGGTATCGTCTTACTTGGCGATACGTTAGCTTCACTTAATGTGAGTATTGCCCATGGTATGCAGCGAAATGATTTTAAACTATCAGAGTTTGAAGGCAGTGTTGGCGCGATAACACGTTGTTTTGAAAGCGGACAAAACGTGGTTGCCATGGATGTTTCATGCCATGAACTGTTAAGTGCTCGTAAAAGCATTGAACTGAAAAAAATTGCTGCTTTAGCCTGCATCCCACTGTTTTATGAGCATAAAGTGGTGGGAATTATTTATACCGACAGCAAAATGTCTGATAAAGTGCTGACCGAGTTGGATATAGAAATCTTAAGCAGTATGAGCCAACAACTCGAAGCAACCGTTCAGGTGATGTTGCTGCAACAATCTATTGATTCATTGCAACTAATTCTTAATGAGAACTCGATATGGACATCTAGCGAAAAAGACTGTAGTTTGCTTAATTTGTGCCACTAATACTATATTATTAGTAAAAAGGCTGTATGAGCGATTCGAAATCACCCAAGTTAATACATAGCGATGATGATCAGCTAAATGCGACTCAAATAATACCCTTATCTAAGCCGCTTGATGCTGGAGAGTGTCTTGTTGGTCGTTTTGAAATTGAAAGTCTGCAAGGACAAGGCCGTTATGGTTTTGTTTACCGGGCCTATGATAAGCAGCTCGATACCGTTATCGCCATTAAAGTCCTCAACACATCGCTGAGTCAAGATAAGCAAACCATTGCTGATTTTAAAAAAGAATTATTATTGGTTCGTCAATTAAGTCACCCCAATATTATCCGCGTTCATGAATACTACCAAGATGAAGATGTTCACTTTTTAACCATGGATTGGATTTCGGGTAGCAGTCTAGAAGAAGCTATTGCATCAAATTCACTCACAACTGAACAAACTTTTCAAATTATTGAGCAATTATTAGATGGCTTAGCCTTTGCTGAAAAAGCGGGCGTTACTCATAAAGATATTAAGCCTGAAAATATCATGTTAGATGAGTCAGGTCGGCTCTTTATTGCTGATTTTGGCTTGTCTGCTTTTAATAAAGAAAGTAACGCTGACCGTGTTTCAGGGACACCTTATTATGCGCCACCTGAGTATTTACAAACCGGTAAAATAAACTTAACCACTGATTTGTATGCCGCAGGTGTAGTGATCTTTCAATTATGTTGTCACGGTTTACCATTTAGTGGCCACTCGGTCGATGAAATTTTACAGACTAAGTTGTTAGATAAACCTAAATTTAAGGCCGTTAAAGAAGAGTTTACCTTTCTAAAGTCATGGTCATTAACACTCATTTCTCCGCATCCCGCATCCCGACCCACTAATATTAGCCATGCGCAGAATCAATATATTAGTTTATTAGCAGAAAAAGATAATAAACCTATCAGCAAAAAGCGGTTAATAGTGACGGTTATGTCGATGATGGTATTTTTTATCATCGCAGTGGTTTTGTTTATGAATCGTCAAACACCGATTAAAGCCAATGCGGTCGATCATTACGCGGTGGCGATATTGCCTTTGCAGACACAAGAGGGCGCATTTGATCAAACTTTTGCTAACTATTTGAATTACCAATTAACCGATATTAAGAACTTAAGGGTGATTGAACAATCGAGATTAAGCCAGCTATTAGCACAACTGGGTATTACACCTCCCATTGATGACGCTAATATGGAGTTGATATCTGACTTACTGCAGATTGACGTGCTTATTAGCCCACAAACCTTTATTGCCGGTTCTGAGGCTAAAGATATTCAGTTTCAGTTGGTATCTGTTGATGGTTTTAATATTCAACGCGAAACCTTAATAAAAGCTCCTTATGACAAGAAAGATTGGCAAGAAGTGACTCGACATTTTGTTGATAAATTTAGGCAGCGTTTAGACATAGAAGTGAATGCCGAAAAAACCATTGAGATTGAAGAAAACCCTTTAGTTGATTTATTTCCTATTAAAACACTTATTTTAAAGGGTGACTTTGAGCAGGCGCAGCAAGTGTTAAGCCAAATATTAGTGAGAGAACCTACTGCTGCGCAAGCTTGGCTGCAACAAGGTGAATTAAACCTGACGATAGGTTTATTCATGGAAGCCGAACAGGCTTATAGCCAAGCGATAGCATTAAGCGCCACTAATTCTTATACGGCGAAACTAGCGAGTGCACGCTTAAATGATTTAGCGGGTAAAGTCGAACAAGCTCAAGCTGATTATTTAAGCTTAGTGAATGCATTTCCTTACAACACTGAACTTAAGATGATGCTATCAGAGTTCTATTTTTTAATTGAACAACATAAAAAAATGGAAGTCTTATTACAAGAAGTGGTAAAAATTGATCCAAACCATCCTAGTGCATGGTTTATGTTAGGTAGAGTGGCATTTTTACAAGGTGATTTTGAAAAAGCGTTAAATGAATATTTTGTTAAGGCACTGATCACCGCTAAAAAACTAAAAAATCGTGTTCAAGAAGGTGAGGCGCTAAATGCCTTTGGTGTTGTTTATGAACAGTTAGGAGAAACAGAACTTGCCTTTGATTATTATCAACAATCGTTAAAAATTAGAAGACAACTAACTAACTTAGCCGATGCAGCGACCACTATGACTAACTTAGCCGCTATGCATTTAGCGGTTGGCGAATACCAGCAGACGGAACAATACCTAACAGAAAGTTTAGCTATCTATCAGAAGTTAGACGATCAAGAGGGCCTTTCGAATACTTATAATGAGCTAGGAAAATTGGCTGAAGAGCAAGCTTCGTATCAAACAGCCTTAGAAAATTATCGCCATGCGTTAAATATTCGAGTTGAACTCAATAACTTAATGCTCCAAGCAGAGAGTATGAATAATATTGGCTTCACTTATTTTATGTTGCTTGACCCAGAACATGCCTTGGTTTATTGGCGTCAATCAGAGCAGCTATATCAGCAAGTACAATTTCCCATTGGCATTATCCATGTACGACAAAACTTGGGGCAGATGGAACTCGCTAAGGGAAACTGGCGCAATGCCTATCACCTGTTTAACAACACTTTAACCGATGCTGAAAAACTCAATATTACCGAAGAGTCGATCGTTTCACGTAGCTACCTAACAAAACTCGCTTTTTTACAAGGTAATTTTTATGCGAGCATTGAAGAGTTAACGGTGACTTATCAAGCGGCTGTTAAAGCTAATGACGTTAGAGCTATGGCTGAATTTGGTCTATGGTTAGCCGATTGGTCATTACAGCTGGGCGACCAAGAGCAAGCGGCTAAGCACTTAGCCAACATAAACGATATAGTTTCGCATCATGGCAATAAAGAACATATGAGTAAATTTCAGTTCTTAAAAAGTCAGACGGTAGGGAGTTTATTGACAGCGGTTATTGAAAATAAAAATAATAGGGTTTTAGATCATGCTCATCAATCTATTTATATTCGCCAATTAATTTATCAGGCAAGACAGTCTCTACACCAAGGCAACAAAGATATCAGCGTTTATTTGACCCCACTAGCTAACGTTGATTTTAGCCTGCAACAATATCAGTATATTGAATATTTAGAGCTTTTAGCCGTACAACAATATTTTGCAGGAGCTTGGTTTGATTTAAAAGCCACACTAAGGTCAGCCGATATTTTATTAAGAAAAATGGGCGATTATTGGCGCAGTTTTCAATTTGATCGTTTACGTGCTCAATTGGCGATTGTCAATCAACAAGACCCAACAAAATATTATAAAAAAGTGACTAAAAAGCTGATGCATCTTAAGGTTAATTTACCTCCAGAATTCTCTGGTAAATTCATAGAAACTCAAGACTATTTTGAATTAAATGATTCATTAATGGAGTTATCACGCCATGACCAATAATGCCAATATTGCTAAAATGGTTAATCAACTTAATGAAAAGCAAAAACAAATATCACAACAGCTTTATTCGGGTAATGAGCAAATGCGTGGTTTGGCAAAACGCGTTTGGCGAGTGCAAGAAGATGAACGCAAGCATATCGCTCGAGAATTACATGATGGAGTAGGACAACTGCTAACGGCTTTGATTAATCAACTGCAGCAAGTTAAAAAAGGAGACGAGAGTATAGCGCTTGATGAGAGTATCGATCTTGCACGTCAAGCCTTATCAGACACTCGCGTGATTTCTCGTTTAATGCGCCCCAGAATTTTAGATGACCTTGGGCTTATTCCTGCCCTTGATTGGTTAGTGCGTATTATGGCGGACCCAGAAAAAGCGACGATTGAATTTCATCATCAAGTTGACAGTATTTTAGATAGTGATACTCAAACCCTAGCGTTTCGAGTAATACAAGAAGCGCTGACCAACGCGATTAAGCATGCACAAGCACAAAAAATTATTCTCAACTTAATTGCGACTGACAATCTTTTAATGATTAAAATAAAAGATGACGGTATAGGAATGAAAGCAGATCAAGAAGCGAGTCCTGAGGGTTTTGGCTTAGGCGCAATGCGCGATAGAATAAGTGCCTTCGGTGGTCAATTAACAATAATTTCGCAGCCAGGACAAGGCTGTGAAATAAAGATATTGGTAACGGGGAGGAATGGCCGATGATCCGTGTTCTTATTGCAGATGATCATACTATTTTACGTCATGGACTGGTCAGTTTATTAAGTAAAGATGATGATATTCAGGTGGTTGCTGAAGCAGCAGACGGACTTGAAGCAGTGAGCAAAGCGCTGGAATTAAAACCCACCGTTATCGTTATCGATATTAGCATGCCAGGATTGAACGGTATGGAAGCGGTTAAACGCCTAAATGGCCAACTGCCAGGCACAAAAGTGTTAGTGCTAACTATGCATGAAGAACAAGAGTACGTCATTCATATGGTTAGAGCGGGTGCTTCTGGTTATTTATTAAAAGACAGTGCGAGTGACGAGCTCATCGATGCGGTAAAAGCACTAGCTGCGGGGAAAACCTATTACAGCCAATACGCGGCAAGTGTGTTGGCATCACAATACAACAAACCAGCAGAAAATTGGCAAGACCCCTACAAAAACCTAACTAATCGTGAACGTGAAGTCTTTCATTTAATCATTGAAGGTAAAACCACCAAAGAAATTGCTCGTTCATTAGATATAAGTGTTAAAACAGCAGAAAACCATCGCGGTAAAGTGCTAGATAAATTGAGCGTTGCCAACGCTGCTGAATTGGTCCGTTATGCGGCCAAAAACAACCTACTGCTATAAACAAGGTATATTAACCTCTTCCTTGTAGGGGTTTTACCTGATTATTTTAAAGCTTAATGTTTGGCATGCTCGATGTATCAAAACATATAAGGGTTATTCCAATGCTAAAAACACAATTAAAAAATAAAATATTAATCGCTGGCCTTATCGGTGCAGGCTTAACTTTCATGTCGCTAAATATTGCCGCTAAATCTATCGGACCTGAACTGAAAGGTTTGATGGCGACTGCTGAAGTACATGAAGTTTTTAACGTCATCGTTACTTTCGAAGGTAAAGGAGCTATTAATGCACAACAGCTAAACGTTATTGAATCGACGGGTGTTATTGGTGGCGTAAGCTTTAAGCAGTTTCCTATTGTCGGTATAACGGCAACAAAGGCGCAAATAGAAGCTATTTATAAATCAAATAAAGTACGCTCTGTTTACTACAACGCACCATTGTCATTAGAAAATAATAGAGCAACACAAATTACCAGTGTTGACCGCTTACGTGATGATAAATCGTTACGTAGTAACGGTATGCCATATTCTGGACGTGGTATCGGTGTTGTGGTTAATGACTCGGGTGTTGATGGCACGCACAGCGACATTAAATTTCCTAACCACGTTGTTCAAAACGTATTGGCACAAACTAACCTAAAATCGTTATCAGATATTTTACCCATAACTTACCAAGAAGATATCGCAAACAGTGATATTGCTGGTGGTCATGGCTCTCATGTTGCGGGCATTATTGGCGGCAACGGTGCGATGTCCAGGGGTGAATATCAAGGTGTTGCTCCTGGCGCAAAAATTATTGGTTATGGCTCAGGTGCTGGTTTATTTATTTTAGACACTATTGGTGGTTTTGATTACGCTAAGACGCATCAATTTGATTATAATATTCGCGTTATTTCAAACTCTTTTGGTAGTACAAGTGATACAGGTACTGACTTTAACCCTGACCATCCAACCAATGTTGTCACTAAAACGTTATCAGATGCGGGTATTATTGTCGTTTTCTCTGCGGGTAACTCGGGTAGTGGCGAAGCGACAATCACTGGTAACTTCAAAAAAGCGCCTTGGGTCATTACCGTAGCAGCGGGTGATAAAGACGGTAAATTAGCTGACTTTAGTTCACGAGGTGTTAAAGGTAAAGGTGGTGAAGTTACGGTTGGTGGTGAGCTCTTTCAGTGGGAAGACCGTCCTACTGTTACTGCCCCAGGTGTTGATATTATTTCAACCCGTGCTTCATTATCTAGCTTAAGTGCCTTGAGTGTTGCCGATGATAGCGACGTGATGGAAGCTAATCACGTACCTTATTATACTTCTATGAGTGGTACGTCGATGTCGGCTCCACATGTTGCTGGTGTTGTTGCTTTGATGTTAGAAGCTAACCCTAGCCTAACGTGGCGTGAAGTGAAGTCAATATTGCAAGAAACCGCAACCAATATGCCAGGAAGAGAAACGTGGGAAGCAGGCGCAGGTTATGTCAATGCCTACGCGGCAGTACAATCAATTGTCGATAAAAGTTTAGCCTTTGGCAAAACAACTAAAATCAACCGTGATTTTAATGCTAAAGCGTTAACCTCAGTGCAGTCAGAAGATGATATGTCTGTGCCGTTTAGTCCTGTTGGTGATAATAAAGGTGTTGTTGTGACCGTCAATGCTGAAGCTTCTATGGTGATGGTTCGAGCAAACATTGATGATAATACGGTAGCACTTACCTTGACTAGTCCTTCGGGCAAACGTTACGGGTCAAGTATTGCTTTACCTGTTTTAGGTCAAAACATTGCAGTGACAGCGCCAGCTGAAGCGGGTGATTGGATACTTAAAGCAGGTGGTATTGGTAGTCTTTCCGGTGTTGCGCTTGACCCTACTGGATTAACCAATGGTTATGCAGTACCTGGTGATATTGACGTAACAGTTAAGATTATAAAAACTGACGGTTATCTTGGTCTTGATGACTTGACTAACCACCCTGCTAAAGCGTTTATTGAATTCGCAGTTAGTGAAGAATTAGTCGATGCAAATGCGCTAGGTTTCGAACCAGATAATAACCTTACCCGCCAAGACCTAGCTGATTTTTTAAGCTTAGGTGCTGGTATTCGTCAATCAAATTTGGCAACAACAACCACATTTGCTGATGTTACAGGAAATACTACTTACACTGCTGCTATTAATGCGGTTAGTGAAAAGGGTGCCGCTTTACGAAATGGTGCACAAGATCAACATGCGGTAATGTTGACTAATGGTACTCATTTTAACCCACAAGGCTCAGTTAATCGTAATGAGTTAGCTTATTCTTTTGTACAGTCACTGGCTTTGCAATCGGATGTAGAAAACTTTACCGGTGACATTAAAGCTCTTTATGGCGAGCAACTGATAGTGATAGCAGACCAAGCTGATATTCCACAAGAAATGAAAGGTTACGTACAACGAGCCTTGCAATTAGGGATATTAGGCGCAAGGTTTGACGTTCAACAGGGTGCTAACGATTTAGTCCCTACTATAACGGCGACCTTTAACGGTGAAACACGAGTTAGCCGCGCTGATTACGCAGTAGCCGCGACACGTTTTTTTAATAACTACCTATAGACTGAGTATCAAGGCAATTAAAGCCTATCGGGTAACATCAGATAGGCTTTAATTACCCACTATTATTACAATATATACCAGTACCAGATTAGCTTTTTATTAGCGCAACACATTGATGAATTATCTTTTTTAGCATTACTCATTAATATTATTTTTTGAGAATAAATAGGAATATCAAATGAAAACTAAATTTATAACAGCCAGTGTCACAAGCTTTATCTTCGCGTGTAGTTGTTTAGTTAATGTCGCATCGGCATCACTAATTACCATCGATTTTGAAAGCTTAGCTATAGGTGATTTTACAGAAGGTTTCGACAACGGCTTTTATATTAGTGCTATTGGGGAAGATACTAAGATTGTAAACCCAGAATTTTATACTGGTAAAACCGCTTTTTCTGATGGTGGTTCACAGGTACCATCAAATTGGTTTTTCTCAACTAACGGCTTATTTACTTTTGAAACGTTTGATATCGCTTCACTCTACAATCAGGGTGACCGTTTCATTGTGAAGGGTTTTCTAGATAACGTACTTCAAGGAATTGACGCATATACGACGACTACCTCACAATGGAATGGTCAGTTATCAACTGAAGAAGCGTCTAATTTGAAGGGGGTTATGGTAGATAAAATTAGCATATCGATGTTAAGTACCAATAATCTTTATGGTATAATGGATAATGTCGTAATGAATAAAGTACCAGAGCCGACCAGTTTAGCTATTTTTGCCTTAGGTATAATGGGATTAGCAGTAAGACGCCTTAAGCAATAAGCGTAATGATTGTTTAGGTTGTTAACTTTTTATAAAAAACACTGATGGTAATCATCAGTGTTTTTTTATCAGATGAATTTGGGTATTAAGCTTATAACCTTGTTAATAGCCGAACAAGGTTATAAGCAAAGCTAATAAAATAGCTATTTGCTTTAAATATATTGTCTGCACAAGGATAACAGTGAATCAGCTGGTTGTGATTTTTTATTGTTGTTCAAGATAGACCTGTTCGCTAAGGTCGCTAAGCACTTAACCTCGTTCGCAGAAAAATAGCTCGAATTATTCTCTGTATTAACATAATTATTTTTTAATAAAGAAATCTTTACTTTACTAAGGGATCAACCGCTGGCCAGTCAATAAACTGGCGAGTATCTGCGCACTTGACATCCTTTTAGCCTAACCTTATATTTAAAACACTTTGCCTTGAAACAATCAAGGTTGCCTAAAAAGTCTCAAGTGCAATATTTAGGCAGGCGAACTCTCCAATATCGATATAAAATAAACGTATAGTAAAGTGTATTACTTGCAACTTCCAGTAGTGTTATTGAATACTTTTTGCTTGAATTGTCCAACAAGGAACTATGTTAAATGGTGTTTGAACAGGATCAAAATACTACTGCGCTAGAGCAATTCGAGGTAAACCCCCATGATATAGAGATGTATCTCGATGTGGTTTTTAATAATCACGACGATCCTATATTCGTAAAGGATAATGAATGTCGATTGTTACTCGTTAACGATGCTTTTTGCCAGATTTTTAACTTAACTAGAAACGAAATCATCGGAAAAACACTCGCTGAAACAGTACCTCATAGCGAGCGTGATCATTTTTTAGCAATTGATAGGTTAGTACTAGATAAAGGGGAAGCGACTTTAAGTGAAGAAACCCTTACGATTAATGGCTCAGATACTAGAGCTATATTAACTGAAAGAATCGATTCATAGATGGTAAAGGTGACTATTTTATCGTCGGGGTCATTAATGATATTACCAAACGAAAACTAGCCGAAGAAGAATTAAAACTCGCTGCCAGTGTTTTTACTCATGCCGGTGAAGGCATCATGATAACCGACGCCAAAGGGACCATTATTAATGTCAATAATACCTTTGTCACTTCAATCGGTTATAGCGCTGTTGAGGTGATTGGACAGAAGCCGAATTTTTTACAATCAGGAATACACCCCGCCGAGTTTTATAGCGAGATTTTGCAAGTGCTGCAGACTAAAGGGGCTTGGTCTGGTGAAATATGGAACAGTCGTAAAAACGGTGAAATTTATGCTGAAATGCTTAATATTAGTTCGGTTAAAGATGTTAATGGTCAAATAAGTACTATGTTGCGTTATTTACCGACATCACTCCAATGAAAGAACATCAAAGTCAGTTAGAGCATATTGCCCATTATGACGTACTGACCAACTTACCAAATCGGGTGCTACTGGCCGACCGATTATCTCAATCTATGTTGCAATGTAGCCGAAATATGCAAACACTCGCTGTGGTTTTTTTAGATTTAGACGGCTTTAAACTTGTTAATGATGAGCATGGCCATAATGTGGGGGATGAACTGCTAGTTGAAATTTCCATACGCATGAAAGCGGCACTTCGCGAAGGTGATACTTTAGCTCGTATTGGTGGTGATGAATTTGTTGTGGTATTAACTAATTTAACAAAGGTTGAAGACTGTGAGCCGATATTAGATCGCTTGTTATTAGCCGCATTTGAGCCAGTGACCGTTAGTAACGTCGTGTTAAATGTATCAACCAGTATAGGCGTAACTCTTTATCCACAAGACAGCGTTGATGCTAACCAACTTATGCGCCATGCTGACCAAGCCATGTATGTGGCGAAAGAATCAGGTGAAAATCGTTATCATCTATTTGATACTGCGTAAGATGATGCGGTTAAAACACAACAGGAAAGCCTTGAGGCCATTCGCAGTGCACTCGATAACCAGCAATTTGTGCTTTATTATCAGCCTAAGGTTAATATGAAAACAGGCAAAGTGATTGGTGTTGAAGCCCTTATCCGCTGGCAACATCCCAGTAGAGGATTATTAAATCCCCTCGACTTTTTGCCTATTATTGAAAATAATCCGATGAGTATCGAATTGGGCGAATGGGTTATTGATACCGCACTAACACAAATAAGCCAATGGCAAAAAATGGGCCTCGACCTTCCGGCTAGCATTAGTGTAAATATTGCCGCGGTTCAATTACAGCAGCCTGACTTTACTCAGCGATTAACAACTTTATTAGCAGCGCACCCTAATGTTAAACTTTGCTATTTAGAACTAGAGGTATTGGAAACAAGTGCCTTAGATGATGTCCATCATGTTTCAACAACCATGCTGGAGTGTATTGCATTAGGCGTAAGCTTTGCCTTAGATGATTTTGGCACGGGGTATTCCTCCTTGACTTACTTGAGACGACTACCCGCAGACTTAATTAAGATAGATCAAAGCTTTGTTCGAGATATGCTGATCGATACCGATGATTTTGCCATTGTTGAAGGTGTTATCGCTTTGGCTAAATCATTTAAACGTGAAGTTATTGCTGAAGGTGTTGAAACGATTGAACATGGTAAGGCGCTGTTGCAACTAGGCTGTAATTTGGCACAAGGTTATGGTATAGCCAAACCTATGCCACCGTTTGATGTGCCAGCATGGATCAACAATTGGCGACCAGATGCGAGTTGGCAACTATAAGTACTAAATATGTACGATAAAAGACAAACGTAAACAAAATAAGTGAAAAAAATGAAGATTAACGAAATAGCAGAGAAGAACTATCTTTGGGTAGAAAAAATGGGTTGGCATAATAAAACAACGCTAGAAGCATTAGCCCTTGTTGCATCAGAAGTCGGTGAGGCTATTAATGAATGTCGGCACGAAAAACCTAGTGATGCCTTTGGCGAAGAGCTTGCCGATATTATCCTAAGAGTGCTTGATATTTCCCATTGGCAAGGAATTGATATTGAAAACGAAATTTTAAAAAAAATGAGCAAAAATGAAATCAGAGGCACTAGGGGAAGACTTAAATAAGTTAAAGATTAATGCTTATTTCTATTTACTTTCGCTGCAAGTAAACGCTCACATTTAATTTATCATAACGTACAGTAACAACCAGATTGTTGCTGTTAGTTTAACCTATAAAGAACATCCTCTTTTTACAAACAAAAAAATCACTACATCTTTTAACCATTCTTGTAAAACTCCCAGCAGATATTCATTACGCTTTTGTCTTCCGGTTAGTTTAAGCCCTATTTTATTTTTTAAGCTAAAAACATTAACTAAAATATAGCAAACATTGTCGCCATTATATGCGCCGTTAAACAACTAAACGATATCAATTTTTTTATCAGACTGATTAAAAAATTGATATTGAGTATTTCTATTAACGGCGCAGAATCTAGCAAATTTAGTTAGTTACTGTTCATCAAAACAACTTTTTTGTTGATCAATAGCGACTAAATTTTTTAATGTATTTTAAATCGAATAAAAATCAGACAACCACTTATAAGAGTAATCATGAGTAACTTAATGGCAGGTAATGAAGTCATTTTTAGCAACGATAAATTATCAGTTTATAATTTTGGCGATAATTTTTTATCAGAAAAATCGAATATAGATAAACGCTTTTATGAAGGCGGTACTCGTTACAGAGACGCCGTACAAATAATCGTGGCAACAGGAGAGTATTGGATATTTGACTATGGTGTAGTGGTTTTTTGGGCAGTAGCCACAGGTGAACGCCAAGCATTAATCAATCGACTTAAGAGTGATAACACCCTCTATATTGAAAATATTGAAGAACATTTATGCTTTACTTTTTCTAATGAACTGATCATTAAAAAAGATACCATAGTACTACCGGATAACGATCCGTTAACACGTCTTGCGATAAGCCATGCGTTGGCGCAATCAAACAAATTGATGGAATTTGAACTTCAAGCACAAAATAAAATAATGGATTATTCTCATATTTCTGAAGAGTTGTCTAAACTGGGTAAAATATCGATTAGCCAAAAAGAAATAGCTAAAATTAGAGGTACGCTACTGAGTACTAAAAGCGATATTATTTTACATTATGGATTACTTGATACCCCAGACTTTATTTGGGAATACCCTGAATATGAAGCGACTTACGAACGTATGGCGCGTTATATGGATATTCATCAACGCGTCGAATTATTATCTAAAAAGCTTTCGACTATACATGAACTATTTGAAATGTTAGCGGCTGAACAAAAGCATCAACATTCATCATTTTTAGAATGGATTATTATCGTGTTAATTGGTATTGAGATTGTTTTGTTTATTGTTCAAGAGTTGAAAATTTTGGCGAATTAACTCGCCAATCTTTATTGTTAACATTCACTTTTTTAATGTTGGCTTTAACTTAGTAAACAGGTAAGTTATTGCGTAAAAATAACTTACCTGCTTTGTTATACAAGCTTATGCTTAGCGGTCCAAATATGTGCTAATTCTAACGCTATTGTTGCAGCGGCTAACGCAGTAACTTCACTGTGATCATACGAAGGAGCAACTTCAACTACGTCCATGCCAATCAGATTAATACCTACTAAACCTCTCAATATCTTCAACACTTTATCTGTGGTTAAACCGCCACATACTGGCGTACCTGTACCAGGAGCAAAGGCGGGATCTAAACAATCAATATCAAAGGTTAAGTAAACTGGCGTATCGCCAACCCTAGCTTTAATTAATGCGGTGATCTCACTGACACTCATATCATTAGCTTGCATGGCATTAATGACAGAAAAACCATGGTCTTGCTCTTTGTAATTTGTGCGAATACCGACCTGAATAGATTTATCTCTATCTATGAGGTTTTCTTTAGGCGCATGATAAAACATAGTGCCATGGTCATAACAACTACCATTGCTATAAGTATCAGTATGCGCATCGAAATGTATCAGTGCCATAGTGCCAAATTTTTTCGCATAAGCACGTAGTATTGGCAAAGTAACAAAATGATCGCCGCCTAGCGATAAAACCGTTTTGTCTGCATCAAGTAACTGACCTACAGCCGTTTCAACTTGCGTACAAAAATGTGCAGAGTCTCCTGGAGAAAAAACCAAGTCGCCAGCATCAATGATTTTACAGTGTTTTAATAAGCTAAAAGGCCAAGGAAATCGCTTACCTTCCCAAGCCAAATTAATTGAAGCTTGCCTAATAGCAGTAGGGCCCATTCGAGCGCCTGAGCGCCCGGTGGTGGCCATGTCATAGGGTAAGCCTAAAACAACAATATCAGCAGCCGACTCAATGGGATTTTGCACTAAAGGCTGACGTAAAAATGTCATTGCATTTGAGTAAATTGACTCATCAACTTGATTGAAAATATTTTTCATTGTACTTAATCTCTATAAATCTTCAAGGTAGGTGTAGCCTTGTAAGCCATCAACTAACTCTTTAAAAATTTCTTCACCTTCGCTTTTTGATAATCTAGCATCGATAAGCTCGGCATAGGTTTTTTTAAATAATTCGGCATCTAAATGCACATAATTCAGCATATCTTCTACCGTATCGCCTTCATTAATTTCAGTGATTTCTGCTTCACCGTCGTCATTGATGAAGACTACCGCACTGTGAGTGTCACCGAATAAATTATGCATATCACCCAAAATTTCTTGATAAGCACCCACTAAGAAAAAGCCAAGTAAATAAGGCTCATCTTCTGTCCATGCCGGTACCGGTAATGTGCTTTCAATACCTTGTCCGTCAACATAATGGTCAATAGTGCCATCGGAATCACAAGTAATATCTAATAATACCGCTCGTTTTTCATGTGATTTTTCTAAGTTACTTAAGGGTAAAACAGGAAAAACCTGATCAATGCCCCATGCATCGGGTAGTGATTGAAATAAAGAAAAATTAACAAAAAATTTATCAGCAAGTTTTTCGGTTAAATCATCCATTATTGGGCGATGAAAACGATTTTTGCCATCCATTAATTGATTTAATTCATAACAAACACGTAAATTAATTTGTTCAGCCCAAGCGCGTTGGGTTAAATTTAATAATCCCATCGAAAACTGGTTGTGTACTTCAGCCAAATCACTTTGGGTGTCATGATAAATTTCAATTAAGGCGCGATCATCATTACGGTCATTTAGTTGCGTTAACGAACGCCACATATTACTTAATAAAATAGATTCATCAGGCGTAGGTGCTATTATATTTTCTGGTTCGTAAGACTCAGTGCCAATAACATTAGAAATAAGTACCGCATGATGTGCGGTTAATGCTCTGCCTGATTCCGAAATAATCATTGGCATAGGTTGATGATAACTTTTACAAATATCACCAATAGTATGGACGATGTTATTCGCGTACTCAGCAACGCTGTAATTCATTGAGTTATGAGATTGGCTTCGTGTACCATCATAGTCAATGGCCAAACCGCCACCAACATCCATGCATAAAATACCTGCGCCTAGGTTGCGCAGTTCGCAATAAAAACGTGCCGCCTCACTAACACCTAATCTTACATCTCTTATATTGGCTATTTGTGAGCCTAAGTGAAAATGCACAAGTTTTAAGGCGTCCAGCATGTTTTCTGCTTTAAGGACTTTTACAACATTAAGTACTTGCGAAGCTGACAAACCAAACTTTGATTTTTCACCGCCACTGGCTTGCCATTTACCTTTGCCTTGAGAGGCTAAACGAACACGGATCCCTAAGCGAGGTTCAACATTGAGTTTCTTTGCTTCGGTTAAAATCATTTCTAATTCAGACATTTTTTCTAAAACGATATGAACCTTATGACCTAATTTTTCGCCAATTAACGCTAAGCGCACATATTCTCGGTCTTTATAGCCGTTACAAACAATAACCGATGAAACCTTTTGAGCCATAGCTAAAACAGCTAATAATTCTGCTTTACTGCCTGCTTCAAGGCCAAGTTGTGTGGACTCTTTATTATTTTGGCTCGCCAAAATTTCATCAACAACTTCACGCTGTTGATTGACTTTAATAGGATAAACTAATAAATATTTTTCCTGATAATCATAATCTTCTATCGCCTTATTAAAGGCTTCACATAGACTGTGAATACGATGATGAATTATTTGCGGGAAACGCACTAATGCAGGCAGTGTTAAGCCTTTATCTTCAATCATTTTAGCGATATTGATTAAATCTACTGTGTGATCCTGACGCTCAAACTTTGGCGCAACATATACATTTCCAGCATCATTAATACCGAAATAGCCCTGACTCCAATGACGTACGTTATAGTGCGCGCGAGCGTGAGCAAGATTATCTTTGTTCATTGATTTTCCTTTACTTATCCTACTTAACAATAGAATGGCAATTCTTCATGGGTAACTAAGGCGAATTAGAATTTAACAGCCGCTTAATGTCCAACAAAATAAATAATGATAGGTAACAATTATTATTGATGAGTGCTGTTGATAATTCAACTTGAGACCTGTTGATAATTCAACTTGAGACCTGAATTAGTGCACAAATTGATAGGGGGAATTTAATTTGCGGGGCAAGTGCACTGATTTTGATATTCGATTTTAGTGCGTTGACCCCGCAGATTATGAGCAGGTAAATATATTTAATTGCTTATAAAAATGACCAACTAATCTTTTTTATGTTGGGTAATACTATACAAATCATGGCGTCTATCACGCATGGTATGTACAGCACCGTGACTATGTAACTGTTTCAATAAATCTAGATTTACGTCTACAATAACAGTCATTTCTGAGTTAGGTGTTGCTTCTGCTTTGATACCCGTTGTTGGAAAAGCAAAATCAGACGGTGTAAATACCGCAGATTGGGCATATTGAATATCCATATTATTTACTTTTGGCAAATTACCTACCGCGCCAGCTATGGCAACATAACATTCATTTTCAATCGCTCTTGCCATTGCACAGTGACGCACACGTGTGTAGCCATTCTGGGTGTCTGTTAAGAAAGGCACAAACAAGATATTCATTCCCTGGTCGGCAAGTATTCTAGAGTACTCTGGAAATTCAACATCATAACAAATCATGATACCAATTTTGCCGCAGTCAGTATCAAACACCTTGAGATTTTTACCACCGACCATAGACCAACTGCGCACTTCTGCTGGCGTTAAATGAATTTTATCATAACGTTCCCATGAACCATCACGGCGGCACAAAAAGCCTGAGTTATAAAGACTGCCATCAACAAAAAAAGGCATGCTACCGGTAATAATATTAATATTGTAACTTATCGCAAATTCGATAAATTTATCACGAATTTGTTCGGTATATTCCGATAGCCTGCGAATACTCTCTGTTAAACGTAAATGGTTAAATTCTGCCATCAAAGGTGCATTGAACAATTCAGGAAACAGCACAAAATCACTTTTATAATCGGATACTGCATCGACATAAAATTCCATTTGTTCAAATAAATCATCAATACTTTTCATCGAACGCATTTGCCATTGCACTAAACCTAAACGAACCTCTGAGCGCGGAGCATTGATAAGTTTTACCGATTTAGTATAAAAGATATTCGGCCATTCAAGTAACGTGGCATACTCCATTGATTCGCTATCACCCGATAGGTAACCGGTTAGTAACTTGCGGACATAAAAATCATTGGCGAGCTGAAAACTTAATACCGGATCATATAATTCTTTGATTTTTACTTTTTCAATATACTGTTTAGCGCTCATTTTATCTGAATGTTGCGCATAGTTTGGCATACGACCACCGGCTACAATAGCGCGTAAATTCAAGTTTTCACAAAGCTCCTTACGAGCATCGTACAAGCGCCTAGCTAATCGTAAGCCGCGATAATCAGGATGAATAAAGACCTCTATTCCATATAAAGAGTCGCCTTTAGGATCATGATTATCAAAGGTCATATTGCTAGTGATTTCAGAATAAGTATGTTCATCGCCAAAATCAGCATATTCAATTATTAATGAAAAGGCACAACCGACAACAATGCCATCAACAACTACACAGATTTGCCCATCTGGAAATTTAGTTAATAAGGCTTTAACCGTGGGTTCATTCCACGTTGCTAATTCTTTATTAAGGTAAACTGATTCACTCGCCTTGCGAAGCTCTGTCATATCTTGCAATGTTAAATGACGGACGGTAACACTATTTGCTTCCATTTAAATTCCTAATTAATTTTGGTATTAATCATACTTTTCTCTCATCGTAGAGTGCAAAAAGACGATTATTGTGATTTTTATACCAAAAAATCAACTTATACAAGCATATTAAAAAAAATCAGGACAAAGACACTCACTTCAAGACCTAAGCAGACACTCACTTAAAAGACCTAAGCAGACACTCTTTTAAAAAGTTAAAAAAGACCTAAGCAGACACTCACTTAAAATTGAACAATAACAGTCTTTGCACTAAGCTAAAATAACGTAGCTATGTTATTTAGGATGAATGATGGCAACGCCAAGGAAGCAACAAATTAGTTTAGAAGACACCCCTTATTATCATTGTGTAGCTCGTTGTGTTCGACGGGCTTTCTTATGTGGTGAAGATAAATATTCAGGCCAAAGCTATGAACACCGTCGAGGCTGGGTAGAAGACAAACTTCATTTTCTTACGCAAGTATTCGCTATCGATGTCTGTGCTTATGCGGTAATGAGTAACCATTATCATGTAGTCGTATTTATTGATGAGGCAAAAGCTAAGCAATGGAGCATGATAGAAGTTCTTGAACGTTGGCATACTTTATACAAAGGTACCTTACTGACCAAGCAATATTGTCAAGGTGAAGCCTTAGCAAAACCATTACTTGATATAGTTAAGTCAACCGCTAAGGTTTATCGAAAACGTCTGATGAAAATTAGTTGGTTTATGGGTTATATCAATGAGGGTATTGCTAGGGCCGCTAATCAAGAAGATGACTGCAAAGGTAGATTCTGGGAAGGTAGATTTAAATCACAAGCGCTATTAGACGAAGCTGCTCTTGCATCTTGTATGGCATATGTTGATTTAAACCCTATTCGAGCTAATGCTGCACAAACACCAGAAAATTCAGAACATACAAGTATTAAACTTCGATGTGAACAGGCAGAAAAAAGCAAGCAGCCTAGCACGCTATTACCCTTTATTGGCAATCCAATAAAGGGTATGCCAAAAGGTTTACCTTTTGAACTCAAAGATTATCTTAAATTAATTGAGTTAACAGGTAGATGCATTAGAGAAGGTACATCTGGTTTCATAGAAGAAAACCAACCTGCAATACTTAATCGATTAAATATATCGGCTGAAAATTGGTTGATAATCACCACTGAGTTTAATACCCAGTTCCATGGTGCCATTGGTCATGAAATTGCACTGAGTAATTACTGTCAGCATCAACAGTTAAAGCGACGACAAAATTTGAGTCATTGCAAACAACTATTTTCTTAAATAGTTAATCCATCAAAATATCTTCAGATTGTTAATCAGGTGCTTCCTGCGGACAAAATTGCCAAAATATCGATGATTTAAGAAATATAAAGTTGAAAAACTGTTTTAGCACACTTTCATATGACTAAAAATCGATATGACTGACGACAGAAGATCAGTTATTAAAATATTTCTGTTGTTTGAATTAAAGTGAGTGTCTGTGCTTTTTAGCACACTTTCATATGACTAAAAATCGATATGACTGACGACAGCAGATCAGTTATTAAAATATCTATGATATTTGAATTGAAGTGAGTGTCTGTGCTTTTTATTATGATATTTGAATTGAAGTGAGTGTCTGTGCTTTTTATTTTTATATCGAAACGAAACCTTAACATTGTTGTTAAGGTTTCGTTTCTTTCTAGAGAAGGCTATGCTTATACTTAAATACCATCAGTAACAGCATCTTTTTTGGTGGTTTTTGGTAACGTCCTTATAAATCATAATCTTGGTTTGTTCACTCTATGCGCTCGTGCTGTTCGCTTTAGGTGCAGTTACTAGACTTTGTTTTTTAACCCATTGCCCCGCGCTATTTTGGATAAAGTGGCTTGGTTGAGTTTTATCATAAGCTTTTTTACCCGCTAAAGCGGTGACTTGTTGCATGGTGATTTTATTGGTGCGTGCTAAATTCATATAAATACTTTTGCGCTTTTCGTTAACACTGGTGACTAGGCTTTTCGCGTCTGGGCTATCAATAATAAGACCTAAGTAACCATTAGACATTTCACCAACTAAACCTTGTTGTTTTGCATCGTCGAGTGAAATAGCCCAAGCTGAAAAGGCTATAGTAGAGACCAATAGAGCACAGCTTATTTTTATTATGAATTTCTTTGTTAAATTTTTCATGGTTTTTCCCTAAAATATGTCGCTTTCAGCACTAAATATGTCGTCTAGTTCTTTATCTACCTTCACCTTTATTTCATGATCAATTTTCAAATTTAAATTAATGGTGATCGGTTCTTTTGCACTAACTTCTATCTTATGTGTACAGGCACTGATAATGAAAACAGTGAATAGCACGATTAGTATTTTACTCATACTTACTCCTTCTTTTTTTGTAAACCTTTGATAAGGCTTTCTTCAAAACGTTGAGTTATTGATAATGATTCAAGTAAACCAAGTAAGTCATAACTCAAATTCAAATTTAAATTAACATCGTTATCAATATCTGGATTGCGACCTTTTATTACTGTGTTTAACTGCATGTAACCGTCGTCTGCCATTGTAACTGCGGAGGAAAGCTGATGATAATGCAAGTTTTGCAGTGCATCAAACGCCAGTTTTAGTTGACTGTTGTTTGCTTTAAGCTCTGTTACGGCTGGGTTATCAATGACCTGTATCAGTCCATTGCTAGTATTATGCAGTTCACCTTTTTCAATAATATATTTATCACCATCAAAAGTAACGGGAAGTTGGCCTGATATGTTACCCGTTACAACAATACCTTGTTTTTCATCTAATGCTAATACTTGCTCTAAGTCTATACTATTAAGCTGAACATTAACTGAATGCCCATGTTCGACAGGCCATTGTATATTTGGAATAAAGAAGCTGCCCCCTAAAACATTCGCCTTAAGTTTGTTGGCTGAAAGCTGAAAGCTTTTATCGAATGTCCAGTTAGTGTTAATTGATAGCTTTGAAATAGGGGTAACCGTTTCAATTAATTCAACGGTTAGGTTTTCTTTAGCATTAGGCAGAGTCGTTATTTTTCCTGCGAGTAAGGAAAAATGTTGTTGCCAATTGAGCTCTTGCAACCAAATGCCATTGATTTCACCACTGAGTGAGGTAATTGCCAGCGAAACGTTAAATGGTGTGTTTTCAATATTGTTTAAAGCGTTTATTTGACCCGAAATATTATAATCTAATAGGCCATCAATCAATTCAACTTCAGTCGGCAATTGGATATTTAACGATAATAAGTTGGTGAGTTGTAAATTTTTGGCGGTAATAACTAGATTAGGTGACTTGACTGGGCCAGTAAAAAAAATACTGCCTAGGTTTACTCCGTCAGCACTGGCTTGAGCATTAAGCTGAATATCGTCAAAGCTGCCGTTGATTTCACTAAAAACATTAAACGAAGTTATTTTTAGTTTGTTAGGAATATTCAGCTGTGAAGCGTGATTACCAACTTTTAGTTTAATACTTAGATTGTTGTCCCCTAACAGCGTTAAGCTACCCGTTAACTTTGTTGTTAATTTTTTTAGACTTAACAGTGTTTGAGGTTTTTGTGCAGTGGACGTTTTTGTGGTGATTTTATGGGGCGATTGATTATTATCTTTGCCCTCAGTCATTTGTTTAAGCACCACAATATTATTTAAGGTGATTGAAGAGTCTGCTGTTAAATTAATCGTTGTTGTTTGCTCGGTTTTATTTAGTGAGCCAATTAAGTGTAAAGCAATAGGCGCAGGAGTGTATTTGGCTATGTTGGCCAACTTCAGCTGACTATCAATAATAAAATGCTCTACTGCTAATGCATAAGGTGTTTGTGGGGTAGGTAAGGCAAAAGTAATATTATCAATTTTTACTTGGTGAGGTCGTGCGCCGCTAATGACGCTTATTTCAAGATGACTAAGGTAGCCCTTACTATCGTTCAGTGTTAATCGGGCATTACCTTGCGGTTTTATGGTTACGTGCGTCAACGGATTCTCTTTAAGTATTGACATCATCGTTGGTGATAGCCCTGTTTGGGTTAACTTCGCTAACAACTGTGGCTGACTATACTCCACTAATATTTCATTTTTTCCAACAAAGGTTAACGCGACGGTTATCTTGTCTTTAGCGGAAATATCAAGGGTCGTTTCTGTGGGGTTTAAATCAAATCGACCATCGAAGTTCAGCGCGCCTAATAGTTTAAATGGGCCGCTGTTGTCTATGCCGTTTTCAGAAATTATAGAGATATTGCTTATTTGATTTTGCAGGCTAATAGCGTTCGCATGATACTTTATCTGTGTGTTGATATCCCCTGTGATCTCGCTAGCTGCTAAGTTGTTTGTTAATGCTGCGGTAATAGGTAATCGATGGGCGCTTAAAAAGCTTTTGAGTAAACTTAATTTACTTGAGATCGCAATGGAAAAACCTTCTTTCTCTCGGGTTAGCTTAGCCTCAATAAACCCTACGCTTTCGGATGTTGTTAGTGTAAAAGACAAGTTATTAGCTAGTGTTGATAAATTAGCAATATATTTTGTCTCAGTTTTATTGCTAAGCGTAAACGGTGAATAGGAAAGTTTAGTGACATTTATTTTTGCCGGTAAATTAAACTGCTTAATCTGTTGTGCATAAGTTTGTAAGCTTGTTGAAAGCAATTGGCTTAAGTTTTGATTTTCTTGCTCTTTGTTTAAGATAGCATCATCTTTTTTGGAGAATAAATGATCTGTACCTTTAATCTCTGCCAACCCTATATCAATATCCGTTATATTAAGGGTAGGGGATAGTTGCCATTGTATAGTCATACCGACAATTTGAATATTAGCCTTTGGGGTCTGTAAACATGCCTTGTTGACTCTAATGGCCATATTACTGGTAAGGCTTACATTTAGGCAAGTCAGCGCTATTTTGTCTGAATTGAATTGTGTTTTTACAAGGTAATTGATAACTGAAACTCTAGCACTGTAAGTGATAGTGAAAATAATCAGTAAGGTGATAACAGCAATTAAGATAAATTTAAGAAATCGCACTTAGGCTCCCTTGCCATAGTTACTTTTTTAACCCAAGTAGAAAATATGTTAATTGTTATTAATTGCTGATGACCGTGAGTCGACAGTCTATTTATGGTCACAACAGTTAACAGGGTAGCCTAATTTTACACAATCGAATATAGCTAGTGATTGATGAATTACAGGAAAAAACAAGATTACAGGTACTTTTTACCATATCAGTAGGTGGTTTTACTTTTCTTAAGACGAAAAAAAACCTTAACATTGCTGTTAAGGTTTCTTTCCTTCCTTTTGGAATGGAAGAAAGGTTGCTGACTGCCGGAGTTAAACTGCAGCCCGTTAAGAGTGACTGAGTTTATCAGTAGGTGGTTTTACTTTTCTTAAGACGAAAAGAAACCTTAACATTGCTGTTAAGGTTTCTTTCCTTCCTTTCGGAATGGAAGAAAGGTTGCTGACTGCCGGAGTCGAATTGCCGCATGTTAAGAGTGACTGAGTTTATCAGTAGGTGGTTTTACTTTTCTTAAGACGAAAAAAAACCTTAACATTGCTGTTAAGGTTTTTTTCCTTCCTTTCGGAATGGAAGAAAGGTTGCTGACTGTCGGAGTCGAATTGCCGCATGTTAAGAGTGACTGAGTTTATCAGTAGGTGGTTTTACTTTTCTTAAGACGAAAAAAAACCTTAACATTGCTGTTAAGGTTTTTTTCCTTCCTTTCGGAATGGATGGTGCCGACTGCCGGAGTCGAACTGGCGACCTACTGATTACAAGTCAGTTGCTCTACCAACTGAGCTAAGTCGGCACACAAAGATGTGTGCGATAAATTTATTCTATTGAACTATCTATCTTGGCACCGAACAAATGTTTCTACACTATTTCTATATTAAAAAGTAAGCAACAAATATTCAAATAGGTTGAATAGATGGTGCCTCGACCCGGAATCGAACCAGGGACACGAGGATTTTCAATCCTCTGCTCTACCGACTGAGCTATCGAGGCAGTGTCTAATCTGCTGTCTTTTCGGCTTTGCCTTGAAGACGGGGCGTATTAAACTGTTTTTCGATTTGTTCGTCAACCCTTTTTTTTAAATAAATGTTTGTTTGCTTGTTTTTTCTGCTTATTGGCGGAATAGTCAGCGTAAAATCACCATTTAATCAAATTCTTAATAAAAAAAGTTGTTGAACCCTTACTTTTTCGGTGGAACGTAACCTTCAATTTCTGGTTCTTTTCCTTCAAAAAGATAAGCAACCATAGCCGTTTCTAAAAAAGCACGGTCATTTGGCTCCATCATGTTCATTTTTTTCTCATTAATAAGCATGGTTTGTTTTTGTTGCCAGTTTTTAAATGCTTCTTGACTGATATTATCAAAAATACGTTTACCGACTTCTCCAGGATAAAGTTGAAATCCTAGTCCTTCAGCATCTTTTTTTAAATTTTGGCAAAATATAATACGGCTCATAAGTTAATTCTCTTGTTCTAGGTTGTAAGTTGGTCTGTGCATTTATACTTTTACCACTTTAATATTCATCTGTATCTTAAAGTGGTATCGATATATAAATATCATGGTTTTAATAAGCTGATCAATTTTTGAGTTGATGCTGCTAAGCCAACCGATGCAGTTGTGGCTAAATTATACCACTGTTGTTGGTTGTTTTCGTTGATTTCTTTTGCTGGTAATTGTTCACAATCAATCACTACTGGTGATATATCTAAATGGAAGTGACTAAAGGTATGGCGAAATTTTGCCAAAGGTACAACGGACGTTTGTTTCAAATGGAGCTTCACTAATAATGCGGCAATCTCTTCTTCGTGCTCGACCTCTAAAAAACACCATAAACCTCCCCATATGCCACTTGGCGGCCGTTTCTCTAATAATACTTGCTGGTTAATACGAGGTATCACCATAATAGTTTGTTTTTCTGGAATGGTTTTCTTTGGTTTTTTTTGTGGGTAACTACTTTGTTCATTCAGTGAAAAAGCTAAACAACTGTCACTTAACGGGCAAAGATCGCATTTAGGTTTACTGCGCGTACAAATAAGTGCGCCTAGATCCATCATCGCTTGATTAAACTGAGCAACACCTTCTTTGGGCGTTAATACCTCTGCAATCGGCCATAACGCTTTTTCATACTTACTCTGACCATTATGGCCTTCAACCATATAACAACGAGCTAATACCCGTTTTACATTACCATCTAAAATAGCGTGATGCTTATTCAATGCCAAACTTAAAATTGCACCAGCCGTTGAACGACCAATACCTGGTAGAGCAATAACTTGTTCAATGTCCTCAGGAAAAGTACCTTGGTATTGCTGAGTAATTATTTTTGCTGTTTTATGTAAATTACGAGCTCGAGCGTAATAACCTAATCCTGTCCAGTGATGTAAAACGTTATCTTCATCGGCATTAGCTAAATCGGTAATTGTTGGAAAACTGTCCATAAAACGATGATAGTACGGAATAACCGTTGCTACTTGTGTTTGTTGCAACATTATTTCAGAGATCCATACACGGTATGGGGTTTTATTGTGCTGCCAAGGTAAGTGCTTTCTGCCTTGGGCTTGATACCAGTCGAGTGTTTGCGTGGCAAAAAACTGTGCTGATTTCAGTGATATTTGAGTTTTATTTGTCATAGCGACTTAGTTTACCTAATAAACGGGCGCGAATAAATGTGCATTTTTTATTGCAAAAATTTATAATGCCATTATGCTCTCGTCCATATTAATCTCGAGATTATTACTCGAAATATACTTGCTAAGATTTAAGGAATTAAAATGAAATTAAATGCTAAAAACCGTAACCGCCGTTTACGTAAAAAATTACGTGTTGATGAATACCAAGAATTAGGTTTTGACGTCGCTTTTAAATTAGCTGACGGTACAGACAATGATACGGTTGATACTTTTTTGAATAACTTTTTTAATGAAGTTATTCAACCTAATGGTTTAGGTTTTGGTGGCGAAGGCGATGTTTTATGGCATGGTATCGTTTGTACTCAAAATATCGGTAAGTGTACCGATGAACACCGCACCGCTGTAGAATCTTGGTTGAATGAAAATGGCGCTACAGCAGTAGCTGTTAGTGATCTTTACGATGTTTGGTGGGCTGAATAACTTTATTCATCATAAATGAACTTTACCCGGCATTGTAAGCATTTTTCAGTGCCGTTACTTATGTACAATAAGTGCAGACTCAGAAAATTTTGACCGCTTTGTTTAAAGCACATTTATTTAGAATAAAACTTGGATTATATTGAAGAAATATATGGTAGATAAAACTGAAAACACCCACAAAAGCATTGAAGAAGCTGAAAAAGAAGGCAAGTATATTCGCAAAGTACGTAGTTTTGTTAAGCGCGAAGGGCGATTAACAAAAGGACAAGCGAATGCATTGGAGCAATTTTGGCCAACAATGGGCTTAAACCACCTCGATGGAATGATTGACTTTGCTCACTTATTTAATAACAGCAATCCTATTATCTTAGAAATTGGTTTTGGCATGGGTAAATCTTTAGTTGAAATGGCAAAAAATGCCCCAGAACTAAATTTTGTTGGTGTTGAAGTGCATCGTCCGGGTGTTGGCGCTTGTATTTCATTAGCAGATGAAGAAGGCGTTAATAATTTAAAGGTTTTTGAACACGATGCGATAGAAGTACTTGCTGACTGTATTCCTAATGGTTCATTAACGACTGTGCAATTGTTTTTTCCTGATCCTTGGCATAAAAAGAAGCATCATAAACGTCGAATTGTTTCGTTAGAATTTGTCGAAACTATTCGTCAAAAGCTAAAGGTGGGTGGTGTTTTTCATATGGCTACTGACTGGGAAAATTACGCAGAATGCATGATTGAAGATATGATCTCAGCGCCGGGCTATAAAAACTTAGCCACCGATGGCGACTTTGTGCCACGTCCTGATTCTCGGCCATTAACGAAATTTGAAAACCGTGGTCATAACTTAGGCCATGGCGTTTGGGATATTCAATTTAAACGCCAAGATTAATATAGAATGAACAATTAATTTAAGTATTCTTGTTCAACGTGAAAAAGATGCTGGCTATTACGTAAGTTGCCGGTGTCTTTTAACCACTGCGTACTAATGATTTCTCGTTGCAAGGCGGCTTGCAAAATACGCACTTTATACTGCGACCAATAATAAATCGTTGCCTGTTGATGAATTTCGTTATTTGGGAAAACCTCACTTCTGCTTTCTTCTAATTCGGCTAAAATATCGGCAATAACTTTTGGCTTTAACTCTTTTTCTATCTGTAGCTTAAATTTAGTGAAACGTTTTGCTTTAACTAATAACCATGCCATCCACAATATTACGGCAACAGCAAAAAAAAATAAAATATCTATACTCATGACTGATTTATTCTATAAAAACATTGCGAGCATCTTATCAGTCAAATTGAATTTGGCTAAAGCTTATTTTTATTTTATAACTCGGATATCAGCAAAAATTAAGCCGCCTGTCTTCTGAGCTCTATGTTAGGTTAATTAAACGCTATATTGTGGTTTTTCCTCGGCGAGTCACTTTGCTTTTTTGCTAAGCAACATAGCAATTAAACGCTATATTGTGGCTTTTCCTCGATGAGTCACTTTGCTTTTTTGTTAAGCAATATAGCAATTAAACGGTGAATTGGGCTTGTTCATGCATAAGTAACTTTGCTTTTAAAGCTAAACCGCCAGCATATCCTGTTAATTTTCCATTGGCGCCTATGACACGATGGCAAGGGATAATTAAAGCGATTGGGTTTTTTCCGTTTGCTGCGCCAACTGCTCTTACGGCCTTTTCATTATTAATTTTTTTTGCTATCCATAAATAACTTTTTGTCTCACCTTGTTTGACAGTCAGCAATGCTTGCCATACTTTTTGCTGAAACGGTGTACCTTGTGGTGCAAGTGTCAAGTCAAAGACAGTACGATGACCAGAAAAATATTCTGCAAGCTGTTGAACCACCCGGGTAAAGTGAGTAGGGCTCTCTATGTAACTTTCATCAATAATCAGCGGTAAAGCGCCATCTTGAAAAGCAAGTGCAGTTAGCCCTTGGTCATTAGCGGTTAATGCAATATCGCCGTAAGGAGATGGGGTGATAGTAAAGTACATATTGATTCCTTTGTTAAAGCATAACCCATGAAATATCGTGAGGATAAATAACTATTTTAAAGATAATTAACGTTAATGCACAGCACTAAAATTGCTTCTTCAGTTAAAACGCTAAAGTGAAATAAAGCATAAGTCGTTTTATGTCAGTCGTTATTTATTAGTGGCTAACTTGTTACGGTATTGTCGCGCAATAACTTTTAAAATATCACGCCAACTGATAATACCAATGGGTTGCATTTCATCATTTACAATCGGCAGGCATGAAAGGTGGTTGTCATGAAACATTAATACTGCGTCATTCAAACTGACTTCTGCTTTGGCTGTCGTTAGGTCTCTGTTCATGATGAGGTGTAACTTCTTTTGTAACATTGAATGGTCACGGGGCGTTTCGTTTTTAGTGCCAATTGTTGGACTTAAATGCTTGTATATATCTCTATCGGTGACCACCCCGACAAGCTGTTTATCACAAAGTATCAAAATGTGGTGAATACGGTGTAGGTCAAATATTGCTTTTGCTTTACTTAAATCATCGTCAAGTTCTAAGGTAATTAAGTTTGTCGACATAATTTTACTTAAGCTCATCATTCTCTCCTAATATTTGATTTTTTGTTTGATCGTCACGATAAACAAAACTTTGTTAGTTAACAATCATCTTCTAGTCAAACTAGCTCTTTAGTGATTTATATAAAACTAATTGTTGGTTGTCACAAAAGTGTCACACAACTGTCTTATAATTCATATTGTACTAAAGTCTCCATAATTGAAGGTGTTTAAGTGGCAATTGCATTAAAATCGACTGGCCCACGCCAGTTGAAAAATACATTAGCACAATGGTTAATAACAATAGGCGGTATAAGTGTTTTATTTACACTTGTGCTGATCTTTCTATATTTACTGTATGTGATAAAACCTATTTTTGAGTCGGCAACAATAGACCCTGTTGGTCAATTTGAAATCAGTACCTCGGCACCCACGTTATCTGCGGGTATTGATGAACTAAAAGAAATCGCTTTTCAAATTACTGAGCAAGGTGATATTAACTTTTATCAGCTTGTCAAAAGTGCTGCTCATGAAAAAGGTACGTTAGTACTTAGTGAAAAATTATTGAGTGATGATAAAACCTTAATTAATGTGGTTAATTCTGGTATAGAAAAGAAACTGCTCATTGATAGTGACGGCGACATGCAGCTTATTGCCGCTAAATTCTTTTCTAATTTTGACTCAGGTACACGAGAAATTATTCCAAGTGTTACTTATCCTTTAGGAGAAAAGTCGATAGCCGTTGACGAAAGTGGCGAAGTTCTTACTGAACTTTCATTTGGTATGAATGATGAAAAAGCAGTTTTTGTTGCGTTTACGCAAGATCAGCGTTTAATTAAGACTAGCTTAATTGCTGAAGATGACTTTACTTACGACAGCGCTTACGAAACTATTTATCAAGAAATTGATTTTCCTGCTAATCATGTTAACGAAATCTTGGTCACTCCTGATATGGGTTTAGCTTTTGTTCGTAGTGATGACCAAGTTTTTGTTTTTGATCTTAGTGATGAAGATGAGGTTAAACTTAAAGCCACAATTATTCCGTCTTTAGAACAAACTAGAACCAAACCCCACCATGTTACTGCAATGGCATTACTTTCTGGTAGTAGCTCAATCTTATTAGGTAGCAGTGCGGGTGAAGTTACACAATGGTTTGAAGTGGCTACTGACGATGGTCGTCAATTTAAAAATGTTCGTACTTTTAACGTTAGTGACACAGAAGCCGTTACCCAAATTCATACTGAACAATTTCGTAAAAGTTTCTATACTTTAACGACATCAGGAAATATGGGGGTTTTTTATACCACCAGTGAGGCTGATTTATGGCGTGGTCAACTAACAACTGCCGAACCTAGCGTATTTGCAATTTCGCCTCGTGCTGATGGTTTAGTTGTGATTGACGAAAACCAGCTAAAAATATTCAGTGTTGAAAATGAACATCCCGAAGTGACTTGGAGTGCTTTGTGGGAAGAAGTCTGGTACGAAGGTTACCCAGAGCCAGAGTATATTTGGCAGTCAACTTCCGGTTCAGATGATTTCGAAGGTAAGTTTTCTTTAGTTCCCATTACATTTGGTACTATGAAAGCAGCCATGTACGCGATGTTATTTGCTGTACCTATTGCGTTAAGTGCTGCGATTTACACGGCTTACTTTATGACCCCCGGTATGCGGAGAAAAGTTAAGCCAACAATTGAATTAATGGAAGCATTGCCAACAGTTATTTTAGGGTTCTTGGCGGGTTTATGGTTAGCGCCAATAATAGAAAATTATTTGCCAGCAATCGCAATGCTATTAATTATGTTACCGCTTTCAGTTTTTGTAACTGCATTTGCTTGGCATAAACTGCCTAAAGATATGAAAAATATTATTCCTGAAACATGGGCGCCGATCATACTTCTTCCTGTCTTATTGATTGCCGGTGGTAGTGCATTTTTGTTATCTCCTTTCTTTGAAACCTTGTTCTTTGGTGGTGATGTTCGTCAGTATATTACTAACGACCTTGGTATTGACTTTGACCAACGTAATTCATTAGTAGTTGGTTTAGCGATGGGATTCGCTGTTATACCAACCATTTTTTCTATGGCAGAAGATGCAATATTTAGTGTACCTAAGCATTTAACCAGTGGTTCACTTGCTTTGGGTGCTACACAATGGCAAACGCTTGCGAAAGTTGTTTTGTTAACCGCTAGTCCAGGTATTTTTTCGGCAGTGATGATGGGCTTGGGCCGTGCAGTAGGCGAAACTATGATAGTGCTGATGGCTACGGGTAATACCCCAATTTTAGATTGGAGTATTTTTCAAGGTATGCGTACCTTAGCAGCAAATATTGCTGTAGAAATGCCAGAGTCCGAGGTAGGGAGTTCGCATTATCGAATTCTATTTTTAGCTGCTTTTGTTTTATTTGTTTTCACTTTTATTTTTAACACGTTTGCTGAGCTGATACGTCAGCGCTTACGTGAAAAATACAGCTCGTTATAGTTAAGGAACTGAGTTTATGAATAGTTGGTTTAAATCTGGTTCTCCGTGGGTGTGGTTGTCTGCTGGCGGAGTAAGTATCAGTTTAATTTCAGTTCTAGGTTTATTGTGGTTAATTGCTTCACGTGGTTTATCCTACTTTTGGCCTGCAGACATTTATCAATTTGAGACGGTTAATGAAAAAGGCCAAGTAGTTACTGTTATTGGTGAGATATACGATCGTGAAAGCCTGCCAAGCAGGCAGTTATCGCATTTAAATTTAGGTTTAGATCCGACTAAAGAAACCATTGAGCGAATTTTGGTGAAAACGGGTAACCGTGAATTAGTTAATCTAGACTTTCGTTGGTTGTTAATGCCACTTATTAACAAAACAACCATGCCTGAAGATGTTGTGGTGGTTGAGCGTCGCACCAATGGTAATTTTTATGGTTTCATTGAAGGGATTATCTTAGATGGTCAGCTTGTAGGCCTAGAAAAAATGTCTGAATTGCTTGAACGTGTTGATAACTTTCAAGACGAAATGGATGAATTACAAAAAGTTGATATCGGCGCTATTAATTATCAAATAGAACGCTTGCGGCTGAAAAAGCGTAAACATAAACTTGATGAGACTTTAACCGTTGAGCGTGAGCAAGAAATTGATGCAGAAGTTGCCCGTTATAACGCAGATTATCAAGTACTAGAAAAAAAGTTAATGGCTATCCGTGACAAAGTATCTCGTGATCAACTTGTGGTACGCGCTATGGGGGGGGAGGTTATAGAGATAAATTTTGCAGAAATACTCAAAGTTACTTATAACAATAGACTATCTATTGTTGGTCGAGCTGCGGTATTTATTCAGCAAATAGGCAGTTTCTTAATTGATGATCCTCGAGAAGCAAATACCGAAGGGGGAGTATTTCCTGCAATATTTGGTACTGTCTTAATGGTTTTACTGATGACGGTTATTGTTTCTCCTATGGGCGTTATAGCGGCTATTTACTTACATGAATATGCGGGTAAAAATGCCCTGACTAAACTACTTCGTATCTCCGTTATTAACTTGGCAGGTGTACCATCAATCGTTTATGGGGTCTTTGGCTTAGGTTTCTTTGTTTACATGGTGGGTGGTAGTTTAGATCAGCTGTTTTATGCCGAGACATTACCTAGCCCAACTTTTGGTACGCCAGGTGTTATGTGGTCGGCTATTACTTTAGCGATACTAACATTACCTGTTGTTATTGTTTCAACCGAAGAAGGTCTATCACGCATTCCGTCAGCTATGCGTCACGGTTCTTTAGCGCTAGGTGCAACCAAAGCAGAAACGTTATGGCGTATTATTCTACCAATTGCTAGTCCGGCAATTATGACGGGTATTATTTTAGCGATTGCGCGTGCGGCCGGTGAAGTTGCACCACTGATGCTGGTTGGAGTTGTAAAAATGGCACCAAATTTACCACTTGATGGTAACTTCCCATATTTACATTTAGACCGTAAGTTTATGCATTTAGGTTTTCATATTTATGATGTAGGTTTCCAAAGTCCTAACGTTGAAGCGGCAAGACCATTAGTTTTTGCAACTGCATTTTTATTGGTGACAATTATTGTCTCACTGAATATGACAGCGGTTACCATACGTAACCGTTTAAGAGAAAAATATCGCATGCTAGAGCATTAACTTTATTGAAGAATACTCTTCTTATTTTAGTTAAATATACTGAAATAAGAATGACCTAAAATATAAAGTAAAAAAGTTTTAACAGTCACGAACAAAATTAAGCATTGAAAGAGAAAACTATGATTTCAGTCATCCCAAGAACATTAGATCCAAAAGTTAAACTTGATCTTAACAATTTATCGCCAGAACAAGTGGCGTTAGAAATTAAAAATTTGAACTTATATTATGGTGATAAACAAGCACTTCAAAATATCAGCATGTCTATTCCTAAAGGACAAGTTACCGCGTTTATTGGTCCCAGTGGTTGTGGTAAATCTACGTTGTTACGTTGTATTAACCGTATGAATGATTTGGTTGATATATGTAAGATTGAAGGTGAAATTAATCTTCATGGCGAAAATATTTATGGAAAACATGTTGATGTTGCAGCGCTGCGTCGTCAAGTAGGTATGGTTTTTCAACGACCTAATCCATTTCCTAAAAGCATTTATGAAAATGTTGTCTACGGTTTACGTATTATGGGCGAAAATAATCGCCGTGTATTAGATGAAGCTGCAGAAGTTGCGCTGCGAAGTGCAGCATTGTGGAATGAAGTAAAAGACCGTTTGCACGATAGTGCACTGGGACTTTCTGGCGGTCAACAGCAACGTTTAGTGATCGCTCGCGCCATTGCGATTAAGCCAGAAGTTTTATTGCTTGACGAACCTACTTCGGCACTTGACCCTATTTCAACATTGACGATTGAAGAATTGATTAATGACTTAAAAAAGCAGTTTACTGTGGTCATTGTTACCCATAATATGCAACAAGCCGCACGTGTTTCAGATCAAACAGCATTTATGTACATGGGTGACTTAATTGAATACAGCGATACCAATACGCTGTTTACCACGCCGGCAAAAAAGAAAACTGAAGATTATATTACTGGCCGTTACGGTTAATAAAGACGATTAATATTCTACTTTTAATGTAGAATAACAAGGAAAAACAATGGATAACATCAATCTTGGTCGTCATATATCAGGCCAATTTAACGAAGATTTAGAAAACGTCATCAACCATGTCATGCATATGGGTGGTTTGGTTGAAAAACAATTAAGCGATTCACTCACGGCTGTTTATGATGCGGATGAAGTATTGGCAAAAAATGTGCTAGCGAACGATTATAAAATTAATGCCTTAGAAGTCAGTATTGACGATGAATGTACACGCATCATAGCAAAGCGTCAGCCAGCTGCTGGCGATTTACGTTTAATTATGGCTATTGTAAAAACAATTGCTGATTTAGAGCGTATCGGCGACGAAGCACAGAAAATTGCTCGGGTAGCACTCGAAAACTTCTCTGGAGAGCAAAAAGCGCTATTACTTAATTTAGATAATTTAGGTCGTAAGGTTTTAGAATTTTTACAAGCAACTCTTGATGCTTTTACACGTATGGATGTCGACTCAGCTGTTTTAACTCATGGCAATGACGAGAAGATTGATCGTGAATACGAGGCGCTAATGCGCCAATTAATGACTTACATGATGGAAGATCCGCGTTCTATCCCACAAATAATGAGTGTTATCTGGTCAGCTCGTGCTTTAGAACGTATTGGTGACCGTTGTCAAAATATTTGCGAATACATTATCTATTTTGTCAAAGGAAAAGATGTTCGCCACACAACAGCTGAAGATATTAAATCTTTGTAAATTTGGAAAAAGCCGCTACGTTTAAATAACTTTCTATATACCTGTTATGTTTCGACAAATCATAGCTATATCTAGTTAAAAGCACAGGAATTGTCAGGTGATCGTGATAAAACGCTTGAAGATCGTGTTAAATGGGTTAATATCCGCGACGAATAATAACAAAGAGCAATTTGGCTCTGGGAATAAATTATGGCTAGAAATTCAATACTAGGTGTCTTTGCAAAATCACCTATTAAACCATTAGAAAAACACATTCGATTGGTCACTAAGTGTTGTAATCAACTAACTCCTTTCTTTGCTGCTTGTGCTGAACAAGATTGGTCAAAAGCAGGGAAACTTCGCAGTAAAATCTCAAAATATGAACGCGACGCAGACAAATTAAAACGCGAAATACGCCTTGAACTTCCGGGTGGCTTATTTATGCCTGTTGATCGTGCTGATTTGTTAGAGTTACTTTCACAACAAGACAAAATTGCTAATAAAGCAAAAGATATTGCCGGACGTATTTTAGGACGCAAACTGATAATACCAGAAACACTACAAGATTCTTTTGTGGCGTATGTTGCTCGAAATATTGAAGCCGCAGAAAAAGCAGCTGACGCGATTAATGAATTAGACGACTTATTAGAAACAGGTTTTCGTGGTCGAGAAGTAGCATTGGTTGAGAAGATGATTAACCAATTAGATGAAATAGAAGATGATACAGACGGCATGCAAATTAAATTGCGTAGCGACTTATTGGCGATTGAGAATGACTTAAATCCTATTGATGTAATGTTTTTATATCAAATTATTGAATGGATAGGTGATTTAGCCGATTTAGCCGAACGTGTTGGTGCTCGTTTAGAAATTTTACTGGCTAGAAAATAAGGCTTATTCATGGATATATTATTAACACATGGCCCTATGTTGGTCATTATTGCCGGCGTTGTTGGTTTCTTTATGGCGTGGGGCATTGGTGCAAACGATGTGGCTAACGCAATGGGTACATCAGTTGGCTCTAAAGCGCTAACGATTAAACAAGCTATTATCATAGCGATGATTTTTGAATTTGCTGGTGCATATTTAGCGGGTGGTGAAGTTACTTCAACTATTCGCAAGGGTATTATTGATGCTTCTTACTTTGTTGATAGTCCGGAATTACTTGTTTTTGGTATGATTTCAGCATTATTTGCTGCTGCTACTTGGTTACTTATTGCTTCTATTTTAGGTTGGCCTGTATCTACAACACACTCAATTGTTGGCGCCATTGTTGGTTTTGCTGCCGTTGGTGTTAGTGTTGATGCTGTTGAATGGGCTAAGGTTATCGGTATCGTAGGTAGCTGGATAATTACGCCACTTATCTCAGGTATTATTGCATTTATTATTTTTAACAGTGCACAAAAATTAATTTTTGATACGGATAACCCATTAATTCAAGCTAAACGTTGGGTACCTTTTTACATGTTTTTAGCGGGCTTCGTACTTGCTTTAGTCACTATTAAGAAAGGTTTGAAGCATTTAGGCTTAGACATCGGCTCTGTTGAAGGTTATGTCTATGCGATTATTGCCGCAGTTATTGTAGCTCTTATAGGTAAAATATTCATAAACCGTTTAGAATTTGATGAAAGTGCTGCGAAGAAAACACATTATGCCAACGTAGAAAAAGTATTTGCGGTATTAATGATCGTTACTGCCTGTGCAATGGCATTTGCTCATGGTTCAAACGATGTTGCTAATGCGATTGGTCCACTAGCTGCGGTAGTAAGTATTGTTGGTAATGACGGTCAAATTGCAGCTAAGTCAGCTATCGCATGGTGGATTTTACCACTAGGTGGTTTTGGTATTGTTGCTGGTCTTGCATTATTTGGTCACAGAGTTATTGCAACCATAGGTAATGGCATTACACATTTAACGCCAAGCCGTGGTTTTGCAGCTGAATTAGCAGCAGCATGTACAGTTGTTATCGCCTCAGGTACAGGTTTACCTATTTCAACCACACAAACGTTAGTAGGCGCTGTGTTAGGTGTAGGTATGGCTCGTGGTATTGCTGCAATTAACTTAACGGTTGTGCGTAATATTGTTGTTTCTTGGGTTGTTACCTTACCGGTTGGTGCAGGTTTATCTATCATTTTCTTTTGGGGAATGGTGGCAATTTTCACCTAGGCACACTGAGAAAATTTACTTTTAAAAAACCAACAGTAGATGTTGGTTTTTTTTATTTAAACTCCTGAATTTGTAAACTTTCAGTGGTAACCACTATATAATTAAAAAGTGATTAGGTAATGCTTGCCTGAACCACTATTACCCTATATTATAGCGCCTCTTTGATGTTCTTTAGAATTTCAAACTGCCTTGATAGCTCAGTCGGTAGAGCAGAGGATTGAAAATCCTCGTGTCCCTGGTTCGATTCCGGGTCAAGGCACCATATTTCTCTTTATTGAGACGAAAAAGCCCATAAGCAATTGTGGGCTTTTTTTTGTTCTAATAGAAAAATTATTTTCAATTAAATGATTATCACCCCACTAAATTCAAGTTTTATATCAAACTATTTTTAATAGACATTATGTTATAAATATTGCCCTTGATATTACTAGAACTTAATAATGATGAGTACAAAACAAGCGGATGAATCATTAGGTATTTTTTTCGCTTCATAGAGTGAAAAAAGAGCAGGGCGAATACCTGGTAATATCCCTATTTGGATGGGAGTATTAGCTGAGTTAACTAAGTTTGGCATTTTTTTTAGCCTATTTTATTACCTTGATTTTAGTGCCGGTTAACTACTTGCTTGTTGAACAGATAAAGGCGTTTTTTGGTGTTAAACCTACGGGGTATGTTCTGGAGCAAGTTTAGCTTTTACATTTATGGTATTTCAAGCAATAAAAAACCCAGTTAAAAACTGGGTTTTTTCATTTGAAATAAAACTAGAAATCTTCCAGCATAAATTCTAACGAGTCTTCGTAGGCTTTTAGCTCTTTTTCTAATTGGAATCTTTCTTTTATAAGTTCTATTTCACGCCATTTTCTTTTCTTATTAGTGCTTTCTGAGGACTTAGGTCTTTTACCAAACGAGCCCATTACTTGTTCAAGTTTATCCATAGAACACTCCTTTTTATTTAACAGCACCTTTTTAATAACACATTCAAGATGATAAGCAAATAATTAAAGCAATAAACTCCGATAATACTTGGTGATAAAGTAACTGTTTTTAGGTTTTATTTTAAACTAACCGTATGAAAAATAGCTATTAAAGTAACTCAGCAAGCTGTTTTTCTAATTTTATCTGGTCAAGGGTAAAATTTCTGATCCCTCCAGCAAGCTTTTCTGTGGCCATAGCATCTTCATTCATTGCCCAACGATAACTACTTTCTGATAATTTTTCTTGAGCGGCTAATTTAGGTTGCTCACTAAATAATTTTTGCTCAAGCGGGTCACTACACTTCGATAATTCGTCTAACAGGTTTGGACTTATCGTTAAACGATCACATCCGGCAAGTTGACGTATCTCATCTATGTTTCTAAAGCTTGCTCCCATCACCACCGTTTTATAACCTTTACCTTTGTAATAGTTATAAATGCTAGTTACCGAGATCACACCAGGGTCTTCATCCGCTGCGTATTCACTTTTACCGCTATCCTTTTTGTACCAATCTAAGATCCGGCCAACAAAAGGTGAGATTAAATAAACCCCTGATTCGGCACAAGCTTGTGCTTGAGCAAAACTAAACAATAAAGTTAGGTTACAGTTAATACCAACCTTTTCTAGTTGCTCTGCCGCTTTAATACCTTCCCAAGTTGATGCCAGTTTAATAAGGATACGATCGTTATTAATGCCTGCTTCTTTATACATCGCCATAAGCTTATGCGCTTTGGCAATTGAAGCTTGAGTATCAAAAGATAAACGTGAATCTACTTCTGTTGAAATACGACCTGGTACTGTTTTTAAAATTTCTAAGCCAATTAATACTGATAGTTTATCAGCGGCATCAATAACTTGTTGTTCTGTATTTGATGACTGTGCCTTTGCCCATGTTACCGCTTCGGTAAGTAAATGTTGATAACCTTCAAGTGATGCTGCTTTTAATAATAGCGATGGGTTTGTGGTTGCATCTTGTGGTTGAAAATTTGCGATTGCTTCAATATCACCGGTGTCAGCAACTACTGTAGTCATTTTTTTTAATTGAGAAAGCTGGTTAGTCATGTCCTTTACCTTTTTACGAAAAACTTAAAATTGGAGAATTATTACAACATAAATGGCTGAAAAAGTGATAAACCTTTGATGTAATGCCTAATATGACTATATTTGTAACAAATTTTCAATATATAGCAAGTATGTTCGACATTTTTTTAACTATGACGGTAATTGGCTTATCATTTATCTTCATGTTTAGCGGATTTATTGTATTATATGGGTTATATATTTTGATATTGTATTAAACGGGACCGTTATGCTACTTGTTGTTTCTCCAGCTAAAAACTTAGACTTTGAGTCACCATTACCCACTAATAAATTTTCTCAACCTGAGCTTTTAGCGCACAGTAAAGATTTAATTGACCATTGCCAAAAATTAACACCTGCAGAGATATCAACCTTAATGGGCATTAGTGATAAACTTGCTGGGTTAAACGCTGCTCGATTTGGTGAATGGTCAATGCCTTTTACTGTTGATAATGCTCGCCCAGCGGTATTAGCGTTTAATGGTGATGTTTATACCGGATTAGACGCCAAAACATTTAATGAAGATGATTTTGATTTCGCACAAAAACACATGAGAATTTTGTCAGGATTATACGGTTTACTCAAACCTCTTGATTTAATGCAAGCCTACCGCTTAGAAATGGGCTCAAGGTTAGCGAATGATCGTGGCAGCAACTTGTATCAGTTTTGGGGAGACATTATTACTGACCATGTCAATGAAGCATTGGCCCAGCAGGGTGATAAAGTGTTAATTAACCTTGCCTCTAATGAATATTTTAAATCAGTAAATAAAAAAAAGCTTCAAGGTGAAATAATTACTCCAGCATTTAAAGATTGGAAAAATGGTCAATTTAAAATGATCAGTTTCTTTGCCAAAAAAGCACGAGGTTTAATGGCACGTTATATTATTGAACATCGCTTAACAGAGGTTGAACAACTTAAATCCTTTGATGTTGCTGGCTATCAATATAGTGAAGAAATGAGTCAAGGTAATGATTTTGTTTATACCCGTAAAGAAACGCAATAGTAGCGCTAATGTATAAGCCTGCTTTAGTTTATTTACTTAGTTATACTTAACCCACTAAGCTTTAAGTGGTAAATAGATAGTAAGAGAACACAAAAAAGGAAAAGGAATGCTTACATTACTCGCTAAACTGTTCAATGCACTGAACTCAGAAAGCTCTACTCGGCAAATATCATTGGCCATAGCGTTAGGTTTTATCGTTGGACTATCGCCACTGCTTACCTTGCATAATATTGCTTTTATATTCGTGGTTTTATTTTTAAGAGTCAATATCGGTGGTTTTATAGTCGCTTGGGGATTCTTTAAAGGGTTAAGTTATTTGTTATCATCATTGATCGTTACTGTTGGTGAGTCATTACTAACAGCAAAGTCATTACACCCTTTATTTGATGCTTTATATCAGTCTTCGTTATTTAAACTAGGCCACCTCCACCATACTTATACGTTGGGTGCTTTGGTGCTTGGCTGTTTATTAGCAGTGCCGTTATATTATCTGAGTAACTTTTTAATTGAAAAGTATCGACTACATATTAAAGCCTTCTTTGAGAAGTTCCGTATTGTTAAGGCATTAAAAGCATCAAAGTTCTACCGTATTTATAGCCACGTTTCTGGCCAAGGAGAGTTGTAATGAGTCGTTTTATTCGTTGGAAAGGGCTAATCGGTTTTTTTGTGGTTATGGGATTATTGATCGCTTTTATTTATTTATTTGCTGACGCTTTAGTTAAGAAAGGTATAGAAAAATCAGGTGAATGGTATTTAGGTGCTGAAGTTAATGTTAACGAAGTTGAAATTAACTATTTACCCTTAACACTGAGTATTGAAGGTTTCCAAGCAACCGATCCTGAAAAACCTAGCCATAATTTGGTGAGTTTTTCACAAGCCTCTGCCGGTGTTGATGTTTGGCAATATTTATTTGGTAAGTTATATATTAGCGAGTTAAATGTTGCTGAGTTAAGAATCAATCAGCCTAGGCAGTCGGTCGGTGAAGTCTATAGACTTGGTGACGATACTGAAAATGGCAGTGACGGCTTAGGTGATTCAATGTTGCCTAAACTTGATGTTAGCCTACCTAAAGCTGAAGATTTACTTAATAATAGTGATTTGCTAACAGTCAAGCGTGGCAAAGCTTTAGAGCAAAGTTATCAAATCGAAAAGATAAAGCTGCAAGCTGCTTATGAAACACTCCCAACTAAAGACGCGTTAGCAGACTATAAAAAGCAAGTAGAGCAACTTGCTAATATTAAGATAGAAAGTTTAGCCGATCTTGAAAAGCTTAATAAAAATTTTACCGTGCTAAAAACAAAGTTTGAAGCTGACCAAGCGGTCATGAAAAAAGCAAAGCAGCAAGTTAGCGCTTCAAAAACATTATTAAGTGAACAAACTAAAGCTTTAAAAGATGCGCCAAGCGCCGATTGGAAAAACATTGAGAGCAAGTACCAACTTGATAGTGTCGATGGTGCTGATTTTGCTCACTTGTTGTTTGGTGAGCAAGCAAGAGAATACTTTGGCTATGCTGATACCGTTTATCGAAATATAGCACCGTTAATTAAATCTTCAAAAGTTGATAAAGAAGCACCAGTAGCTAGCGATCAAGGTCGTTATGTGCAGTTTAATGATGAAAAACCTTTGCCTGATGTACTTATTGAACAAGCAAATTTTTCTTTAATATTGCCACAAGGTGAATTTGCAATTAGCGGCAAAGAATTGACGCATCAGCACTGGGTACGAGGTAATAATAGTGTTATTAACGTTAAAAGCGACAAAGTACAGGGCTTGGGGAAATTAACCTTAGGGTTAGCTTTCTCACTAGATAAGCAAGATGTTTTAGTAGGTAAGGGGCAGTGGCAACTTGTCGACGTCAACTTAAAAGATGTTTCACTACAAAAATCAAGTGCTTTTACTTTAGATCTTAACAGTGGCTTATTATCAGGTAAGGGGGCTTTTTCATTCATCGATGACCAAATTGACAGTGAAAATAAACTTAACCTGGCTAACACTCAATATAGTGGTGCTGGCACTTCGAAGTTAAGTACACTCTTTATTGACACAGTTCAGTCTCTTAAGTCGTTGGCATTAACCATAACTGCAAAAGGTAAAATAACGGCTCCGACGTTATCTATATCATCGCCACTTGATAACCAATTAAAAGATTCAATGGTGCAGCAGGTATCAACTAAATTAACAAGCTTCAAATCTGACATTAAAGCAGGGTTAAGCACTAAGCTTACTCAAGCTTTAGGGGTAAGTAATAAGGAAGCTGAGTCTCTAATGGATGTTGAAGCACTCATCGGAGATAGTGATAAAGCATTAGATGAGCTGATTAACTCAGATATCGTCGCAGCGAAAAAGAAAGAGTTTGAAGATAAACAAAAAGATAAGCTCAAAGATAAAGCAAAAGAAAAACTAGGGAAACTATTTGGTTAGGCTTGCTTAGCTTACTCATCATTAATGACAAGTTTACGCTCAGCTATCGTAGTTGCCAAAGGGGAGATGAGCGGCCAAGCTAAACTAGTTTAATAAAGTCGTTTTAGTTTTTTCTGTAAAAAAGCCTCAGCTTATTATTAAGTTGAGGCTTTTTTTGTTAATTAGCGTGTTGTTTTTACTAAGCTTTAATGCCTAAACTGCTAAGGCCACCACTTTTCTTTCCCTTACTATTGTAGGTCATTGATGAGCGGTTATGATTCTCAAGCAAGGAGTTTCTCATGCGTTCAGCGGCAAGTGAAGATTGCTGTATGATTTGACCGTTAACCTGATTTTTGTCTTTACAACGCAGTAAAATAGCTTCAATTTCAGCAATCTCTTGCTGATGAATACCTGATTTAACTTCGTTTTTCAAAATAATATTTTGAGCGTTTTGTTCATCAAGTTGCTGTATGGCTTTTAGCAAAGCCTCTTTTTGCTCGGTAACGGCAGTTAATGCTTGTGGGCTTTGTTTTTGTAAGACTTCTTTTTCAACGCTGAGCAGCTCATCAAGCTGCTGTAGGTTATGTAACTGTTGAGCAATTAATTGCTCTGCTGCTAACGCTGTCATCAGGTGTAACTCCTGTGATTAGGTTAACAGTAAACTGTTAGCCTAGTTTAAATTCGAAATTTGCTATACTGGCAGCAAGCTTTTCAGGATCAACTTTATACTCACCATTTGCAATGGCTTTTTTGAGTTGATCGATTTTTTTCTGATCAACGGCTGGTGCGTCATTCGCTTTCTTTTGTAACTCATTTAACTGTTGAGCTTGTGGTGTTAAAGAGACTGAATCTTTACCTACAGATCTTCCTTGTTCACTACTTGCTGCATTTTGTGTGGCTTGCTGTTTGACTTGTACTTGTTGATCAAGCTTTTGCTTTACTTGACTGTTATTTGACAAGTTATTGATATTTATAGCCATAATACTATCCTATAGATAACGGGTTGATATTCACTATCTTGTTATCGGCAAGCAGCCTAATAACTTAACCATTATTATAAATTAATTATCACTTCGTTGATAGCCGATACTCGCCCTGTTACCGTTCTACCACTGCCTTCATTTTCAACCGCTATTTGCTCGCCAAGCCCCCCGTCTTCAAGGGCTATGCCGGAGGTCTTTATTGTCAACGTATTCGATTGCGCAATAAGCGTGACATGGCTGCCTTTGCAAACAAAACAAATATTTTTTTTAGTTAGAATGACACCCGCCCTCAACTTTCTTTTAGCTCGGGTACCAATAACGATTCTGGTATCATCTAAGCTCTCACCACGAATTCTATATTTATCGCGATATTCAATGGTGACATTTGAACTATCAACTCTACTGCCCTTACTAATGATACTTTTTGCAACAACTACCGGTATGACCACTTGAATTTTTGCAGGAATATAAAGATACCAAGACGATGGGTCGTCGCAATTTATTTTAACATTTACGTTTCTACCATTATGATTTTCAGGTATATTTGCGATTAAAGGTGTTAAACAAGGTTGAATAATAATTCTGGGATCTAAAGTAGAGACTGAAACGTTTATCTTTCCTTGCTTTGGCAATGGTGTATTATTTTTTATAAATTGTGTAACAAAATCTTGAATTTGCTGTCTGTCCATCGTTTGGGCAAAGGCTATATTTGAAAAAAACGCTGAGATTAGCGAAAGAATGATAAATATCTTGAATATGCTCATAAATTTGTCAACTATTTGCTAGGGAAATTAAAATACTCGTCTATGCTTAATTTATGTATTAGTGTAACAATAATTAGAAGCAGACGAATACGCACTAAACGTCAAAAAATTGAACGTTCAACATATATCTATAAGCACAATCAAGAAGTGTGCCTTTTTGTGAATTAAGTAAAATGAGGTTTGTATGGCAGGAATTTTAGACTCAGTAAATCAACGCACTCAGTTGGTTGGACAGAATAGACTTGAATTATTACTTTTTCGTTTAGTCGGACCGCAACGTTTTGGTATTAATGTTTTTAAAGTACGTGAAGTTATGCCTTGTCCGCGCTTAACCTTACTGCCAGGACAAGACGCTTTTATTAAAGGTGTTGCCCATATTCGTGGCCAAACCATTTCAGTGATCGATTTGAGCAAATCGACAGGTGGCCCAGAAATAGTGCCAGATGAAAATTCTTTTGTCATTATTGCAGAATACAATCGCAGTGTGCAGGGCTTTTTAGTAGGCGGTGTTGAGAGAATCGTCACGTTAAGCTGGAAAGATATTATGCCTCCTCCAGAAGGCGCTGGTAAATCGAGCTATTTGACCGCTGTTACAGAAATAGACAAAAAAATGGTCTCTATTTTAGATGTAGAGAAAATTTTAAATGAAATTAATCCTATTTCAACAGATTTAAGTGAAGATGTTGTTGATGCGAGTGTTGGAGTGAGTCTTGGCGAGCGAGTCATTATGATCGCGGATGATTCAACCGTAGCTAGAAATCAAGTGAGAAGAGCTTTAGAACCTTTAGGCTTAACAATGTTGTTAGCTAAAAATGGCCAAGACGCTTTAGATCAATTACTCGCTATAGAAGCCGAGTGTCATTCATCCATTACTGAAAAAGTCGCTTTACTTATCTCTGACATAGAAATGCCTGAAATGGATGGTTACACCTTAACCGCTGAGATTAAAAATAATGACCGATTGAAAGCTATGCCGGTTATTTTACATACTTCGCTAAGCGGAGTTTTTAATAATGCTATGGTTGCTAAAGTAGGTGCAGAAGATTTTATTCCAAAGTTTCATCCTGATGAATTAGCCATAGCAGTAAAAAAATGGTTAAAGAAAGATGAACTAGAAAATAATGCTAATTAACCCATTGTTTTTAGCGTATTCTATCGTTAATAAATGATAATAATAATTTAAGGCGGAATATAGAAGTGTCAATCCGACAGCTTGATGATAGCAGTTATCATCAGTTTAGAGTCTTCCTAGAGAAACAATGTGGCATTGTCTTAGGTGAAAATAAACAATACCTAGTGAAAAGCCGTTTAGCCCCTTTAATGGCAAAATTTGATGTTACCACATTAGGTGATTTAGTCACTCGTACTCTCAGTCCAATTGAAAGGCAGTTACGTGCCGCGGTTATCGACGCTATGACGACTAATGAAACCTTATGGTTTCGTGATGAGTACCCCTTTGAACTATTGAAAAAACGCTTACTTCCTGAGTTTAAAAATAAAAGAACGCCTTTGAAAATTTGGTCAGCAGCAAGTTCTTCAGGTCAAGAACCTTATTCTATTGCGATGGCAGTTCAAGAATTTAAGCAAAGTAATCCTGCTGCATTTTCGGGAGGTGTTCAAATTATTGGCACTGATATCTCCAATACTATGCTTGAGCATTGTAAGTATGGCCATTATGACAATTTAGCGTTGTCACGAGGTTTATCAGCCGAACGTAAAAGAATGTTTTTTGAAAATGGCGATAAAGGTATGTCGAAAATCAAAGACTCGATTAAGAAAATGGTTAGCTTTAGGCAACTAAATCTCCTAAATAGTTATAGTTTAATGGGTAAGTTTGATATTGTTTTTTGCCGTAACGTACTGATTTACTTTGCACCAGAAATTAAAAAGCAAATAATATCTCAAATTGAAGGCGTGCTAAACCCTAACGGCTATCTCTTTCTTGGCGCCTCAGAATCCTTGACGGGTTTAAACCAAAACTTTGATATGGTTCGCTGTAATCCCGGTATCATTTACCAGAAAAAGACTTAATATACTCCACTCAAATCCCCGTTGGCATAGAAATTGTATAGTTATCTTCATTGATTTGGAGGTAACACTATGGCTATCACTTTTGAAAAAGCACTGGGCATTCACCCACAAACACTTGCTGTTCGTTCTAAACGTGCAGAAGTTATTGCTAGTAATATTGCTAATGCAGATACACCCGGCTATAAAGCCAAGGGCATGGACTTTAAGTCTGCCTTAGCGCAAGCCTCTCAAAAGCAACAATCAGGTATGTCACGAACCCACGAAAAGCATTTTGATGTTCGCATTGCAACCAATAATGGTGTGCAATTTAGAACACCCGATCAACCAGATACTGGCGATGGTAATACAGTAGATGCACAAGTGGAACGAAACTTGTATCTAGAAAACTCAATGCAGTATCAAGCCAGTATTCAATTTCTTACTGGCAGGATTCAAGGCTTGAAAAAAGCCATCACCGGAGCAGGGCAATAATTATGAGCCTATTTAACGTATTTACTATATCTGGCACGGGTATGAGCGCTCAATCTGTTCGCTTAAATACCACCGCAAGTAACATTGCTAATGCTGATAGCGTTAGCAGTAGTGTTGATGCAACCTATCGAGCACGGCATCCGGTTTTTGCCGCAGAGATGCAAAAAGCTGCCGCAGGACAAGATGACTCAGGCGTAGGTGTCAAAGTTTTGGGCATTGTTGAAAGCGATCAGCCTTTAAATATTCAGCACTCTCCGGGACACCCAATGGCAGATAAAGATGGTTTCATTTATAAACCCAATGTAAACGTGATTGAAGAAATGACCAATATGATTTCAGCATCACGTTCATATCAAACAAATGTTCAATTGGCTGAATCAGCAAAAAATATGCTGAATAAAACCTTACAGCTTGGCAAGTAACAATTAAAGGTGGGATAAAATATGGAAACAGTAAGCGGAAGTAAACCTTTAGATGGCATGCGCTGGCAAAAGGAAGATGTTACAAAGACGGATAATGGCAATGGTATGTTAACGCAAGAAGATTTCTTTGCGTTACTGACCAAAGAGCTTTCTCATCAAGATCCAACTAAGCCCGTTGAAAATAATGAAATGATTTCGCAAATGACCGCGTTTTCAACGACTGACGGTGTGGCAACACTAAATGAACAATTTACCTCATTTGCTGCATCCATGTCATCGAGTCAAGCATTACAGGCCTCCTCGTTAGTGGGTCGCAGCGTTTTAGTTGATGATAATGTTTTTGGTATGGCTGAAGGTGAAGCTGTTAAAGGCAAAATGGTCACGGATAAAGCGGCAAGTAATGTAAATATTTATGTTGAAAACACCGCTGGAGAACTTATTCAAACAGTCCCTGTTGGCAGTGTGGCTGCAGGTGAGTTTACCTTTAATTGGGACGGCAAGATGACAAATGGCGAGTCCGCTCCACAAGGTGCTTATCGTTTTAGAATTGCAGGATTAGTGGAAGGTGAAGCATCAGAATTACAAGCGATGACCTATCGTAAAGTTGATAGTGTGACGTTAGCCGGTGCAGGTGGAAATATTTTATTAAATCTTAATGGTGGCAGTTCCATGGCACTAGCAGATGTGGTGGAAGTATCAGAAGGTTAAATTAATAGTTTTTCGAACTAAATAAATTTAAGCCACTGTTATTTCAATGAAGAGTGAATACTCGAAAATTAGAAATAATTAAGATAAACAGTTTTTTTATATGAGGTGCAATTATGTCATTTAATATAGCGTTGAGCGGATTAAACGCTGCTCAAAAAGATTTGGATGTTACATCAAATAACATCGCTAACGTTAATACCACCGGCTTTAAAGAGTCGCGTGCGGAATTTGTTGATGTGTATGCGGCATCATTACTTGCTTCGGGTAAAACAAAAGTGGGTGACGGTGTTTTGACGGCAGATGTCGCTCAGCAGTTTCAGCAAGGTAGTATTCAGTTTACTAATAACGCGTTAGATTTAGCCGTTACGGGTAATGGTTTTTATGCAACAGTACCTGAACTTGACTCTTTAGAAACGTCATATACCCGGGCAGGTCAGTTTAAATTAAACGACAGTAATTTTGTTGTTAACTCTGCGGGTGAGCATTTATTAGGTTTCCCAGTTAACCCTGACGGCACCTCTGCGTCAGTAAGTTTAAGTACAGCGGAGCCTATTCGTATCCCTACTGCCTCTGGTGCTCCTCAGAAAACCAGTGAAGTAGATGTAAGAATGAACTTACCTGCTGGTGGTGATTGGATTAGTAGTGCGCCAGGTAACTTTGATCCCGAGGATCCGTTGACTTTTAACCATTCAACTTCGGTGACTATTTTTGATTCATTAGGTGATAGTCATATAATGACTTATTACTTTATTAAAGATAACCCTTCGACTAATGCTAATCAGTGGATGATGTTTGCTGGCGTTGATGGTATACCCGTAGACTTGGCTGATCCAGGTGGACAGACAGATCCAAATCCAACAGAACCCCCTGGAACACCAATATTAAATCCACAAGGTGGTGGTAATTCAGGTCCATTATCAGCAGGTGGCGGTGTTACTGGTATGCGTATGTACTTTGATTCTTCAGGTGATTTCGTTGCACAATTACCTATGCCAGGTGACGGTGGTGCTGTTACAGTTCCACTTGGAGCAACGATATTATCAAATGGTGCTGATCCAACTCAAACTGTGAAAATTAATTTCAATCTAGACCCTCTTGGCCCTAATCCAAATGAACCTACGCAGTTTGCTTCAAACTTTGAAGTGACTTCGCTTGAGCAAGATGGCTTAGCGGTTGGTCGATTAACGGGTATAGATATTGGTAGTGATGGTTTAATTCGAGCGACATACAGTAATGGTACTTCAGAACCATTATCACGAATTGCTTTAGTAAACTTTGCGAATGAACAGGGCTTAACACAAATCGGTAATACTTCATGGAAAGAAAGTATTAGTTCTGGTGAAGCATTGGCTGGTGAGGCGGGTTCAGGTACTTTTGGTACTATTAATTCATCGGCATTAGAGCAATCAAACGTTAACTTAACCACAGAATTAATCGACTTAATTTCAGCACAGCGAAATTTTCAGGCTAACTCTCGAGCACTAGAAGTTGATAACCAGCTAAACCAAACTATTTTACAGATTCGATAAATAAATTTTTAAAATAATGTCGTCTATGATAAATAAAAGAGATAAAACGTAAAGTGTTTTATCTCTTTTTATATTCAGGGTGAACGGTATAGATTTAGAGCGAAACATAGCCATTCTTAGGCATCCATGATTTCATCGCATTAATACTTTTTTACATGTCAATGCCCGAGCAGCGGACAGTCTTTAACTACTTGTCTTTTAAAACGTTAGTAGTCTCCTTTTTGTTGATGATAAAATGATTACTTTTTCATCTTCCTTTTCTTGTCATATTTCTTCTGGCACTGTTATTGCATTTCTCATTGTAAGATACAATTTTAGAGATCTGTTATGGACAAAATGCTTTATATCGCAATGAGCGGTGCGAAACAAAATATGCATTCGCTTGCCGTTAATGCTAACAACCTTGCTAACGCTAAGACTACGGGTTTTAAAGCCGATTTAGCACAGGCGCGTTCAATGCAAGCTTTTGGCGAAGGCTTGCCTTCTCGTGTGTTTGCCATGACAGAAAATGCCAGCCAAAACTTTGACAGTGGTTCTTTGATGCAAACTTCTCGAGATTTAGATCTTGCCATTCAAGGGCCGGGTTGGTTTGCTGTTCAAGCTGAAAATGGTACTGAAGGTTATACACGTGATGGCCAATTTAGACTCAACGAAGAAGGTGCTTTAGAAACCTCTAAAGGTGAGCTTGTCTTAGGAGATACTGGCCCGATATTTATACCTCTACCAGTCAATAATATTCATATCAGTAAAGATGGCACCATCATGGTTCAGCCTGAAGGAGCACCTAGTTCTCTTCAAGAAGAAGTGGGTCGTCTAAAAATGGTTAACCCGAGGGTGCAAGAGTTAGCAAAAGGTGCTGATGGCTTGTTTCGTCGAAAAGATGGACTAAATGAGAATGCTGACGTCAATGTCAAAGTCGAAAACGGCATGCTTGAAGCAAGTAACGTAAACCCTATTGGGGAGATGACCGCGATGATTTCTTTGCAACGTCAGTTTGAAATGCAATTAAAACTCATGAAAACAGCCGAAGAAGTTGATGCAAGTTCAGCATCTTTATTACGTGCTTTCTAATTTAAATAAATAATTTTTGAGGTGATTTATGAACCCAGCATTATGGATAAGTAAAACAGGGTTAGATGCGCAAACAAAAGATATTGCGGTAATTTCTAATAATTTAGCTAACGCCAGTACTATAGGTTTTAAGAAAAGTCGTGCCGTATTTGAAGATTTACTCTATCAAACGATTAATCAGCCAGGTGGTCGCTCTGCACAAGATACAGAGATGCCTTCAGGCTTAATGCTTGGCGCGGGTACAAAAGTGGTGGCTACGCAAAAAATTCATACCCAAGGTGATATGCAAACTACCGATAACGCTTTAGATCTAATGATCCAAGGTGAAGGTTTTTTTGAAGTGCAACTCCCTGACGGTACATCGTCATATTCAAGAAATGGTCAATTTACCATGGATGAAGAGGGCAATATGGTTACACCGGGCGCGGGTTATTTAATTCAACCACAAATAACTATTCCGCCTGATGCGTTGAGTATTATTGTTTCTCAAGATGGTGAAGTCTCTGTAACTCTTCAGGGGCAACCTGATCCTGCTGTTATCGGTCAAATTAATACAGTTAACTTTGTTAACCCGACCGGTTTGCAGCCAATAGGGCAAAATTTATACATTCAAACAGCGGTTAGTGGTGCTCCACAAGAAGGGGTTCCAGGTTTAGAAGGTTTTGGCATGATAGTGCAAGGCGCGCTAGAAACCTCGAATGTAAATACCACCGAAGAACTTGTTAACTTGATTGAAAGTCAACGGGTATATGAAATGAACTCAAAAGTAATTTCAGCAGTTGATGAAATGCTTAGTTATATTAATCAGCAGTTATAGCGTTAAGGAATCTCTTATGAAAATTCACTTAGTCTTAGTTATCTTCTTTTTATCAATAACGGGTTGTGCCAGTGTTGAACAGGCCAAAACGTTACCTGACGATCCTGACTTTGCGCCGATTTTACCGGAAATGGAAGAAGCCTCTATTATCCCGACGGGTTCACTGTTTAGAGCTAACTACGTTAATAATATTTATTCTGACTCAAAAGCTCATCGTGTTGGTGACATTATTTCAGTGACGTTAAGTGAAAGTACACAAGCACAGAAAAATGCTAAAACAGAGTTGAGTAAAGAAAATAGTGCCAGTTTAGATCCTATTATTGGTTTAGGCGGCGCTGCAGTAAACTTTAAAAATAATGCCATTCAATTTGGCTATAACCAAGGCTCTGACTTTAGTGGTGATTCAAAGTCTAACCAAGGTAATAGCTTAAACGGTCATATTTCTGTACATGTTTTGCGTGTTTTGCCCAATGGCAATTTGATGATCCGTGGTGAAAAATGGATGACTTTAAATAACGGTGACGAATTTATTCGCTTAACCGGTGTTATTCGCGCACAAGATATTAGCTCTAGTAACACAATTGTTTCTGGTAAAATCGCTAATGCGCGCATTGAATATGCAGGTACTGGGACTTTTGCTGATGTACAAGAACAAGGTTGGTTATCAAGTTTCTTTACGAGCTCTTGGTGGCCCCTTTAGGGTTAATTGAACATAAACTTTCAATAGGTATTATTATGAACACTTTTTTCAGAAGTATGAAAGTTACTATCTTGGTGCTAACATTTTTGTTTAGTTCGATGAGCTCTGCACAGCGAATTAAAGATTTAGCCGATGTTGCTGGTGTCCGAAGTAATCAATTGATAGGTTATGGTTTAGTGGTGGGTTTACCTGGAACAGGCGAACAAAGTCCATTTACCGAGCAAAGTTTCAAAACCATGTTAAGTAATTTTGGTATTACTATGCCGGCTAATTTAAAACCAAAAATTAAAAATGTTGCTGCGGTTGCAGTTCATGCTGAGTTACCCGCATTTACTAAACCTGGCCAAAAAATTGATATTACAGTTTCTTCAATGGGCAGTGCGCAAAGCTTACGTGGTGGAACATTAATACAAACTATTCTCATGGGTATTGATGGTAATGCTTATGCCGTTGCTCAAGGCAGTTTAGTCGTTAGCGGTTTAGGTGCTGAAGGTTTAGATGGCTCAAAAGTTATTGTTAATACACCAACCGTAGGCCGTATTGCTAATGGTGCTATGGTTGAACGTGAAGTTATTTCACCATTTACTTCTGGCGATTATATTACCTTTAATCTTAGAGATTCTGATTTCAGTAGTGCGAGAAGTTTAGAGCGAGTCATTAATAGCGAGTTTGCTAACATTAACGACCCCGCCACTTTTATTGCTCGCGCTATTGATGCAACCTCTATTCAAGTTAATGCACCGAGAGATGCGAGCCAACGAGTCAGCTTTTTGGCTGCCTTAGAAAATTTAGAATTCGAACCTTCACGTCCGGCGGCGAAAGTTATTGTTAACTCCCGTACCGGTACTATCGTGATCGGTTCTGATGTGCGCTTATTGCCTGCGGCTATTACTCATGGTGGTATTACGGTAACGATTAATGAAACACGAGATGTGTCACAGCCTAATGCTTTTGCTGATGGCAATACGGCGGTAACGAATCAATCTATTGTTAACGTTAATAAAGATGATAACCGGATGTTTGTTTTTAATCCGGGGGTAAGTTTAGACACACTCGTTCGAGCGATTAATGAAATTGGTGCCGGCCCTGGTGATGTTATGGCAATTCTTGAAGCACTATCACAAGCGGGCGCATTACGAGGAGAATTGATCATTATTTAATGATCAATAAAGCTTATGATTACACCGACTCAATCTTCACTAACTTCATTGGCACCGCAAGCATCTGTGACCGCTAATTCTCAGAATTTTTTAGACATCAATGGCTTGAATTCTATTCGCCAACAGTCTAAAGAAACTGATAAAGGCTCAAAAGATGCGGCTTTACAAACAGCGGCTAAGCAGTTTGAAGCGATTTTCATGCAAATGTTGATGAAAAGTATGCGTAAAGCACAAGACGTTTTAGAGTCAGATAGTCCCTTTAATTCAGAAAGTACAAAATTTTATCGTGATATGCATGACCAACAAATGTCATTAGAATTATCAAATAACGGCTCTTTAGGTTTATCAGACTTAATCGTTCGCCAGCTAGGTGGTGACACTGAAAGTTTTACCCCGCAGTCATTTTTACAAAGTGATAATCGCTTCAGTAAAAGCAACGGCTTACTCAGCGAAGATAATAATAAAGGCAAGTCAATTGTCGACACAGGGATCCTTATTTCGGCCGAGGATCGTCAAACTAATGACTCAGGTGATCGTTCAACTAATAATCGACAAGCATTATTTGATATGCCACAACGAGCGCCTTCTTCGTCTAACACGGCAAATTCGTTAGATAACAAACCGTCGGTTTATGAAATGCTTGCCATGCAAGAGCCTCAGTATCAGCAACCTAAAGACTTTGTTATGGCATTAACCGAAGATGCTAAACGCGTTGAAGAAAAGTTAAATATTCCCTTTGAAGTTGTTATAGCTCAAGCCGCATTAGAAACTGGCTGGGGACAAAAAATCATCAAAACAGAAAGTGGTCAAAGCTCTAATAACTTGTTTAACATTAAAGCCGATAAACGCTGGGATGGCGACAAAATTAATAAGGAAACCCTTGAATTTGAGCAAGGTGCTATGGTTAAAAAACGTGAACCCTTTCGCGTTTATGAAACCATTAGTGACAGCGTTAATGATTACATGCAGTTTCTCTCAAACAGCGAACGCTATAAAAATGCATTAGACAAAGCTGGCGATGTGGAACACTTCCTGCATAACCTACAGAGTGCTGGTTATGCGACGGATCCCAAATACGCAGAAAAAATTAAGGGAACACTACGAACCGTAACCAGTTTACTAAATAAGTAAATAAGCGCTCAGCATATAAATGCATTGAGTTTTGGTTAGGTTAGGAGTGAAGTCATGTCGGTTAACTTATATAACACAGGTGTTAGTGGTTTACTTGCCGCACAGCAGCAGCTGGCGACAACGGGTCATAATATTTCCAATGTTAATACCGAAGGTTATAACCGACAACGCGCAGAACAAAACTCCTCGGTTGGATTATACAGTGGGGGTAACTTTGTTGGTTCAGGCACTTATGTTCAAGACATTTCACGCATCTACAATCAATTTACTTATAAAGAGCAACTTAGTAATCAAAGTAATTTAGGTAATGCAGATACCTTGCATAAAGACTTAGATCAACTTAACGAAATTATGTCTTTTTCGGGTGCTGCAATTAATGGCTCAATCGAAAAGTTTTACCAAACAATGAATAGTATTGCTGATAACCCAAGTGATATAGGTCTACGTAGTATTGCGTTAAATCAAGCAGGTGTTTTAGCAAGTGACTTTAATACATTAAATGACAATATTGAACAATTAGAAAAATCAGCGAATGGTGAAATAGTACAAATGGCGAATGCTATTTCGAAAATTTCAGGTGAGTTGGCAAAAATTAATGAGCAAATATTACAAAGCCAAGATTTAACTTTGCATGGTCAACCAAATGATTTGCTTGATAAACGTGATCAACTGGTCGATGAACTTGGAGAGTATACTTCTGTTAATACAATCGTTGATGCCAATGGTGTTATGACAGTAATGATTGGTAATGGCGCGACTTTAGTTGCGGGAATAACACCTTTATCATTAAGTGTTGTTTCAGGAGATCCTGATTCTAAAGCTACAGAGCTTAGAATTGTTGGAGCTAATAGTTCAGTTGCGCTTAATGGTTCTGTTCTCGGAGGTTCGTTGGCAGCTAAATTTGAGCTTAGAGATGAGCATTTATCGCAACTAAGACGTGAAGTTGATCGAATGGCTATGGCTATTTCAGAGACTTTAAATCAATCACAATCCGGAGGCTTAGATTTAAATGCTCAACAGGGACTTAATATCTTTACCGATATAAATTCCACTGCTTTACAAGCCGGGCGTGTACTTTCACCTTCAACGAATGCTGGAAGTTTGTCTGCCAGTGTCAATATTACCGACATTTCTAAAATACCAACGGATGAATTCGAAGTTCGATTTGATGGTACAAATTACATCATGACAAATATGAATGATGGTAGTTTACAAAATCTTGGAGCACCAGGCTCTGGCACTTATACAACGTCAAATCCTGATTATGGTTTTGAATTTACAGAATTATCAGGAACACCTGCCATTGATGATAGTTACCTCATCAGACTGACAAAAAATAGTGCTTCATTAATGGCCGTAACGCTAAATGATGGTAAAAACATTGCCGCTAGTACCTCTGTAGGTGTGGCTGTTTCCGATAATAATGTCAGTGATGGTAAAATTAGTATTGTTAACGTTACCGATCCTGTTACCGCAAGAACATTCGCTGATACAACCAATAAGGGATTATTAGTTGATGTTTATGAAAGCTCTGCTGGTGTTTTTTCTTATCGTGTTTATGACGCTGACCCTTTATCTCCTCCACCAACTCCCCCATCAGTTGCTGGTGCAATTGCCTCGGGCACTTTTTTAGCGGGTAATAGTGCTGTTATTGGAATGCCTCCTTCTGCATCACCCGCTGCATTTCAAATTGAAATTACAGGTCAGCCAAAAGGTCAAGGTGCATTAGCACCAGAAGAATTTACCGTTGGCGATGCTTTTGGTTTAGGTAATGGAGCTAATGCCACTTTTATGGCGCTGACTCAAGAAAAGGGAGTCTTAAATTCTGGCCAAGAAACTTTCAGTCAAAGTTTAGCTATTTCAACATCTGATGTCGGAGCTAAAGCAAGTTCAGCTGAATTAGTATCAGAAACTGCTGAAGCTTTACATACTCAAGCTTATAACAGAAACCAACAGATTTCTGGTGTAAACCTTGATGAAGAAGCAGCAAATTTGATGCGATTTCAACAAGCTTATCAAGCATCATCACGAATCATTTCAATTGCTAATACCATTTTCGATACCTTGCTACAAGCGTCTAGGTAGGAGTTATATATGCGTGTATCTACAGCTCAATTTTATTTTCAAAATACTCAGCAAATCACTAATAAATCGTCTGATGTAAATGAACAAATAGGATATATTTCAAGTGGAAAGCGAATTCTAACTGCAAAAGATGATGCGGTATATTTTGGTACATTAGCCGGTTATAAGGAAGGTTTACAGAATATTGAAAAGTATCAACGCAATATTACCCAAGCCGAAAATAGAAACAGCTCTCAAGAAGTATCTTTTCTTAATGCAGAAGGATTAATGCAAGAGCTTAAACAGCTTTTTATTCAAGCGAATAATGGCACGTTATCAGATAGCGACCTAAATGCTTTGGCTGAATTAGCGAGTAATAGTCAATCACAATTACTTAATATTGCCAATAGTAAAGATGAAACAGGTAGTTATATCTTTGCTGGTTTTCAAACTGATAAAGAACCCTTTGCTATGCAACCTGACAAAAGCGTTAATTACTTAGGTGATAGTGGCGTTCGAGAAGTTCAAATTTCTAGAAACGTGATGGTAGCAACAAATCAAGCGGGAGATGAGGCCTTTATGGATGTACCTAATTCAATAGGAGACTTTACTCCAAGTTATACGACGAACACTTCGGGTATCCATGTTTCACAAGCTGTAATCGCTACTCCTGGCCAGTATGACGACGTTAATAATCCTCCGGGTTACACCTTTACTTTTTCTTTGCCTAACGATTTAACTGTAACTGATGGCAATAATAATACGGTCTATCCTACTGCTCCGTATATAGCTGGGCAAGAAATTGCCTTTAACGGTGTTGAAGTTCAAATAAGCGGCAACCCATTGCCCAATGACCAATTTACCTTATCACCAGAAGAAAATATTAGTATTTTTGACACCATTAAAGCTGCTACTGATTGGATGAATCAAAGTGGGAGTACGAGTGAGACTCAACGTGCGGTTGATTATCAAGAGATATTATCACAATTAGATAATGCTCTTAATCATATGACATCACGTCAAGTTGATGCCGGTGTTCGACGGTCCCTTATTGAACAACAGAAAGAGCATCACCTTGATAACGAGCTTGTTTTATCAAAGGGAGAATCAAATATTGAAGATTTAGATTTTGCTAAAGCGATATCTACTTTTGAGCAATCTCAAGTAGCACTTCAGGCCGCTCAGCAAATGTTTGTGAAAATGAAGGACTTATCGTTATTTAATTACATTTAAAAGTGTTGGCATACAATATGCTTTATTATTGATGTGTCAAAAAATATACAGTACGGTTCTTAAAGATGTTGTTATCGGCAAAGAACTATACGCTTACATTAGGAGATGATAACAATGGCTTTAGTCGTTAATAGTAATATCGCATCGTTGAATTCCCAGCGTCAGTTGGCAAATTCAACCAATGATTTAGGTACCTCGTATGAAAGGTTGTCTTCAGGTAAACGCATTAACAGTGCAAAAGATGACGCAGCTGGTTTACAAATATCAAGCCGTTTAACTGCACAAATAAATGGTTTGAATCAAGCATCAAGAAATGCAAATGATGGTATTTCATTAGCACAAACGGCTGAAGGCGCGTTAGATGAGTTTACTAATACCTTACAGCGTATGCGAACGCTAGCTGTTCAGTCAGCGAATGGATCTAATAGTACGGCGGACAGAGTAGCCTTAAATACAGAATTTACTGAGCTAGAGAATGAGTTAATACGTATTTCGAGTCAAACAAGTTTTGGTGGGGTTAATTTGTTAGATGGTACATATTCGGCATCATTTCAAGTAGGTGCTGATGCTAACCAAGTTATCTCTGTTTCAATTTCAACCGATTTTTCTGGTATTGGTACAGGGGGATCAGTAGATTCAGCCGCAAATTCTCAAATAGCTATTGGAAATATGGATGTCGCTTTAGCAGCGGCTACTGGGTCTCGAGCAGATTTAGGTGCTAAGCAAAACCGTTTTAGCTCTGCTATTCGCTCAAATGATAATACCGCACAAAATGTGTCAGCGTCACGTTCAAGAATTCAAGATACTGATTATGCTAAAGAATCTGCTATACTGGCAAAGAATAGTGTATTGCAGCAAGCATCGAGTTCAATGCTAGCCCAGGCTAATCAACAGCCACAAATTGCGTTAAGCTTATTACAATAAACTTAGCCTGATGAGTAAATATTAAAGCCTCGTTGAGGTTTTTTTTATGCCTAGCAAAGTTATTAAACATGTTAATTTAAAAAAGAATAGAGTCAACTTAGCTAAGGGATATGTAATTAAAATGGAAAATGCGCAACAGCTAACAGTAGAATGTGAATAAAGAGATAGGAAATTATAGGTACACAGCTAACCGTAACTTGGCACAGCGGTAGTGGTGAATTATCTAATAAAGCTATAAAATGAGTTTAGCACATAGTTAAAAAGAGTATCTAAACGTTCTTTTAGTCAAAAGTATTAATTGATTACGAAGAAAAGTTATACTTTCAAGTTGTAGTGTGTGATTTTATTGAAATACAAGCTAGTAAATTGAAGTACTCCAAGGTAGTGTCGACTTATAAGATACTTGTATGTGTGAGGTGTTTGAAGATGATTTTGTTAAATTCCTTTTAAGTTATAATGCAAAACCTGCATTAAGTTGTTATAACATTAAGGTTTGATTATCCCCCATGTCACATACAGCTTTGTAAGGGGATAATAGCTCACTTATTAGATATTTAAATATATTTCATAATTTTTTTTATAAAATATCATTTAAATTCAAAAGGTAATGGGTTTAGGTTGGTTTTTTTCTAATTTACTTACAAAAAAGGTTAAAGTTATTTTATGTAGACCCGATAACAATTGTACGACAAGTTACTGATAAAAATTTAGAGTAACTTTTAATATAAATTAATATATAAGAGTGTATACACTCAGGAGTTTACAATGGCTTTATCAGTAAATAGTAATATCGCATCATTAAATTCACAACGCCAATTGTCAAAAGCTACAAATGACTTAGGTACCTCATACGAGCGCTTATCTTCAGGTAAACGTATTAATAGCGCAAAAGATGATGCTGCTGGCCTTCAAATATCTAGTCGTTTAACTGCACAAGTGAATGGCTTAAATCAAGGCTCTCGAAATGCTAACGATGGTATTTCATTAGCGCAAACTGCTGAAGGTGCCTTAGATGAAGTAACGAATACTTTACAGCGCATGCGTACGTTGGCTGTCCAATCCTCGAATGGCTCGAACAGTACCGCTGACAGAACAGCACTTAATAATGAATATACAGAGTTAGAAAATGAAATTGTACGTATTGCCAGCCAAACAAGTTTTGGTGGGGTAGCTTTACTAGACGGTACTTACTCTGCAGAATTTCAAGTAGGCGCTGATGCTAACCAAGTTATTTCTGTATCAATGGATACGGATTTCTCTGGTTTAACCACTGGTGGTATAGATAGTGCTGTCAATGCTCAAGCAGCGATTACTTTGATGGATACAGCATTAGCAACTACCACATCCTCTCGTGCTGACTTAGGTGCTAAGCAAAACCGCTTTAGTTCGGCTATTCGTTCTAATGATAATACCGCGCAAAATGTAGCAGCATCTCGTTCACGTATTGAAGACACCGATTATGCTGCAGAATCGGCGATTCTAGCGAAAAATAGTGTGTTGCAACAGGCGTCAAGCTCAATGTTAGCCCAAGCTAACCAACAGCCACAAATAGCGTTATCATTACTGTAATAATAACGAGGTTAAATAATTAATGGCATAATTAAAGGGCTCTTACTAGTAAGTGCCCTTTATTGCTTTTTAATTTAGACAGTATGGATATGGTGAATGTTATGAATCATAATATTAGTGCAATTCCTGCTAAGGTGGAAAATAGCTTTGTCGCTCAGCCTTTAGAGCAAGGTAATGCTGCTAAACAAAATGATAATTTGATTGAACAAACAAGTAAGTCTGAACAAGATAAAAAGTCTATTGTTCAAAAATCACAATCAATAGAAGTAAAAGAGGAAATATCTAATACAGAGGTCGAAGAAGCAATTGAAGTTGTTTCTTCATTTATTAACAGTACACTAAAACAAGTTGCTTTTTCTCGAGATAATAACGCAGGAAAGATGGTGATTACTATGATTGACAAAGAAACAAATGAGGTAATTAATCAGTTTCCCAGTGAAAAAATTATTTCAATGGCTGAACGAATCAAAGAACTTCATCAGGAAGTTGAAAACATTTCGGGTTTGATTATCGATAGTCACGTATAAAGCACTAATGGCTTCATCTGAGAAGTTCTATTAGTAGATTAAAGGTTTGAACATTGAGGAATATATAATGGCTAATATTACTAGTTTAGGTATAGGCTCAGGCTTGCAGTTAGAGAGCATTGTTGAGGCTTACATTAATGCCGAAGCTATTCCTCAGGAATTAAGGCTACAAGAAAAAGAAGAACGCTTAGGGCTTGAACTTTCAGGGGTTGGTAGCTTCAAATCTGCAATGTCTACATTTAATGACACCTTATCAAAGTTAACCAAAAGTGATGCATTTAATAAACAAATTATTACTTCCTCAACTAGTGCTATTGACTTAACCAGTAATGGCTCTGCCAGTAATGGCGATTTCACTATTGATGTTGAACAGTTAGCGACTGGTACACGTTTGCATTCACAGAACTTTACCAGCTCTGCTGACTTTGTGGGCACAGGTACATTAACATTTGGTAATGGTACAGATAGCTTTGATGTGGCTATTGAAAGCGCAGACAGCCTCTCTGCAATTCGTGACAAAATAAATGCGCAAAGTGAAAACTTTGGTGTTACTGCCAATATAATTAATGGTAGTTCAGGGTCTTTTTTAGTCTTTGACTCTCAAGTTACGGGTGCTGCAAACGCCTTGTCGGTAACAAGCTCTGATGCTTCTCTTGATAGTATATCAACGAACAACTCGGTAGAGCGTATCGCTCAAGATGCTAGAATTGTTATTGACGCTTCTGATACTTCACCCGGTACTACGGTGACAAGTAGTACGAATGAATTTAAGAATACTATTGAAGATATTACTATTACTGTCAAAGAATTGACAGTAGCTGGAGAGCCTGCAGAGCTTTCTATTTCCCAAGATAAAGAAAACGCAAACGCACTGATTGAGGAGTTTATTAGTGGTTATAATGCACTTGCAGATGAGTTGATTGGTTTAGGTGCTGCTAAGCAAGGACGATTAGCTTTTGATCCTAATGTTAGACAAGTTAAACGAGAGTTAGCGGACACAGTGATACAAGCGGTAAGTGGCTTGACGGGGTCAATTGAAAGCTTGAGTGATATAGGTTTAGAGCTCAACCGAGATGGTAAACTTGAGAAGTCTACGTTTAGTTATGAAAATTTTGGCAGCGGCCAGCAAAGGCTAGATAATACCTTAGAGAATAAGTTAACTGAACTTGGCGAGCTTTTTGCATCACCTACAGGTATCGCCACACAAATGGCCGATATGATCGATGGTTATATTGGTAGCGATGGTGTTTTGACACAAAGAGTAACTATTTTAAATGAACGCGTTAGTGGTATTGCTGATGAATTTAGTGAATTACAAGCTCGTTTACGATCGTATGAAGAAACGTTAAGAAATCAATTTAGCTTTTTAGATGCGACAGTTTCTCAATATAACGCCACAGGTGCTTTTCTAACATCAGCGCTTGCTTTACCAGATAATAACTAGGGCTTAATTGACAGTTACTATCTGTATATGCAGAGTAATATCGCTAAAGAACATAATATAAAGGTGAGAGTATGCGTAATAATATAAGAACATATCAAAATATAAATGTGGTCAGTGCTATTAATTCTGCAGATCCTCATAGCATTATTTCAATGCTATTTGATGGGATTTTTAAGAGTGTTTCAATTGCTAAAGGTGCCATTAATCGTAAAGAACTTGAGGTCAAGTCAAAAGAACTCAATAAAGCTATGAGTATATTACGTTCATTACAAGATTCTTTAGATATGGAATCAGAGCCTGAAATTTCAACAAATTTTAATGAGCTATATGCTTATTGTATCGATCGTTTAACTCAAGTAAGCGTATCATTAGATTGTGGTATTATTGATGAAGTTGTTGATTTATTAAAACCATTAGCTGATGCATGGAAAAATATTCCTGAAAGTGATAAAGAAGAAGGGCACACTCTACTGAAATCAAAAGTTCAAGTTAGATAAGTTAGTTTTTGTGTTCACCCAACTTAGTGAAGAGATCCGTTTATTAACTCTTAAAGCTGCTAGTTTAGTTCTATGTGAAGAAATAGAACAGTGTCTCAGTGTGCTTGTAGAACGTCATGCTTTATTGGAAAAGTTAAAAATAATCTACCAAGAATCTTCTCAAAATAATCATGATGCATTATCCTCCAACTTTACTGAATTAATACAATGGATTCAGCAGCAAGATGAGGCTAATTGTTGCAAAATTATAAAATTAAGAGAACAAAGTAAAAAAGATTCAATTAAACAGGTTAGAGCTAAAAAAGCGATTCTTCATTATAAAAAACTTACTTGAGAATAATACTTTGAAAAATGAAAATGAAAATGAAATATTTGACCGTATTGCCTCTCTTGAACAAGAGATAGAAGAACTTAAAAAAAATTCCTCACATATACAAGAACATGAAGCTGCTTTGCAAAAATTAGCAGATAAAATGTCTTTACTTGTATCTTCTGATGAAAATTTAATGTCTCGGTATCAAAGTAATTTATTGGCATTTGAAAAGTATCACCCTCAAATTTATAAATTTTTTAAAGATTATATCCCTGAAAAATATATCGTTGATGCAACTGATGGTTTTGTAAATGCTATAAATGTAGAAACTGGACAACCTTTTTACTCTTATCCTTCTGTGTTATCTACACAATTGCAATTTGATAAATTTACCCTATCTCCTAATATCAAGAAATTTAATTTTAATGTATTATCTGAAAATGAGGCTGACTTTATTCACGTCGATTATCTCGATGCAATGTTAGCCTTATTACCTAAAAAGAATGATGGTGAAACACAGCAGAGCAGAAGTACAACAAATCAATTAAGCTCTCTTATTATATTTGGTGTTGGCGCTGGTTATCACCTAGAAATGTTTGCCCGAAACTATAATATTGCATGTATATATATTATTGAGCCTGATTTAGATCTGTTTTTTCTCTCTTTGTTTAGTATCAATTGGCAATTTGTATTGACTACCTTTGATCAAAATGGATGTCAACTTCATTTATCATTGGGTCCTCAAAAAGAAGCGTTTTTTGATGACGTGATGAAAAAGTCAGCCATGAATGGTCGATATCAAATGGCCAATGTAGCGGGCTATATCCATTACAAATCAGATGAAATAGATACACTATTAGGTGAATTTAATCGCCGATATTTAGAAATGGGACATGGTTGGGGCTTTTTTGATGATGCCGTAATGGCCATTGGGCATACGCTTGGAAATATTAAAAATAAAGTACCTCTGCTTAAGAAGTGTGCTGTTAATAATTTAGACTATACCCATTTACCTGTATTTATTGTCGGTAATGGACCGTCATTAGACCAAGGTATTGATACTATTAAGGCGTTGCAAAATAAAGCCATTATTATCAGCTGTGGTAGTGCGTTAAGCGCATTATATAAATATGGAATAACCCCTGATTTTCATTGTGAACAAGAAAGAACATTCCCTGTCGCTGAAAAAGTAGAGTTGTCTTGTCCTAGCGAATTTTTAGACAGTATCGTACTTCTTGCGCCAACAACAGTACACCCAGCTGTTTTCTCAATGTTTAAACGTTCAATTATGGCTGCAAAAGCCAATGAACCCTCTTCGTCATTATTATTACGCGATGAAGTGGGCGCGACATTATTTAAAGCGTATCACTATATCAATCCAACCGTGGCGAATACCGCCTTAGTGATGGGCTATAATTTGGGGTTTAAATCGTTTCATTTATTTGGTATCGATTTAGGGCATAAACAAGGTGGTAATCATCATAGCAAAAAAAGCATGTATTATAATGCTGACGAACAAGACTTAGATTTATACCCTGTAGATATTGAGAAGGCTATCGAAGTGGACGGAAATTTTGGTGGTAAATTTATTTGTGATTCGTTTTTTTATCAATCCAATAGCGCTTTAAGCCGACAAATACTAGCGTTTGATGATTTACACTGTATTAATTTAAGTGATGGTGCCGCTATTAAAGGTAGTGTACCCATGAACGTGGATCAACTTGAAGGGGTTTTAGATAAAAGCCTACCGATTGATAAAACACAAGTTATTGAAAGTATTCACCAGATAAGTGGATATGTTGATGATGATATATTATTCGAACGATTAGTTACTGATTTAGATTATGAATATTTTGAAGGTGTGTGCCAAAGGTTAGTTATCCTAAACAGTGAACCCGTTAATACCTTTAATGAAGCAACCGCACTGTTAATAAATAATACCGTGGTCATGGAAGCATTAACGGAGCATGCACACTCTTTGTTAATTGGTACCGTCATGCATATGCAGGTTGTGTTAACGCAATTACTTTATAGCTCCGCCAATATAGAAATAGCGATTGAAAACTTTAATAAGGGCTTGGGTTTTTATTGCAAGTTTATTGGAAAAGCGTCAAGTCATTATAAAGAAAATGCTGAACAAGCCCATTATATAAAAGATGGTAAATGGATAGTTAAGCTAAGGAACAATAAATAAGTAGGGAATGTTTTGGATTTTTTTATAGATAACTTAGCGATTATAAGTCGGCAATGGCCAGAAATAGCGCAGAAATTAACAAGAAGTCATTTTGATGTAAGTCAAATAGAGTTAGTAAAAGATGAAGAACTTTCACTTGTATTTGACAAAATACAAGTTGCCAGCAGTTATAACCAAAGTGAAGAGGCTAGATTACAAATTAGTCAGCTGCCTATTAACACACCTAATGTTACACTTTACGGTACAGGGTTAGGTGTCGTTCAAAGCACACTGCTTGAAAGTACTCACCTGAAACGGTTAAATGTGATGGTTTTTAACTTATCGTTATTTAAAGCAAGCCTTACTTATTTTGATCATAAAGAATGGCTCTCGGATCCACGCATTAACTTAAGCCTACCTCAAGACACGAATAAAGTTGAAACCCCCTTTATTGCTTTACCTGCTGAATTAGAATTATCAACAAATAGCAGTGCTCATATTAGGGATCGTCTGTGTTTAGCGCTTGATAATGATTATATTGAGCAGTCTCAAGGTATATTAAATACTGCATTACAACAAAAAATTATGGGTAATATTGACTGCATAGCCAAAGAAAAAGATGTAAGTGAACTCTTTTCAACCGATCTGAATACTTCTTCTAAAACTGATTATATTGTTTGTGCTGCAGGGCCTAGCTTAGCCGTGCATATTAACTGGTTAAAACAATCTGCTACCAGAAAAAAATTTACCATTATAGGGGTAGATACCGCGGTTAAATCCTTGGTAAAAGCGGGGGTAATACCTGATATTATTGTATCGATTGATGCTAATGACAAAGGATCTTTTGACGGTTTGGATGGTGATATTTTTATAAATACACCATTAGTTTATTTTCCAGTCGTAAAAAGTGATTTATTGTCCTTTTGGCAAGGACCAAAATATACAGCGTACTCAATGAGCCAATTATATAATACGGTCAATGAATTATACCCAAGGGGTCGATTATATTGTTGTGGCAGTGTTATTCATCCGAGTATTGACCTCTCTGTAAAAATGGGGGCAAAGAAAGTATTACTCTTAGGTGCTGATTTTTCCTTTCCTGGAAACAAAATACATACGCCCTATAAAAATTCTCCTGAAGAAGTTACGTCTCAACAAACGGCAGAGCAGACCAAACACTGGGTTATTAATGGCGAAAATGAAAGAGTACCAACCTTGTTATGTTATCGAGGTTACCTACGTGATTTGGAAGACTATATAGCGTTAACTAAAGGTGTCGATTTTTATAATGGTAGTAGTAAAGGCGCACTAATTAAAGGGACATCAATTAAAGGAGCTACTTCATGGGAGAAACGTTAGTTAACACAGAAAAATTATCTAATTTAATTGATGAAGCAACCTTATTATTACTCCATGCTAAAGAAGGTGAAGCAAATAAATGTTTGGATACCGTATTTGGTGAACTATTACGACTATCTTCTTCACTTGACAGTAGTACGGTAGCTAATTTATCGAAAATAATACCTATTATGTATGATGCTCAGCAACGTCGTGACCATGTCTATTTAGTCGATATTCTAAAGTATGAATTACCTAAGTATATCCCATTATGAAGTTAGGTTTTGATGGTCATATTGATTAATATTTTGCCCTGTATATAAATTATGTATTGAATGTATTGTTTTATTCTTCAATGACAACATATAGATGTCTGTAACGAAAAATCACTTCACTGACAATAAAGTAATCACTTTAGCAACATCAGCAGGCACGTCAACGGCAGCGCTAGATGTTTTTACTTCAATCATTTGTACTGGGATATCATTTTCTAAGAACCGTAAAATCTCAATATCCTCAACTTGTTCTGTAGGTGTTTTTTCAGTGTGTAAAGAAAAAAATTCAAGATGTACTTTTGAGAAAACATAAATACACACTTGTTTATAGCCAAAGTGATAATCGTTGCTTTTAGTGATAGGTATCGGTGAACGACTCATATAAAGTAGGCGTCCAGATTTACTGGTAACAACTTTAGGTACGTTGAATGAACGAAATTCAGCTTCATCCTTTATAGCGCACATCGCATTGATAACCGTATGTGGAGTCGCTAGATAAGCTTGAATGAGTGTATTTATATCGGCAGGCTTTATTAACGGTTCATCGCCTTGAACGTTAATAATAAAGTCACAATCGAGTGTTTTATTGGCCTCTGCTAAACGATCAGTACCTGTCATACACGTATCCGAAGTCATAATCACTTTAGCACCAAAATATTCAGCTTTATTTTTAATCAACTCACTGTCCGTGGCAATATAGACATGTTCACTGCCAACGGCTTTACAGCATAGCTCCCATACATGCTGAATCATAGGTTTCCCTAATAAATCAATAAGCGGTTTACCTGGAAATCTACCTGACTGATAACGAGCGGGGATAACGACTGCATACTTCATAAAAAACCTTATTACAAATACTAGATGATTTCTGACCATGAGTTATATGAAGAGAACCCATGTTCAATGGACAATAAATTAAGTTTTTGTTTTACATTAGAAAAAGGTAAATAAGCAATAAACTCTATATTATTAGTAATAGAGGCTTGTAAGTCTGAAACAGCATCACCAAACATAATGGCATGATTCTTACCCTGACTATTACTCGTACTGCTTGGGGATGATTGTAATATGTTCTTTATATTTTCTGATTTAGACGTTGGAGAACCATAAATACCATCAAACAGAATGTCGAGCTGACGTTGTTTAAATACAATTCTAAGCTCTTCTTGTTCAGAACCACTGGCGATAAATTTCTTACCCTGTAGCCCATTTATAAAGTTCAAAAACCCTGGTGTTATATCAGCGTTTAAATAGAGTTTCTTACACATTGAAGCGTATGAACTCAGCAGTGATTGACGATAATGCTGTAGATCTTCGTCTACTACCGTTAAGTATTTTAACAAAAATACATCGATATGATGAAACCTAGACTTACCAAAATTATTCGTAAAGTAATGAATACAATTATCTATTTCTGATTTTTTAGTGAAATGCGTGCTAAGCGCTGTCTCCATCGCGTCAATTTTCAACTGATTAGAGTTTAATATTACGCCGTCACAATCAAAGATATAAATATCATAATCAGATATTTGGTGCATAAATAGAACCTTTGTTAATAGGGTAACTCGTTGGCGTTAAGGAGATAATAGGATTGTGGATGTATATTTCAGTATATAAGCCAAATATTGTGAGCATTTCTTGCTGGCGCGGATCATTTTTTTCATAACCATCAAAGCCAACAACTTTTATGGAACTAGGCTTCGACTCTACTAACATTGCGAAGATATAGGCAGCGGTAATGTCGAAAGGTATTACGGCATGTGTTTTTTTAGCGGATAGCTCATCTTTATTAACGTCCAAGCCATAATCAATGATCTCACAATGACTAATCAGCGCTAATTCAGATTCTGAAAAACGATGTTTTGGTAATATGAGTGGTTTGTTTAGCTCGGTATAACGACTTAAATCCGCTAAATATTTTGAATTATGCGATAGGGCATAGTAGTCAATCAAATCCGCTGAAATAGCAGCCGAAATATTAATTGAAATAACCGTAGGTTTTTGATTTCGTATATATAATTCAATCGCGTCAGCGTACTTTTCAGTGTTCGGCCCATTGGTAATCACCATGACATGTATGTCATTGAATAGTGAGTTTACAGCGGTTGTCCCCGATACTTTATTTTTGCTGAAATTAAATGATAAGGCTGAATTTAGCTCTGCACCGTTATAAGAAGTTGTGCCCTCTAATTTACTTAAATAGTCAATGGCACCAATTATTTCATCGGTACCATAATGTGTATTTGAGAGTAAATTTTGAATGTAAGTTGGGTGAACATCATTCTGAGCACCTAAAAAATAGAGTAAGTTACTTCCCCAGCCATAGTTTTTTTGCATGGATTCAAAATAACGAATAACTAACTCATAGATAGGTTTCGGGTTATAGGGGGAGTTGGATGTATCTAAAACCGCTAATAAACATTCTGTTTGAGTATTACCCGCACCACGTCCCATGCCGGTAATGGTGGTATCTAACCACGTTACACCTAAGCGATGCGCCTTTAATGTATTGTCTAATCCTTTGCCCATATTATTATGAGTATGGATCCCAATAGGCCCAGTCCATTCTTGACGAAGTGCACTAACAATTCGTTCAACTTCATCCCCGTCCATATTCCCCAAAGAATCAGCAAAATACAGAACATCTAATACACCCCATTCGTTAGCTTGACGTGCTTTATCTGCAACAATATTTGAAGCCTTACCTCCTGCTTGCATTAGGTTCAAACTTACCAGATAACCTAATTGCTTTAGGTACTTTACTATAGGGCCACATTGTTCAACTTCATCAAAGTGAGCGGCAACTCGTACTAAACCAATTTTACTTTCTGAAGCAGTAACAAATAATATATCAATAGCTTCGGCCATATTTAATGAGCTGGCTAATATAGTTTTAGCATCAACCATAACACCATAAACAGGACCAGTCGGTAATCGAAGTGTATTAAGGTAATCTTCAGTTGTATAAGCATATGCGCCCAAAAAATCATCTTTAGGGAAGTTTCTTAAACCTAATTCGACATAATCAATTTTCGCTTTTGCTACAGCTTGAAAATAAGCTTCAGCAACCTCTGAGGGAAAATCCCAGTTATTATAATAACCACCATCACGTAAGGTACAATCTAAAATTTTCATAATTCACTCTTTGATTTATATCCGACATTCGTCATTACTTCTATAAATAAATTTGTTGGTGTAAAGTATAAGCGATAATAGTACCGTTCATTTCTTCATTGATTACACGTTGGCTGATTATAAATTGCTAATTATCTACGATTTATGTGATCAGCTAAATCAATCACCCTAGTTAAGCTATCTAATTTATTAATTATCACTACAAATTATTAGGGCTTTATACCCTAAGTGAGAATATAGTCGGTTACTGTTATATCACATGGTTACATACTCGTTCCAGCGATCAATAATTTGAGCGCTTACATCTAGTATCGCTAAATATCTTACTGTAAACTTAGTGTGATTTTCACTTGTAAATATAACTTGATAATAGGAAAAACTGTGAAGTATTTTGATTATTATAAAGAAAAAGCGGCGGATAGCAGCTTAACCAACACCGAAAAATGTGGGCGCTATTTGAAGCAGAGTGACGATGAACTTAATATTTTTGACGATATTTGCTCAAAACTACCCGCTCTTACTCAAGAAAATACGCTTATTATTGATATTGGTTGCGGTTGTTCAGACCCAGTAAAAAAACTCATTAAGAACAGCCAACAGCACAATAATAATTTGGTGCTGGTTGATAGTGAAGAGATGTTATCCCTATTACCTGATTTAGATAATGTCACTAAAATAAATACACAATTCCCCGATAAACCTTTTGTAGAGGCTTATCAAAATAAAGCAGATGCCATAATTGTTTATAGTGTATTTCACTGTGTTTACCTCGAAAGTGACTTTATTATGTTTGCAGATTCTTTAGTCAAACTTTTAAACAATGGTGGTACTTTATTACTTGCTGACTTACCTAATGCAACCAAAAAGAAACGTTTTTTGTCGTCAGAGGAAGGAAAAGCATTTCATAAAGACTGGAGTGGTGAAGAGTCTATTCCTGAAGTCAATTGGAACCAATTTGAAGCCGGTAGTTTAGATGATTCATTAGTGATGATGCTAATGATGAGGTATCGTCAGATGGGCTACGAAACCTATCTGGTACCACAAAATAAACAGCTTCCTTTTTCTAATACACGTGAAGATATACTTGTTAGGAAGTGGTAATGAAAAAAATTTGGATGTGGCCCCAGACTGATATTAATAGTACAACGGTTATCAGTGACCAAGCGGTACTAACCGAAATAGAGCAATATTTTTCTGCTTTATATGCGCCATATAGAGTCGTTTATTTTTCCCGAGCTAGAGTCAGTATTATGGCTATATCTGCTGTTCGAGACCTATCAAGGCCGCAGTTAACTTTTGTACAACCTTTTTCATCACATTGTGTACTTTCAGCGATATCGCAGCAAAGCACCCCCACAACGATTTTTCCGCAACATTCTGATCGGCAAGTTATCTATCATCAATGGGGTCATAAAACACAGGTAAATAATCAAATATATCAAAATGTATTAGTGGAAGATGCAGTGGATTCGCTTATTCTTACCAACGAACAGAATGAATTATTTCCAAATAATGCCCCTTTTTGTCTTATTTCGTTACCTAAAATTTGCCCTGTATCAGTAGGTGCTATCGTTATTTGTCAACAAGATACTGATTATCAAAAATTAATCAAGCAACGGACTAGGATGGAGCAGGATATAGGTTCGTCTATCGAACCTATTAATACACCTTCATTTCAAGAGGCTACTCTGCAAGCAAAACCAACGCTAGTACCAATAATAGAAGAAAGCATCCAAGCTTTAGTTGAAAGTTCTTCAAAAAAAATACAAACAAATGTAGCTCATATTAGCCAGGTATTTCCAGAGTTAGCATTAACGATTGAAAACTCAAGCAAACGATTACCGTCCAATATTATTATTTCGAAATCAAAATATACGGAGGAAGAATTATACTCGTTAGTGCCTTTTAATGTTATTGAACAGCAACGAACCTATTATAATTATCAACACCAAAGCTGTGAAAAAGTTTGGCTATTACCCTGCCATTGTCAGGCAGACTGGTCAGAATAATGGTAAATAATAGCACTTCATTTAAAACATTGGCCAATAAGACCTTTTCAAATATAGTGTATTTAGAAGATGGCGCGACTGATTGGCAAAGAGTCTTTTCACTGAGTGACTACGCATCGTCTGAATACTTGGTTTCAATAATCGGTTATCACAACGCCTATCTATTAACCGCACAAGATTGCTCTTTTATAATTTACGAAAATAATGTACCTGTAGCCATTTGGCCATTAACATTATATTCAGTGGATAATGTTATGACTTTGCAAAGTAACTGTAAAAATATTATCCCGCCACTCTTTACGTGTGGTGCAAGCAAAAAGACAATTAAAAAAATCTATCAACAATGCTTTTTATTATTAAAAACCTTCAGTTTAAAGAGTAATCAATGCATTAAATTGTCATACAGCCCTACTGTAGATATTTTATGGCAGCGTACTTTTTTACCTGTCATTAAAGATATTGACTATCAGCAATACTTAATTGCCGATATTACTGGTTCAATTGATGATATAAAAAAAACGTTTAGAAAAAGTTATCGCTCACTAATTAATAAGGGGTTAAAATTATGGCAGTGCGAATTACATACGCAGATGCCAGATACATTACTAGCTCAGTTTAGAGCGTTTCACATCAAGACCTCTGGTAAGGATACTCGCCCGATCACTACCTGGATAATGATACAAGCCATGATTAATAATCATGAAGCATTTTGTATTACGTTGCATGATGATAATGAAAACTTAGTTGGTATGGCGCTTTTTAATATCAGCCCATTACAAGTTTCATACAGTGTTGGTGTTTATGACAGAAGTTTGTTTGACTTACCATTGGGTCATGTTATTCAACTTAAAGCCATTGAATATATGAAAGCACTGGGTGTTAAGCGATACTTTTTAGGAAATCGCCATCATTTATTTGAAACACACATGCCGACAAAAAAAGAAAATTCCATCGGTTTTTTTAAAGAGGGCTTTAGTAATGAAATACATATTGAAGCAAATGCCATTTTAACTTTTGAATAAAATTTTTATTTATATACTCACTGACAACTCATATAAGCATCAATCAATAACTCTGACATAAAGAAACCTTTTGATGAACTACGCCCTAATAATTTAATATTGGGGTACTTGGTTGATATCTCTAAATTTAGTTGCCTGAGTAATTTATCATTTTCTTTAGTCATAATCGGAAAACCTTCATTAATAGCACGGTATTGGCTAAAAATGCAGGTATTCGTTTGTTCAATTAACCCCATCTCGCTCAATTCAGCCGATACTTTAGCCAATAACTGCACATTATCTTTTATTTCATCCACAAGCACTTCTACGGTAATCGCATAAAACTCACTCTTGGGTAACAAATTTTGATAGCAAGTGAGTCTAGTCGATACATGGGTTGATGAGAAATTATTAATATATTTACAGCTCGTCAACACGGGGAGTTCATAAACAAAATCAAACAATACAGTTTTTCTAAATGTAGGCTTTTTAATAACGCTAGTAATAGGAAGGTAGTGAGGCAATAGCGCGGAAGGTATAGTCCAAATTAGTTCATCAACGGATTGATCACAATCACCATAATAAACACGTATTTTATCGTTTTTATAGTCAATAGACGTTACGGTAGTATTAAGTAAAACCTTGACTCCAGCGGAAAGAATTTGTTGAAAAAGTCCTTTTGTCCAACTCGCAATTCCTCCCTCTTTTGGATAATACTTTTCCACTCCAGGCGTTGCTTTTTGAAAACCAAGTCTCTCGTTTATATAGTCAACATGCTTTAATGCACAGGTGGTTTGTTCATCAAAGGCAACGACACGATACATATCAAAAAAGTTTATGTAATTAGCAGGAAGCTCTGACGGCTCTGTGCCGAGAGTAGCTCTAACATAAGGAAGGAAGGCGTGTTGGTAGGCAGTTTCACCATATAGTGTTTTTAATGCGGTCTCTAAATCATCAAAATCAGTTAATGTCGGCGCTTTGATAAGCTCATAGCCAGCAATTTTTGCTTGTTGCTGATCTAAAGAGTTAAGGTTTAGAAAAGGAGAGAAATCAGTAAGCTGATTGTTAAAAAAACTACCTGCCTGTTGAGTGTCGAATGAATGTAGATGTTCATTATTATTCCCAAATAAAAAATGATCTAGCTCTGGCTCGCCTGTGCGACTCGCAATATGAACACCATAATCAAAGCTACCAAAATGTGAAGGACTACTTTTAAGTAAGCCACCAATTTCATCTGATGCTTCAACCAAAGTTACGTTATAACCTTTCAAGGCTTTAAAATAAGCAGTTGTAATACCAACTATCCCACCACCAACTACTAATACATGCTTAGTCATACAATTTAACCTAGATTTATTATGTAATAATTTACAGAAGTTAGTTCAACATAAATGTTCGAACACCAAGAATACGCTCACCTTTACTAGGAGCTCTGTCTATAAATAGAAAACCTTCTATACCCATATATGCTTTAAGCCCAAAGTGAAATATAAATAGAGTGTTTTTTCAGACCTAATGGACTTATCAATAAAAAAGTAATGTTAGCTAGTTAGATTACTTTGTAAACTTGATAAATAAGTGTTCATTATAAGTACTTAATTACTGATAATTTACATTCAAGTAATACTTCTTCAGTTCGAGTGTTAAATGCAATTGTTATGCCGCCACTCATAGCTATTATTGTACTGTAGATAATTCATAGTATCCTTATCATCTTCCTGATCTAATCCAGAAGTTGAGCATATAATCTGTACTTTTACCTGACTAATCAAAGGATACATAAAATTTAACATTATATATTTTAAAATATTTCAGGAATATATACATCACCTCTCCAGCCTAGTGTTTGTAAAATTTCATTTATTTCGAAATAAAATGAAGATGATATGATAACAAGCATATTAATATCCTCACCTTTTTCTATTAATTCTTTAATTACTGTCGGAGCAAATAATACAGCTTTGTCAAAGCCACAAAAATATTTACCTGCTTTATCTGGATTGCCATCGATGAGGTAAGCTGGGTTGATATTAGCATTAGAAATGAGTGAAATACCACAAGTTCCAGCGCCCCATAAAATCGTTTTTTTATTTCTTGATATCTTACTAATATGTATCGAAACGGCCTTATTTCTCTTTTGCATATTTTCAATATGTATAGTAAAAACCGGCTGTTTAGCCATTACGTTGTACTTAGTAAATGACGCGATGAGATTGCCAGCATCAGTAATGGTGCTTGACTCTTTATGCCAACCAAATTTATTCGCTAGCTTTACTAAAGAGTATTCTGAAAAAACATGAATATGCTCAATGTGAAAAGCGATGGTTGAACTATTGTGTATTGCCCAGTCAAGGCTAGGTGTTTCAATGAGCAATCGTGTATTGGCATGGCTGACCATATTTGTCGCTTTAAAAAAATCTTCGAAATCAAAAATATGTTCTATGACATGGCGTGAATATACTAAGTCATAACTTTCATTTAATACCTTTACCGAGTCATTTGTAAAAAAATGAGTAAAGACTCTTAGCCCTTTCTCTTTAGCTGCTTCAGCAGATTCAATATTTGGTTCAAAGCCATCGGCATATTTTGCTGAGAATTCAGTTTTTAATGTGGTAAGCATTTCACCACTAGAGGATCCAATCTCTAATATTGAAAATATACTTTCTTTGTCTAAGTGCAGTGTTTGCAAAAACAGGAGGAAATCGTCTCTTAATGTTGTACCCAGATCACTTGGAGGTGGGGTGTAATAATGATAAGAGTATATTTTTTCTAATATATTTTGGTAATTTTCTTGCTGATAAACGTGTGAGCAATCAATGCATCTGAGGTAATTTAAGCTAACGGAGTAGGGAGGTGGAATAACGCTAGGGTCAGGAACGGGATGTTGATAAACAGGGCTATTATCTAACGTAAGATAATGTTTGTTGTTTTCAGAATGACAAACTGGACAATTCATAATGAACCTTTATTTATATGTGAGTAGTGCATTATATTCATTCTTAAACTCAGGGTTAGTTAAGTTCTCTGATAAGCATAAATGCTTCGGCATAACTTACGCCAACACTTGTCCCTCTTACCACCGCTAATGCTGTTATAGCTTCTTTAGAACGAGTGTGAGGATAGGGTCTCATTTCTTTTGCATAGATATCTAATAGTCTATTTTTATCTGCTAATTGCTCTGCAATGTTAATAAAACTGGTTGGTAAAAAATTATTTGCTGTGCTTTTTATTCCCCATTCAGTACTCGAGTTAACTTCAAATGTATAAATGCTAGCCACTTTTGTACCTGGCTGTGGCCTATTCGCGGTAATGACTGCTTGATGTACTATTTGGTGATCTACATTCAAGTCGCCAAAATGATGTGTGTAAATAATATCAGGTAATACCTGTACTAAAATAGACTCAATGGATTGAACAATGTCGATTAGTGGTTCTTGATCCATTCTGTTATCAGGGTAATTAAAAAAATATTGCTTTGCAGTTAAAAATGCTCCAGCGGCATGCGCCATCTCATTACGAATACTAACGTCTGTATCTTCTGAATTAATTCGGGCGGATACCCCATCTGTCATATAGATGATATGAATTTTATCACCACGTTCTTTGTGTTTTGCCAGAGTGCCGCCACAGCCTATTGCTTCATCATCGGGATGCGCGACAATAGCAATTATTATTTTACTCATGAATATGTTCCCATGTTAAAGCACTACCAAAAGAGATATCAGTACGTACTTTTTTACCTAAAATTTCATCGTAATATATTGGAGACAAACCAAAACCTGGTCGAATGATACGAGTGTTTTTTTCTGATAGAGTATCGCCAGCTTTCATGGGGTTAGTGACATAAATAGATCTACCATGATGTTTTCCTGGCCTTTTAGTGTCATTAAATATATTTTTATTACCTAAAGCCAGCCAAGTAGATTCAGTTTCATTGACCAGAGATGTCAACTCTTCTGGGTTGATTGAAAACGCTGCATCTGGCCCTCCTAATGCACGGTCTAAGGTAAAGTGCTTTTCTATAATCGTTGCTCCCATTGCTACGGCGGCAATAGCAGGAATGTTCGTTAAGCTGTGATCAGATAAGCCGTAAAGTAAATCAAGTGACGCTAACTCTTTTATTGCTAATAAATTCATTTGTTCGAAACTACAAGGGTATGAACTTATACAGTGAAGAATAGCAACATCCGAACACCCATGTTCTTTTAAAAAACTAACACTTTTTCTTATTTCGTCAAGTGTTGCAATACCGGTCGACATAATGACAGGCTTACCTGTTTGCGCTACCGCTTTTAATAAAGCGAAGTCTTGAATTTCAAAAGAGGCTATTTTATAGAGAGGGCAATTGACTGTTTCTAATAAGCGAACCGATTCTTCATCGAAAGGAGAGCTAAAGATAATAATGTTATGCTTTTTAGCATGTTCAAAAAGAATCGAAGTCCATTCCATTGGCATAGCTATATCTTTATATAATTGATAATAGCTTTGCCCCTTCCATAATGGATCTTGAATGATGAATTCTGGTTTATCGCACTCAATCGTTAGAGAGTCAGCGGTATACGTTTGAATTTTTATTGCATCAGCGCCACACTCTGCTGCTTTTTCAATGATTTTTTTGGCTATTGAAAGGTCACACAGGTGATTGTTTGACATTTCAGCGATGATAAAGGGCTTGTTTTGTTTAGAAATTTTAAAATTATTTATATTCATTTGTCATCTTGGGTTATATCAAAGTGAATAAAAGGGATATTTACATTAGTGGCAAATAAACCGTCGGTAGAGTGATCATCACCAACCATTACTGGTTTAATGAAATAGTTTTTTTTAGATAGTTCATCGAAAGCATAGCTATTAGGCTTTAATTGCTGAGGCTCTTTAGATGAACAGATAACAATAGTGGCGTACTCTTCTAACGCTAAACGCCTAACTTTAGTTTCCTGTACCATTATTGGTCCATTGGTCACCACAAATATTCTATTGTTGACGAGGTGTTTTTTTATTAAAGGCATTAAACCACTTTCTTTGTTTATATAGCGCCCATTATGCGAAAAGTAATTTGTAAGCATTATAGGTAGTAAGGACTGAGATAAGTGGTATTTGTCTAAAGTATCATTAAATAATTTATTGTATTTATTACCTTTAAATTTTTTATGAGTCATTAAAAAGTCTTCCATACCGTCAAGTGTTAGCTGGCTTTCTTTTTTTAATGCGGCAGTTATATCTTCAAAAGCACCACGGTCAAAGTCTTTTTGTTGGTAAAGTGTATTATCTAAATCGAAGATTATTTCCTCAAATTCCGCTAATTGTTCAAATAACTGTTCAGCTAACATGAGTATTCTTGCCAATAACGAATGAATTTTTTATTTTTTATTTCATCAGGGTGAGGAATATTGATTGTTTCTTTTGACCATAATTTAAGAGCTAAATCGATAATATCAAAACCCGCTAAAGTAGAAAATATTAAACTACCTGACAGACGAGGATTTATTTCTATTAAGTGTGGTATGTTATTTTTATCAAGCATGATCTGTATATTAATGGGCCCTATAAAATTGAAAGTAGCACAACACTCTTTTGCTAGCGAAAGTACTGTTTCATTCTGTTCAACTTCGCCAACCCTAGACACCCCTGCAGTTTCAAGCCTTTTTCTTGCAACACCAAAGACCCATTTTGAGTCATTATCAGTAAGTACATCGATAGTATATTCAACACCTTCAATAACGTTTTGAATAACGCCATCTTGTTTTAAAAAGTAAGGAATCAATTCATTATCTTCAATATAAAAAATACCTTTACTACCTCGCCCATAATTAGGTTTAAATATGGCGGGGGCAGACGTTGTTAATGGAGCCACGGGCAAACCATACACTCGGCACTGTTGCTGGAAATTTATTTTACTTGTGCAAGTTAACACCGTCTCTTGGGGGTTTAATAATATTTTATCAAAGGCGGTTTTTAGTAAGTCAGGATGTTGACATAACAAAATTAATTCTTCGTCAATAAATGGAATATACAAGTCAAATTTATTAACAAGACTGTTAATAAATGGAATGAAATCGTTAGATTTACACAATGGTGATAAATAAAACTCATCACAAATATTTATAGCGAGGGGGGCACTGTGGTGATTTGCATCAATACCAATAACATAATGACCTAGACGTTTAATATGCCTTATTATTTCTGTCGCTGCCGACGAGCCAGCAGCACTCATTAATATTTTCATTTAATTATTAGGCCCTAGTTTTTTGATATTATCAGATCGAAAGTTGATTACATTCAGCTGATAAGATGACGGAGAAACTTTTTTAAATCCGGCTTTGGTAAAGGCTTTTTGTGATTGAATATTTTTATTGTGTATTGTGGCCATATAGGTTGCATTTTGTTTAAGTTGACTTAGGTTTGTTAAGGTACTTACTGCCAGACCTTTACCCTGGTGATCGGGAGCAATGATAATAGATATTTCGTATGTCGGTATATCCGTATTGCACTTATTTTTTGTTAATTGATCGAGTCGTAATAAACCAACGCTATTACCCTGATCATTATGTAGTAAGTAGAGTATTCTGTTTGGATCTAGCAAGCAGGTATTATACCACTGCATGTGCTCTAGCCAGCTTGGTGTTTTTGGATTTATAAAGTATTTTCTAATGTTTTTATTGGATTGCCAACCGTATATTAATTCACAATCATCTGCTTTTGCTGCATGAAATATGATTTCTTTGGGGATGGTTAAAAGGTGCTTGGTTGTTTTTTGTACAAGCTTAGCTGCAACTCTAGCTGCACCTTTGCCATCGCATACTTCAAAACAGCAATTACTCATTTTTTCATAGGCACTTGTATCATTAAGTAAACTATTTAAGGCTGAAACGATAGTATGAATCGTAATGTTTTTATACCAACCTAAGTTAATAGTTGCACCCGCTTGAGCTAAATTATTCGCGATTACCTTTTGGTTTTCAGCATTAACCGTCGTTAAACAAGGTAAACCTGAGCAACAGCGCTCCCAAGCGGTCCCACCACTCGCCCCTATAGCTATATCAGCTGATAGCATCAATTCTGCCATATTTTGACTATTAACTATTAAATAGATCCAAGAATGTTCATTACAAAACGTTGTTAAGGAGTCTACATGTATTGATTGACTTGATATCACCAGATTAACGGTGATTTTAGGTAGTGCTTCAATAAGCTCACCTACAGCGAGCAAAGCTAATTGTGATAAATTATCGGGATCACTACCCCCCATCGTAATAAGAATATTAGTTGGTGTTAGTTCGTTGTTATATTCATCAATACGTTTTTTTCGTCGGAGCAGTGCTTGATCCCTTAATAATGAAAATTCATCTCTAAGTAAAATATAGTCTTGCCCTACTAAAAATTGGCACTGGCTTGGCACTAACGCTTGGTATTCTGCCTTACTACGATTATACGTTTGGTCTAGTAAAAAATCACAGGCGAGGGAACGGTTTGCTAAGTCATCTATCACTAACAGTTTTTGGTAATAAGGCTTCATTAAGCTATGCCATTTATGATCAATCGCATAATGATCAACGATGAATAATTCAATTTTGGGTAATTGTTTAACTTGGGTAATGCATTGTTGAGCATCTTGCTCAAAAGTAGCACCTAGCCAGCTATCACTGCATTGCTGACTAATTTTTTGTTCAACAGGTGGCAGTTGCAGCAGGTTAAAATCGGAATCTAGGATTAACTGATTGATATGACCTTGATGATCACGACAGAGAAAACTGATTAATAAATTATCATCAACATTTTTTTGTGGTATCGTTTTTAACTCGTATACAAGTGCGTGCGCTAAGGTTAAACACCTCATCACGTGGCCGTATCCAATAATAGTTGAGCTATCAACACGAAAAGCAATATGCATAAGTACTTTATTTACTCAGCTTGTTATATTTTAAAATTAAGGGAGTCATACTTAACGCACCTTAAATACAGGTTGTAATAACTCACCTTTAAAAACACTATCAAAATTATTTTTTTTAATGGTGTTGGCTAAAATAGGTAACACGGCTTTATAAGCTAATAATAGCTTGTCAATATCAGCTGATTTATGGGCGTAACTTAAGTTATGTCCTCCACCTAGCAAAATTCCTCTTCTCGCCATTTCTTGCAAAAATAATGATTTTAATTCGATGGCGCTATAACGGCCTTGTTCAGCTATGTTTAAAAATGACCAAACAGGGTGACCGCTTAAGCTTAGCCATTTTTGGGCTTGCATGTCGTCAATTATTTTTTCTAAACCTGCTTGTAACTTTTCTCCCATGGCCGTTAAATGTGCAATCACATTATGTTGTTCCATAAAGTTTAACGTTGCTTGTGTTGCGGCTAACGACAAGGTTTCACCTGCAAATGTACCCGAGAAAAAGATATCTTCCATAAGCATCATTATATCTTTTCGACCGACCACCGCAGAAATAGGATAACCATTGGCCATTCCTTTGCCAAACGTCGCTAAATCTGGCGTTACATCAAATAACTCCTGCGCACCGCCCATCGAGAAACGAAATCCGGTGATGGTTTCATCAAAAATTAATACCGCACCTTGTTTCTTACATAGCTCTTTTACTTTTTGTAAAAAATTATCTTGAGGAAAGTGAGTATTCATCGGCTCTAAAATAACCACGGCTATTTTGTTTTCTTGCTGTCTGAATATTTGTTCTAGTGATGAAATATCATTATATTTAAAAGTGTGCGTTAACGACTTAGTGCTTTCTGGTACGCCTAAACTTCGCGTTGTTGAACCTATGTACCAGTCTTGCCAGCCGTGATAACCACATACCGCAATATGTTCTTTACCAGTATAAGCGCGAGCAAGTCTGATGGCTGCAGAGGTTGCATCACTACCATTTTTACCAAATCGTACCATATCAGCACAGGGAATTAACTCAACCAGTTTTTCAGCAACTTGCATTTCAAGTTGATGTGGTAAAGAAAAAGTTACGCCAGATTTTATTTGCTTAATAACGGCATTATCAACAGTCTCGTTGCAATAGCCTAATGATACTGAAAGTAAACCGCTGACAAAATCAGTATATTGATTATCATCAGCATCCCATACTTGGCAATCTTGGCCGCGTTTAATAAAGAGAGGAGAAACACCTTTAGGGTAAGAAATCTGACTCTTGCTGAAGGTTTGTGATCCTAAAGGAATAGTTTTTTCAGCGCGAGTTAACCATGTATTTGATTGTTCGTATTTTCTAGGCATAACCTTGCTCTTTATCATTTTTGAGTGATGTTAATAACCCTTGATTGCGGGTGAAATCCTGGTTTATTTTCAATAAAGCAGGGTGTTTTGCTAAGTATTTTAATATATCTTGGAAACTAAAATTGTTGTTTTTTGGGTATAGGTCATTATATATTCTTTCAACTAATTCAAAATCTTCTTGTTCATCAACTGTCCATCTATGTGCTGAAAGATCACATTCATGTAGGTATGAGCCACAACTAAATTGCTCTGGATGGTTTCTAATAAAGAGGGTGACATGTTCTAATTCAGAAGGTTTAACGGCTTGTAACCACGAAGATTTCAATGTTTTTTTTGTCATCACTTCAACATCTAAGCCATCAGGGAAAGTGGCTGGTTCACAATTGTTGGTGTAATCAAAGCCGCCAGTTAAATGCGCTAAAATAACATGATCAATAACTTGGGCGTCAATTAATGGACAGTCACCGGTGATCCTAACGATATGTTCACTCGGATAAAGCAGACTAGCTTGGTAATACCTGTCAAGTACGTTGTTTAAATTTCCCCTAAAACACGCGATGTTGAGTGTATCGCATAAACGATCAATCGCATCGTCACTTGGCTCTGTGCTGGTGGCAATAATAAGTTTGTTCACTTGAGTTACTTTAGCTAAACGTGCAATTTGAAGTGCTAGTATAGGTTGCCCTAAAATAGGCATTAATACTTTTCCAGGTAAACGGCTAGAGTTCATTCTTGCTTGTAAAATTATATTAACTGTCATTTTGGTTCATTACTTTTATGGATAAATAGTTACTTATATTGTATCGACCAGTTGCTCGGATTAATTAATGCTTCGTTGCTACAGGATAGTTGTGCAATGGCATTTTTGTGCGTTTTACTGAGTTTCTTTGCTAAATAATAATGCTCAATAATTTGTTCAAGTTGTTGTGTTGAACAACAACCTATGACTGCCTTATTAATAAATGGATTTTGATGAATAATTGATAAAGCTAACGTTAACGCCTGGCAATTTAATTGTTTACATAAAGAATGAAAACTATTTAACTGAGGGTGGAATGGCTGAAAGTAAGGGGCAAGTTCAGGTAATGGCATCAGTAACAAGCCTTGTAAAAAAACAGAGCGAACATGTACTTCAATCTTTTTTGTTTGTAATTGTTGGCGAAGTTCAGTGTTAGTAAAGCGTTGGTCCATGCAGTTTAATGGCACTTGAACGATATCAAGATCAAATTTTTGCATAAGTTTATCCAATTGTTTAGGGTTATACACAGACACGCCAAGCTGATTAATTTTTCCTTGCTGTTTTAATATGCTCGCTTGCTGATAATAATGTTCACCCTTTGCTCCTAATAAATCCTTAGCGCTGTGAAACATCAAAGCTTGTACTTGCTTAGTTTTAAGATGGGCTAAACTGATTTCTAGCAAATCACTTATGGTCGACGTGACCTTTGCTAAAGTGGGAATTTTCGTAACAATGGAAAAGCCGCTACTAGCATTTAATGTACCAATAGCTTGCTCACTATCACCATAAGCGGCCGCCGTGTCTAAGGTGGTAATACCATGAGCTCTCGCCAAAGATAAGATGTTTTCTACTTCGTGGAGGACTACTTTCCCTTGTCGGTTACTTATACCGTAATCGATACCGAATTGAACTGTACCTAAGGCGAGTTTCATAATAAATTTATTACAGTATCAATAACATATTGTTGATCTTCACGCGTTAGTTCTGGGTATAAGGGGAGCGATATAGCACGATGGTAATAATCTTCAGCGATAGGGAAATCCCCCCAGTTAAAACCTAACTCTTGATAATAAGGCTGAGTATGAATAGGAATGTAATGAACATGAGCAAAAATTTTTGCGGCTCTTAATCGTGTGATCATTTTATGGTGTTGTTTTGTATCAGCTTGTGGAAGTAAAACTATATATAAATGATAAGCGGAATAGTTATCTGCGGTTGGTGTTAATGGTGTTAGGTCGGTTTGAGCGAAAGCTTGGTCATATACATGTGCCAAGGTGTTTCGTTGTTTAACAAAAACATCTAATTGAGTTAATTGACTAACACCAAGCGCAGCTTGCAGCTCTGTCATTCGGTAGTTATAGCCGAGAGCTATTTGTTGGTAATACCAAGGACCGTGGCTTTCACCTTTAAATTGCTGTGGATCAGCAGTAACACCGTGGCTCCGGTATAAACGTAACTTTTCAATTAATTCCGGGTTATTGGTTAATGCCATGCCTCCTTCTGCACTGGTAATAATTTTTACTGGATGAAAACTAAAAATACTAATGTCAGAATACTGGCAATTTCCAACGGCTTTATTTTGATAATACGCACCAATTGCATGTGAAGCATCTTCAATAATGGTAAAATTATATTGTTGGCTCAATGTTTTAATTTCTTGCATCAAACATGACTGTCCAGCCAAGTGCACAGGGATAATTACTTTCGGAAGTGTATGGGTAATTTTAGCTTGCTCTAGCTTTGCTCTTAAAGCCAATACACAAATATTTCCGGTAGTAATATCTATATCGACAAAATCAATAGATGCTCCGCAATAAAGCGCACAATTAGCCGAAGCTACAAAGGAAATCGGCGAAGTCCAAACTATATCATTAGCTTGAACCTCTAATGCAAGGCAAGCTATATGCAATGCAGACGTTGCGCTATTTACCGCACAGGCAAAGTCAGTCTGACAATAATTGGCTAGCTTTTTTTCAAATAAAGGGACCTGAGGGCCCTGAGTTAAAAAGTCAGAAGAAAGAACACTAATAACGCTATCGATGTCTTCTTGGCTGATTTTTTGTTTACCGTAAGGGATCATTCTTCAGCCATATGATTAAAACTGATAAGTTCTTTTTCGGTTAAGAAGTGCTTGTTATTTTTTGAATTATATTCAAACCCAGGTTCAACAACTGCCCCCGTTTCATTTAAGGCATTGTGTGTAAAGTCATTACTTCTACTTGAAAAGCTAATACTTGGAGCAATAACAAAGTGGTCATCATATTCATAAGTATGGTAACAATCGTCGGCAGGACACATTATTTCATGTAACTTTTCACCGGGACGAATGCCAATAATATCAATAGTTGATCTAGGCGCCATCGCCTTTGCTAAATCCATCACTCGCATTGAAGGGATTTTAGGAACGAAAACTTCGCCACCGAGCATGCGTTCAAAGTTCTTCAAAACAAAGTCTACACCTTGTTGCAGAGTGATCCAAAAACGAGTCATTTCTTCATGGGTAACCGTGATGGGGGCTTTTTCGTTAACAAGCTTTTGAAAAAAGGGAACCACTGAGCCACGAGAACCAACAACATTACCGTAACGTACTACTGAAAATAATGTTTTGTGACCGCCACTCATGTTATTCGCTGCAACGAATAACTTATCAGAAGCTAATTTCGTTGCACCGTAAAGACTTATCGGATTCGCGGCTTTGTCGGTGGATAGAGCAATAACCCTTTCTACATCATTATCAAGAGCCGCTTCAATGACATTTTCAGCACCATTAATATTTGTTTTAATACATTCCATGGGGTTATATTCAGCGGCAGGAACTTGTTTTAATGCAGCTGCATGAATGACTAAGTCAACCCCTTTCATTGCTCTTCTTAAGCGGTTCCCATCTCTTACATCGCCAATAAAGTAACGCATACAAGGTTGATTGAAAACTTGTTGCATTTCAAACTGCTTCAACTCATCTCTTGAATAGATTATGATTTTTTTAGGGTTATATCGTTCAAGTAATGTCTTAACATAAAGCTTGCCAAACGAACCTGTACCGCCAGTAATAAGAATACTCTTATTATCAAACATAGTTGTCATATTTATCCCCACAAATTCTAGCTTATTTTTAATAGCCACGGTAAACGAATGACTTGCTAATAATATATATTTTAATAAGCAAATTATGTGCCTAGTTACAATAAGACACAATAGCGTATCAATTATTTTTTATTGATTCTTATGGTTTTTCGCTAGTTTCATTACTATTTTTATTATTAAATTATATATCTCTTATTTTTTGTCAAATTAATGACCAATTAGCGTCAATCTTTTGTTGCTTGTTTAGAATATCTCGCTAGAATAAAATTATAGATAACAAAAATATGGTTTTTTTAGATATATGCAGGGTCAAAAACATGTACTTGTCGTTGATAACGACATTGCCAGACGCGATCAAATAGCGACCGTATTATCATTTGTCGGTGAACATTTTCATGTGTGTCCTGAAGATGATATTGAGCAGTATTTTAAAGAAACTGATAATATTCTTACGGTGGTTTTGTGTGGCAAGGTCAGTGATTTACTGGTCGGTTTTGTTAAAAAACACCCTGAAACACCTTTTATCCTTCATGATGTACTCGACGCTACTTTATTAAGTGGTGCTGTTAATGTTTTAGGCAGTTTAGCGGTGCCTTTAAATTATGCTCAGCTTACTGAGCAAGTACACCACTGTCATCAATACCATAACCAATTACCCTCAAAGCGAAACCACAACGGCCCTAATTTGTTATTCCGCTCTTTGGTGGGCGCCAGTGAACCTATGTTACAAGTGCGCTTTTTAATTGAACAAGTTGCTTGTACGCAAGCCAGTGTCTTGGTTTTAGGTGAGTCAGGTACGGGTAAAGAAGTTGTCGCACGTAATATTCATAATTTATCTGACCGCGCTAAGGGGCCTTTTGTTCCGGTTAACTGTGGCGCTATACCCGGTGAATTATTGGAAAGTGAATTATTTGGTCATGAAAAAGGTGCCTTTACGGGCGCTATTTCTACCCGTAAAGGACGTTTTGAAATGGCTGAGGGTGGCACGTTATTTCTTGATGAAATAGGTGACATGCCTCAACCCATGCAAGTGAAGCTACTTCGTGTTCTGCAAGAACGTACTTTTGAGCGTGTCGGTGGCGCAAAGAGTATTAAAACCAATGTTCGTATTATTGCTGCAACCCATCAGCACTTAGAAGATATGATCACCGCGGGCACATTCCGCGAAGATTTATTCTATCGTCTTAATGTTTTTCCTATTGAAACACCAGCATTACGTGATAGAAAAGAAGATATTCCATTACTAATTAAAGAACTTATTTCTCGTTTTGAAGCAGAGCAAGGACAAAGTGTTCGTTTTACTGAGCAAGCGATTGAATCTTTAAAATTACATGCTTGGGCAGGTAATGTTCGAGAATTATCTAACTTAATTGAACGTATGATCATTATGTTTGCTGAGCAAGTGGTTAATGTCAGTGAATTACCGGCAAAGTATCGTCATATCGATGTTGAAGAGTATCAACCTGAATACCCTGATGAGTTGCAAGAACGTGATGCGATAAATGAGCTATTTTCTGGCTTTGATTATGATGACGAAGAAGATACCAGCAGTTTTGATGACCAACCAGAAGAAGCATCTGTGGTTGATGTTTTGCCAAACGTTGGCTTGAATTTAAAAGAATATTTAGCAGACCTTGAAGTGTCGATGATAAACCAAGCACTTGAGAAAAATGATTGGGTTGTTGCACGCTCGGCAGAATTATTAGGGATGCGTCGAACCACATTAGTTGAAAAAATGCGTAAGTATAACTTACAAAAAAACATTAACTAATATCCTAGGTTAATCATAGATATTGAATGTTATATCCGTTATCACAACAGCCGTTGTACTGGAAAGTATCGCAAGGGTTAGCGTCTTTATCTTTGGCTGAATTGAATGCTTTTAGACAGTAAAGCCAAATCTTTGACGGCAAGAATTGTTCTAAAAATAGCTTCTAACATCATGTAAATTAATAAAAAACCTCTTTGGCATAGTTAATGCTTTATTCAGTTGGTATTTCTAAATTGAGTAAAGTATATGGCCGTTGCAGTTTCACATTCATCAGCATCTTCTAAATTGTCTACACCCATTCATTGTGTGGACGATAATCTGTTTCATAAAGCTAAGTTTGCTTTTACTCCGCAGTCATTTGCCCATAGCGATACGTTAGAAAGTGAAGCATACCGTGGCGAGCTATCGTTACTTCGTCAAAAGTCTAATCAACTTGAGCAAATTATTGATGTTATGCCGACCGGGATGATAATGCTTGATGGTAACGGTATTGTTATTAAAACCAATAAAATTGCTAGTTTGTTACTCGATGAACCGATTCTTGGTCAAGCTTGGTTTGATGTTATTAAACGCTCGTTTAAACCTCGTGCCGACGATTGGCATGAAGTGTCATTAAAAGACGGCCGCCGAGTTAAATTAGAAATTACTGCTTTAGGTGATCAACCTGGCCAGTTAATTATGATCACTGATTTGACCGAAACGCGTTTATTACAAGATAAGCTTAGCCATATGCAGCGTTTATCGTCATTAGGTCATTTGGTTTCAAAGCTTGCTCATCAAATTCGCACACCGCTTTCTGCTGCTATGTTATATGGCGCAAATTTAAAAAATAAAAAGCTTTCTTCAGACGATCGAAGTAGCTTTCAAGACAAATTAATGGCGCGCTTGCACGACCTAGAACAACAAGTTAACGATATGTTGTTGTTTTCAAAAAGTGGCAAGCAAAAAGTTGTTGAACCACTTTCAATTAATAAATTGATTACCCATTCAGTTAACGCCGTAGAAGCATTAATTGTTCAGGCCAAAGCGAAAGTAAACATTAAGCTTTGTGATGATGATTGCCAAATCTTAGGTAATAAACGTGCGTTAAGCGGTGCTATTGAAAACTTAATTCACAACAGTTTACAAGTTATTAAGCAGGGTGCGGAGATCTCTATTACCACCTACTGCCAAAATGAATACGCTTATATTAGTGTACAAGATAATGGTCAAGGTATTAGTGAAGAGCTTGCCAATAAAATCTTTGAACCTTTTTATACATCAAGGGCACAGGGAACCGGCTTAGGTTTAGCGGTGGTAAAGTCAGTTGCTAAGGCTCATCAAGGCGACGTTCGCTTAGTGAGTAAGCCAGGAGAGGGCGCGCACTTTTGTATTCACTTACCTATTCTAGACACAAACAATGTTAACGGGGAGAACACTAATGAATCAAAGTAAAATATTAGTTGTTGAAGATGATGCAGGATTACGTGAAGCCCTGATGGATACTTTAAAGTTATCAGGTTATCAATGTATTGAAGCTCAATCAGGTGAAGATGCTTTACTCACGCTTAAAGAACAAAGTGTTGATCTCGTCGTTAGTGACGTGCAAATGGATGGTATGTCGGGCTTAACACTACTCAATAGTATTAAAAGAAACTGGCCAAATTTACCTGTGCTGATGATGACGGCATACGGTACGATTCATGATGCTGTTCAAGCGATGCGTGATGGGGCCTGTAACTATATGGCAAAACCTTTTGCACCAGAAGTGCTGCTCAATATGGTCAACCAATATGTGCCATTGAATGTGACTAGTCGCTATGAACCTGTGGTTGCCGACGCACAAAGTATTGAACTATTGGCGTTAGCAAAGAAAGTCGCGACCACCGATGCTTCTGTTATGGTGCTTGGCCCCAGTGGTTCTGGTAAGGAAGTATTAGCACAATACGTTCATTATCACTCGAACCGAAGTGATAAGCCCTTTGTTGCTATAAATTGTGCTGCAATTCCAGAGAACATGCTGGAAGCGACTTTATTTGGTTATGAAAAAGGTGCCTTTACCGGAGCCATTCAAGCGTGCCCGGGTAAATTTGAACAAGCACAGGGCGGTACCATTTTATTAGATGAGATCACAGAAATGGATCTCGGCTTACAAGCAAAAATTTTACGGGTCTTACAAGAGCGAGAAGTTGAACGCTTAGGGGGTCGTAAAACTATTAAGCTTGATGTTCGTGTTATCGCAACCAGCAACCGTGATTTAAGAGTGGCTGTAAAAGATGGTATCTTCCGTGAAGATCTCTACTACCGTTTAAATGTCTTTCCATTAACGTGGTTAGCATTAAATAAACGCAGAGATGATATTGTGCCATTAGCCAAACATTTAATTACTCAAGCATCGTTAGCGAACAACATGGCTATTCCAGAACTAACCGCTTCGGCGAGAAATAAACTGATGAGTTACGATTGGCCAGGCAATGTTCGTGAATTAGACAATGTTATTCAACGAGCCATTATTTTGCATAGCGACCAGATTATTAATGCTGGTGACTTGTTAATTGAAAATTTCGACAGTGAAATTATTACTGATGTGGCGTTAGAAAATAATAGCGAAGACATGCTTGGTAATGAATTAAAAATACAAGAGCATCAAATTATTCTTGATACCCTCACCGCTTGCCAAGGTAGCCGTAAAGATGTTGCTGAACGATTAGGCATTAGCCCAAGAACGCTACGCTATAAAATAGCAAGAATGCGTGATTCGGGCATTCAAATACCAGCCTAACAATCGCTAAAAACGGTAATATTCCTATAAAGCCAATATTTTCATTTAAAATATTGGCTTTACTGCTATCTGCAGTTTCCACTGATTAAACCTTCCACAGCCTCGATAATTCTTTAATTCTCATACTGGCACCATGCTTGCAATATCATCGTTATATCGTTACTTAAACCGTTATTTATAGGCTTAGTAGCAAAAAATTGACACAAGTGAGTAGCTCATGAATATCGATACCAATTCTTTATACGCACAAATGCAAAGTATGTCGCTTGGAAACTCTTCGTTGCAGGGGGCTTCATTTGAAAAAATGGGCAATAACCTTGGCATGGAAGACAGCGCTATTCCAGCGCTAAACAAGTCGACCAGTAATTTTGGCGATATGCTTAAAGATGCGGTGAATAATGTCAATGATATTCAAAAAGAGTCTGGAGCAAAGAAAATAGCTTTTGAAATGGGCGACCGTAGCGTTACGCTTGCTGACACCATGGTTGCTTCCGCTAAAGCCGGTATTGCTTTTGATGCCACCGTACAAGTACGTAATAAGTTTGTTGAAGCATATAAAGAAATAATGAATATGCCAGTTTAACAATACCTTTGTATAAAATAGATAGTATTTCGTAATAAAATCAAGTGGTAGTGGAGAAATTAAGTGGCTGATAATAATTCAATGGTTGCTGGCGATGGCGGCACCGGGCTAATGGCAAGTGATGGTGTTGATAATATGGCTGATGAGCAAAAATCAGGCTTTGCTTCTGCTATGGGTAATGTCGACTTATTACGCCAAGTCACCTTAATTATGGCATTGGCAATATGTTTAGCTATTGCTGTTTTTGTTATTATGTGGGCCAATCAAGCCGAATATAGATTTCTTGCCAAACAACCTACCGAACAATTAATCAAAACAATGGACTTTCTAGACGCTAACCAAGTGGATTATCGTCAAGCAAACAACACTATTTCAGTACAAAGTGATCAATATCAAGAAATTAAAATTTTACTGGCCCGTGAAGGTTTATCTGATGAACCAACAGAAGGTAGTGAAATTATTATGCAGGATATGGGTTTTGGTGTCAGTCAGCGCCTTGAAACAGAACGTCTCAAGTTTTCTCGTGAGCAGCAATTGGCTCGCACCATTGAAGAACTGCAATCTATCTCTAGAGCAAAAGTCTTACTGGCGATACCCCGTGAAAATATTTTTGCTAAACGTACCCGCAGCCCATCGGGCACTGTGGTATTAACTATGCGTAAAGGGCGGATGTTATCTGAAGAAGAAGTTGACTCTGTTGTTGATATTATTGCTTCTGCCGTTCAGGGGATGGAGCCTAACCGAGTTACAGTGACAGATCAAAATGGTCGTTTACTTAATTCTGGTTCACAAACCTCTGTTTCTTCTCGCTCACGCAAAGAATTTGAAATGGAGAAAAAAAGAGAAAATGAATATTTAAACAAAATAGATAGCATACTCATCCCTGTCGTTGGCTTAGGGAGCTACACCGCACAAGTTAATGTGACTATGGATTTCACCTCAAGTGAAGAAATGCAGCGTCGTTATAATTCAGATTTACCAGCATTGCGTAGTGAAATGAAAGTGGAAGACAGCACTATCGGTGGTTTACTGGGTGGTATTCCAGGAGCATTAAGCAATCAACCACCACTTGATTCAAATATTCCAGAAAATGCTAATGGTGGTGCACAACAAAGATCAATGCCTGGTCGTAAACACCTTGAATCAACAAAAAATTATGAATTAGACGAAGCCATTAGCCATACCAAGCAGCAAGCTGGTGTCGTTCGTCGAGTAAGCGTTTCTGTTGCACTTGATTACTTGGCAACTGCTGATGCTGAAGGCGTCATTACCGATTCACCGAGATCTGTTGAAGAAATGTCAAATATTCGTCGCTTATTACAAGGGAGTATTGGTTTTAATTTACAACGTGGTGATGTATTAGAAGTCGTTACCTTACCATTTTCTCGTCAAATTATTGAGGATGCTCCTAAAGTTCCTTTCTATGAGAATCCGGATATATTAAAGTTTTTCAAATTAGGTATGGGCGCATTAGTTATTATTGTATTGATACTTGCCGTTGTTAAACCTATGCTTAAACGTCTTATTAACCCTGATCAAACACCTGATGATTACGGTGATAAATCACTTGATAGCCACATTGATTTGGGTGATGAAACCATGGATATGCTAACATCAGATTTTGATGCGGCGGCAGTAGGTTTTGCACCTGATGGTAGTTTACAATTACCTGATTTACATCGCGATGAAGATATACTAAAAGCTGTTCGAGCGCTTGTTGCTAATGAGCCTGAACTTTCCTCTCAAGTGGTTAAAAGTTGGTTGAACGAAGATGAGTGATGAAATGCAAGAGTTAGCCCCTGCACCTAAGGGGTTTGACGTTGACAAACTAGATGGTGCAGAGAAAGCTGCGATATTATTACTAAGTTTATCTGAAGAAGATGCCGCGCAAATATTAAAACACTTAGAGCCTAAGCAGGTTCAACAAGTGGGCATGGTTATGGCTGCCATGGAAGATTTCACCCAAGAAAAAATTACCGCTGTTCATAAGCTCTTTATCCATGAAATACAAAACTTCAGTACCATTGGCTTCCAAAGTGAAGAATTCGTTCGCAAGGCATTAACTGCAGCATTAGGTGAAGACAAAGCCGGTAATTTAATTGATCAAATTGTCATGGGAGGCGGTGCAAAAGGTTTAGATTCATTGAAATGGATGGACTCAAAACAAGTAGCCAATATTATTCGTAACGAGCATCCTCAAATTCAAACCATTGTACTTTCCTATTTAGACCCTGATCAATCGGCTGAAATTATGAGCCAGTTTGCCGAAAAAGTGCGTTTAGATTTAATGATGCGTATTGCCAACCTTGAAGAAGTTCAACCGGCAGCATTACAAGAACTTAATGAAATTATGGAAAAACAGTTTGCCGGTCAAGCAGGTGCACAAGCCGCTAAAATGGGCGGTTTGAAAGCAGCAGCTGACATTATGAACTATTTGGATACCAATGTTGAAGGTATGCTAATGGATTCAATTCGTGAACATGACGAAGAGATGAGTCAACAAATTCAAGACTTGATGTTTGTTTTCGAAAACCTTGCCGATGTAGACGACCGTGGTATTCAAGCGATATTACGTGAAGTACAACAAGATGCGTTGATGAAAGCAATTAAAGGCGCAGATGATGTGCTGAAAGAAAAAATTATGGCTAATATGTCCAAACGTGCCGCTGAAATGCTGGTAGATGACCTTGAAGCTATGGGACCTGTGCGTATTAGTGAAGTTGAAGCCGCACAAAAAGAAATATTATCTGTTGCTCGACGATTATCTGACGCTGGAGAAATTATGCTTGGTGGCGCTGGTGGCGGTGATGAGTTCTTATAAACCTTATATTTTTAGGTCAGTCAAAACTTACTGTTATAAAATATTATGAAATTATTAAATAAATCGAATGCTGAAGTTATTAAACATAATGCCGAACAAGAAACCGATGTTTGGTCATTGCCGACAGTTGAATCTGAAAATAAAATTAAAGATGAAACAACCAATGCTATGGGAAAGAAAGTCGCTTGGCGTTTCGAGCCCCCTGAAGATTTTGTTGAAGAAGAAATCGCGCCATTAACGGCAGAAGATATTGAAAATATTCGTCAAGCTGCATTTGATGAAGGCCTTAATCAAGGCAAGGAAGAAGGTTTTGCGAAAGGTTATGAAGAAGGTAAAGTCTCTGGCCATGAAGAAGGTGTGGTACTCGGTCACCAAGAAGGCCTTGAAACTGGCTTAGCTGAAGCAAAAGAAAGTATCGATGAACAATCAGCTGCATGGGCGTCACTTACTGAACAGCTTCATAAGCCATTACTCGATGTCGAAAAAAATGTTGAACAACAATTACTTCATCTTGTGGTAGAACTCACTGAAGCGATTACCTTAGAAGAAGCTAAAACTAATCCTAATATTATTATTGCTGCGATTTCTGCAGGTATAAAAGCGTTACCTAGCCAAGAAGCACAAACGCAAATTTTATTACACCCCAACGATATTAAGCGTGTTGAAAAGCAATTTGGCGCTAAACATGTGCAAGAGCAAGGTTGGCGTTTACTCGCTGCTCCGCAATTAGTTCCGGGTAGTTGTCAAATTGAAAATAGCACCTCTAATATTGACCTTAGTGTTAAATCTCGAATAAAAGAAGTATTGGACTCGTTTTTGCAAGATGCACTACATCAGTAATTTCTTGTACAAAAGAGTCAAAATACCGCTATGGTTGATATTTCTCGCCTTAATGAAAGACTAAAAAACTGCCAAGAGTTTGTGCACCCGCATAAAGTCTCTGTTGCTGGGCGTTTAGTCCGAGTAGTTGGATTAACGCTTGAAGCTGTTGGCGTAAAAGCGGCAGTTGGCAGCCAATGTTTAGTCGAAACGGCGCAAGGCGATTTAATCGCTGAAATTGTTGGTTTCTCCAAAGACATAACTTTTCTAATGCCAGAGCAAAGCTTACAAGGCGTTTTACCGGGTGCACGCGTTGTGCCACTAACAACTAAAGCTCGCTTACCCTTTTCAATGGATTTACTCGGCCGTGTCGTTGACGGTGTTGGTAAACCACTCGATGGCAAAGGGCCAATCAAGAACTCAGGCAATTATCAAATAAACAATAAGCCGATTAATCCGTTATCAAGGCGTGGTATTACTGAACCACTTGATGTTGGTGTACGCGCTATTAATAGTTTTTTAACGGTTGGTATTGGTCAGCGTATGGGCTTATTTGCTGGCTCAGGTGTTGGTAAAAGTGTCTTGTTAGGTATGATGACACGTGGCACAACTGCTGATGTTATCGTTGTGGGGCTCATTGGCGAACGTGGTCGAGAAGTTAAAGAGTTTATCGAAGAAATTTTAGGTGAAGAAGGGCGAGCGCGTTCAGTTGTTGTTGCGGCGCCTGCCGATAATTCGCCATTAATGCGTTTAAAAGGCTGTGAAACTGCCGTACAAATTGCTGAGTACTTTCGTGATCAAGGTCTGAATGTCTTGTTACTGGTTGACTCGCTAACGCGTTATGCCCAAGCGCAACGAGAAATAGCACTGGCTGTCGGCGAACCACCGGCAACCAAAGGTTATCCGCCCTCGGTCTTTTCAAAGTTACCCCAACTGGTTGAACGAGCCGGTAATGGTGGCGATGGTCAGGGATCAATTACCGCATTTTTCACCGTATTAACCGAAGGTGATGATTTACAAGATCCGATTGCTGATGCGGCGCGTGCTATTTTAGATGGACATATTGTTTTATCTCGTGCCTTAGCCGATTCAGGGCATTACCCCGCTGTTGATATTGAAGGCTCGATTAGCCGTGTTATGCCGATGGTGACCAGTGATGAGCATCAACAACTTGCTCGGCAACTAAAGCAAGTCTACTCACTCTATCAGCAAAATAAAGATTTGATTGCTATTGGCGCTTATAGCCGTGGTAATGATCCTCGCATTGATCAATCCATTGATTTAATGCCGGTGATCAAGTTCTTCCTACAACAAAAAATGTTGGAAATTATTCCTTATGATCAAAGCTTAACGCAACTTCAAGAAATACTTTCTGCAGCGCAAGCACACGCGCAAGCAAAACAAGGCCAGCAAAATGCCTAAACATAATAACGTTAACACTATTTTCGAAAAATTTATTAGCTGTTTAGCATTATCTAGGAGGACGTTATGCCATTAAAGCAACTGAATACCTTACATCGCTATGAACAGGATAAAGAAAAAAAAGCAGCGCAAGCACTGCAAACTGCTGAATTTGAATACCAACAAAATCTTGAACGTTTACAAAGTGTCAGTGACTATCGTCTTGAATATATGAAACGTTTGAATGCTCGCTCTATGGTGGGTATTGATAGCGCGACGTTTAGTCATTTTCATGCCTTTATTGCTAAGCTCGATTATGCTGCTGGGCAAGTTGATATTGCGATTATGCAGAGTAAGGCGATGGTGGAGAAGAGCAAACAGCTCTGGCTAGCGCAGCGACAAAAAATTCAAGCGGTAGAACTATTGCTTGATAAAAAAACACAAGCGCTGACTCTTATCGCTAACAAGCAAGAACAAAAAATGTTTGATGAAATTGCTACTCAACAATTTGTCCGTCGTAAAATGCGGGGATAAAGTGAATTAAATTGTAATTTCTAAGTGGAACAATACTTGCTTATTTAACTAATATAAAAAGTATTCGCAATAAACGACGTTGTCATCATTGTAAATATAGCTCAAATTTACCATTGAAATAAAAAGGTTTACTATGCCGCAAGTTACTCCATTAGCCATAGATATCTCGCCAAGTAAGGACTTTAGCCCTGTTCAGTCAGGAGCGATTAGCACATCCAAAAATTCATCTAAAGATTTTGCACAAATGGTTGACCAGCATTATCAAAGTCAACAAAGCGGCAAAAAGCAACAGGCAAGTGGCAATAACATGAAACTTGCTAGCGAAATTAATGCTGAAAAGAAAGCATCCCAAGAAAAATTTTCAAAAACGGATGTTCAACCAAAAGAAAAGGAAATGGGTGGAGTTTCTGATGAGAACGTTAATACAGAAATTAACCAAAGCGAAGCTTCACAAAGATTACCTTATGATGATACAGCGACACGTAAAAAAAATGTTCGAGTAGAAAATAGCCAAGAAGAGACACCGGAACACAAAGCTAGCGGATTAAGTAATCTTGATACTAATTCCACCGCACCTGAAAATACAGATAAGAGTACCGAGCAATTAATGTCGTTGTTATCTGCGTCACAACAACTATTAAATGATACGGTGAAAAATGATGGTGTGATACCATCACAACTTAATGAAAAACCATCAATAGTTGTGGCTGGTAGTCATCAACAAGAAAAAACACAGTTAGCAGCAATGTTAAGGCAAGTGCTTGGTGGCAATAGCCAAGAAAATGTAGCGACCAGTGATAATATCTTAGCAAAAGATAGCGTTGCGCCGGAGTTAGCTAAATCATTAACCGTTCCAGTAAAGGTTAACAGTGAAATGCCATCAAAGAAAGTTGACCTAGTTAGCGAACCCAAAGTCGTTGTTGATAAAGTTGTGCAAGGGGAAGCTGAATTAGTCTTATCCGCATTATTGGAGAAAAAAACAAACAGTGAAGGGCAAGATCCCTCACTAAAAACAACGAATATTAATAGCCAACTTTCCACTCAAACCGTTCCTCCTGCTCAAAGCGAAACGTCGTTAAAAGCAGAGCCTATTGTAGATAAAACCAATAATGTACCGAAACAGGCGATGCCTTTAAGTGATCTTGAAGCGCTATTAGCGGATATGGAAAAAGCGCCCACGGATACTGAACTTGAACAAATTAAAGCTGCACTTAACGCCAATCAGGACAAAGCTGTAATTCCTGACAAAAGTAATCAAAGTATCAGCAATAGTAAAACGTCGGTCGATAAAGAGTTGGCTGGAGCGGTATTACCTGTAACCCTTAAAAATGAAAGCTTGGTTAACGAAATAGCAATTGATGCTGAGAAGGTCAATACGGATAATATTGTTTTTTCAAGTGTAGCTGTTCCAGGTGAAAAACAAGCTCAGGAAAAAAACGCAAATAATAGTCGTGCGGTTAATCAGATAAACCAGAAAACCCTTGAAACACAAAATTTAAATGCCGGTGAACAATTTAAAGAGCTAGCTAAAGATCAATCTGCAGAGCAACAAAACCAAAAGCAGGCACAAAGCTTAACTCAGCTTGATAAAGTGGCTAACAATGACGCTCAAGTCAAAGAAAAAACCATTAATGAAATATTTGATAAGAAACAAATAAGCACAAGTATTGAGAATACTCTTAATAGAGATATGCATCGAGCCAATAATGAAGTAACCAAATCTACGGCTTCTGCGGAGGAGATGATCACCAAATTAACCAGTGACCATGTGCAATCGACAGCCCAATCAGCAACCAATGCCAAGCAAGTGACAGCGTTACAAAATGAAGCCTTATCGGTATACCGTAAAGACTTTACTGGCGCATTGAATGATAAAGTCATGGTGATGATGAACCAAAAGCTTCAGCAGGTTGAAATTCGTCTTGATCCACAAGAATTAGGGAATGTGAACGTAAAAATAAATCTGCAAAATGAGCAAGCGGTTGTTAATTTTACTGTTCAAAATCAGCAGGCTAAAGAAGTGTTCGATCAAAATTTAGGGCGATTAAGAGAGATGCTTGCTGAAAGTGGCGTGAATGTCGGTGATGCGAATGTCGAACAGCAAAGTAAACAAAAGAATGAAGAAGAACTCGGTGAAGGTCGCCAAGGTAACGGTAACGGTAACGGTAACGAGAATGAATTTTTAGATTTAAGTGATACTCAAACGCTGCATTTGGTTAAAGGTTCGTCAACTGGTATAGATTACTACGCATAAATGACAAAACTCATTGGCTCGCTGACCATTCAACGATATAGTTGACCGAAAGTAATTTTAACATTTAAATAGATAATAAAGGCTTGATGATGGCTGATGATAAAGGCGAAGGTAAAGAATTAGAATTAGACGGTAAAGGCAAAAGAAAGAAGATGATCATTATCATTGCTGCTGTTGTAATATTGGCTGTTGGCGGTGGAGCGGCTTATTTTTTTCTGGCTGGAGATGATGCTGTTTCTCAAGAGCAACTTGATGCTGAGCTAGACGGTGATAGTGCCACTGAAACCGAAGCCGCTGAAAGTGTTACTGCCATTACAGGCTCTGCGCTTTATGTACCTATGCCAAGACCTTTTCGCTTTAATGTTCCCGGTGCTGCCCGCGACAGATTTGTAGAAATTAGAGTGCAGTTATTAGTTCGCGGCGCTGATAATGAAGAAGCTGCAAAGAAGCATGTACCATTAATTGAAAGTACTTTACTGGCGACTTTTTCTCAATCAAATGCCGATGATTTAGCAACCAGTGCCGGAAAAACCTCATTGAAACAGAAATCTTTAGTAGAAGTTCATAAAATTATGAAAGAAGTTGAAGGTAGCAATGTGGTTGAAAAAGTATTATTTACCGGTTTTGTAATGCAATAAGGCTATGCGATAAAACAATGCATTTAATTAAAGAGACTATTCAGTGAGTGATTTATTATCTCAAGACGAAATTGATGCGCTATTACACGGTGTTGATGACGTTGAAGAAGAGGAGCTAGTTGAAGACTTTGCCCGTGAAGCTGGCAGCACGTCTGACTATGACTTTTCATCACAAGATCGCATTGTTCGTGGCCGGATGCCAACACTGGAAATGGTTAACGAACGTTTTGCGCGCCATATGCGTATCAGTTTATTTAATATGATGCGCCGCACTGCTGAAGTATCAATTAATGGTATTCAGATGATCAAGTTTGGCGAATATGTTCATACCTTATTCGTGCCCACAAGCTTAAATATGGTACGTTTTCGCCCATTAAAAGGCACCGCATTAATTACTATGGAAGCGCGGCTAGTCTTTATTTTAGTCGATAATTTTTTTGGTGGCGATGGTCGCTACCATGCAAAGATTGAAGGTCGTGAATTTACGCCAACAGAGCGTCGTATTATTCAAATGCTGTTAAAGTTAATTTTTGAAGATTACAAAGAAGCTTGGTCACCCGTGATGGATGTTTCTTTTGAGTATTTAGATTCTGAAGTTAACCCGTCGATGGCCAATATTGTTAGTCCTACCGAAGTGGTAGTGATCAGCTCTTTTCATATTGAACTTGATGGTGGTGGTGGTGATTTTCACATTGCTTTGCCTTACTCAATGCTCGAACCTATCCGTGAGCTACTTGATGCCGGTGTGCAAAGTGATAAAGAAGATACCGACATGCGATGGTCGAAAGCCCTACGCGATGAAATAATGGACGTTCCCGTTGAATTAACCACTAAATTTATCTCTGTAGACCTACCTTTACAAAAGATTATGGACTTAGAGAAGGGCGATATTATTCCTATTGAGATGCCAGAACATATTACGGTATTAATTGAAGGTTTACCGTCGTTTAGAGCAAAACTAGGCCGTAGTCGCGATAATGTTGCGATTAAAATATCTGAAAAAATTAAACGTCCTGAATCAGTGAAAAACGAATTAACGATATTAACTAAAGGAGGTAAGCGCTTAGATAGCGACGCTGAATTACATCTTTTAGAAGACGATTTCGATTATTAATAATTTTATTAAAGCAGCAGTAAACAAGAAAATAAATTTGAGGCCAATGGCATGAGTGATAAAGACGATGATTTAGGCATGTGGGATGAAGCGATGGATGAACAAGCCAAAGCTGCAGCCAAAGCCGAAACTGTTGAGTTAGAAGAGCTTGAAGAAGATGCACCAATAACGGGTGATGAAAAACGTAAACTTGATGCAATTTTAGATATTCCTGTGACTATTTCAATGGAAGTTGGACGTAGTCATATTAGTATTCGTAATTTATTACAGTTAAACCAAGGCTCTGTTGTTGAGCTTGACCGAGTTGCGGGTGAATCCCTCGATGTGTTAGTCAATGGTACGTTAATTGCCCATGGTGAAGTTGTTGTGGTAAACGATAAGTTTGGTATTCGATTAACCGATGTTATTAGTCAAATTGAACGTATTAAAAAGTTGAAGTAATACTGATGCGTTTTTTACTTTTGAGCTTGTTAAGCTTACTTACTTTTTTGGGCCATGCTCAAGAAAGTATCGTCGCAACAACCGTCGTTGAAAAAGACGACGCTCCCGTTATAGCGCAAACAGCACCGGCGACCGTCGAAGTAGGACGACATGTTATGGGTAATATTGATGCCGGTAGCATGATAGTTTCATTATTGGCGGTACTCGTTGCTATCGTTATTGTTGCTTGGCTATTAAAAAAGCTTCAAGTAGGGGGCAACTCAGTAAATGGCTTGAAAGTGGTGACTAGTTTAAATTTAGGCTCCAAAGAACGATTAGTGGTGGTGCAAGTCGGTAAAAAACAATTGTTACTCGGTGTTACCGGTCAACAAATTAATATACTTGATACGCTAGCCGAACCTATTGAAGTTAAAAGTGGTGTGCCGATAGAACTTAGCCAAACATTAGCACGCTTTAGCCGTAATTCTGCTAATAAAGCCAATAGTGAAAAATACTCATGAAAGACTCGATATTAAACGATGGTGCTAAAACGGCGCAATGTTCTGCTAACGCTATGGCAAAAAGAAATCCACTCGAAAATTTACTGACCCGTTTATTTTCTGTAAAAGGTTTTATTTTTTTATTTTTCCTCCTTGTTGCTTTTTTTGCCAGTCAAACAGTATTAGCCGCTGACGATTTAGGTATGTCGGCATTGAAGCTGACCACTAACCCTGACGGTTCACAAGAATATACGGTAACCCTGCAAATATTAATGTTTATGACCGCATTAGGCTTTATTCCTGCTGCGATTATCATGATGACCTCTTTTACTCGTATTGTCGTGATCATGGCCATTTTAAGACAAGCGATAGGATTACAACAAACACCGTCTAATCAAGTGGTTATAGGTTTAACGCTTTTTATGACCATGTTCATTATGACACCTGTCTATAATGAAATAAATCAACGAGCGATTGAACCTTATTTAGCCGATCAAATGACATCAGTACAAGCAATAGATAGTGCAAAAATTCCTTTAAGAGCGTTTATGCTTGAACAAACCAGAATTAAAGATCTACAAACCTTAGCCAATATGGCGGGTATTGTTGAAGTTGATCAACCCACTGATTTACCGATGACAGTGATTATTCCTGCCTTTATTATTAGCGAGTTAAAAACGGCTTTTCAAATAGGTTTTATGCTCTTTATTCCTTTTTTGATTATTGATTTAGTCGTTGCTAGTATTTTAATGGCAATGGGTATGATGATGCTATCGCCGATGATCGTTTCTTTGCCCTTTAAGCTAATGTTATTTGTGCTGGTAGATGGTTGGAACTTGGTGATAGGCACTATCGCAACGAGTTATGGCATGGGGAGTATTTAATGAATCCAGAAGTTTTTGTCGACATACTCAGTGATGCACTATTTTTAGTGATTGTTTTGGTGTCTGCGATTATTATTCCGGGTTTGTGTGTCGGCTTAATCGTTGCTGTATTTCAAGCGGCAACATCGATTAATGAACAAACATTAAGCTTTTTACCTCGACTAATCGTTACCCTTTTAGCCCTTATCTTTGGAGGGCATTGGTTAGTACAAAAACTCATGGATTTTACTATCCGACTGATTGCAAGTATACCCAGTGTGGTGAGCTAGTGGAATTCACCGAGTCAGTTGTGATGCAATATATTGCTGACTTTATTTTACCTTTCGCGCGCATTTCTGCACTTATTATGGCAATGATTGGTTTTGGTTCTAAAATCATTCCGGGTAAAGTTAAAATTTTTCTGTGCGTAACATTAACGGTCGCCGTTATGCCGGCAATCCCGCCAACACAAGTTGGCAGCCTGATTTCTTTTGAAACGGCGCTGCTTATGTTCGAACAAATGGTTATTGGTGTTGCACTTGGCCTAGTTACCGTTATGGTCCTTAATACCTTTACCTTAGCGGGTCAAATTATTGCTATGCAAACGGGCTTAGGTTTTGCATCACTCGTTGACCCGGTTAGTGGCATGAACGTTCCTGCTGTTGGCCAATTTTTCTTGATTTTATCTACCCTGATGTTTTGGGCGATGGACGGACATTTAGCCTATATACAATTTATTGTTGCCAGTTTTGAAACCTTGCCCATCGGGGAGTACAAGTTTACGGCCGATAAATTTAAAGAAGTGGTTGAATGGGGCGAGTGGATGTTTGTTACTGCGTTATCGTTAGCATTAGCGCCACTAACGGCTATGTTATTGATTAACTTTTCTTTTGGAGTTATGACGCGAGCAGCCCCGCAATTAAATATTTTTGCGATAGGTTTTCCGGTAACTATGTGTGCTGGTTTGTTGATTATGTGGTTAACGATGGGTAACTTTTTTACGCATTATGAATTGCAATGGCAACGGGCACTCGATTTTAGCTGTTACCTCATTAATTGTAAGGCAAACTAATGGCTGATGCAGGTAGCGGTGAAAAAACAGAAGAACCTACGGCTAAGAAAATTGCTGATGCGAGAAAAAAAGGTCAAATAGCACGTTCAAAAGATTTAGGCACTATGTTTGTGTTGGTAGGGAGTGCTGTTGCGATAATGCTGGTTGGCGGTATGTTAACTGAAAGCTTAGCCGGAATTATGAAACGGTCATTTAGCTTGAGCCGCGAAGAAGTCATGGACATTCATGCGTTATACAATGTGCTTAGGGGCTCGGTAGGCTCCTTAGTAGCACCAATGTTGTGGATATTCTCTATTATTATTGTCGCCGCTTTTATTGGCAATACTATGTTGGGAGGGATGAGTTTTTCTGCTGAGGCTATGGCGCCAAAAGCTAGTAAATTGTCACCTTTAGCCGGTTTAAAACGTATGTTTGGCATAAAAGCTTTAGTCGAATTATTCAAGTCGTTAATGAAATTTTTTGTGGTTTTTATTGTCGCGTATCTGTTGTTAAGTAGTTTGTTTCCAGAGATATTAGGTCTTAGTTTGGAGCTGATCCCACTCAGTTTAGAGCACTCGGTAACTTTATTGCAGTGGATGTTTTTAGCATTAGCCTTATCGGTAGGTATTATTGCTGCGATTGATGCGCCCTATCAAACTTGGGATCACAACCGTCAGTTAAAAATGACTAAGCAAGAAATTAAAGATGAAATGAAAAATTCTGAGGGTAGTCCTGAAATTAAAAGTCGTATTCGTCGAACTCAATATGAAATGTCACAGCGTAAAATGATGCAAGAAGTGCCAGACTCTGATGTGGTTATTACCAACCCGACCCATTATGCGGTTGCGTTGAAATATGATGTCACCGCCGGTGGTGCGCCAATGTTAGTGGCAAAAGGTATTGATGAAATGGCGATGCATATTCGTACTATCGCTAAAGAAAATAATGTGGAAATTATTGCTTCTCCGGCATTAGCACGGTCTTTATATTACAGTGCAGACGCCAATCAAGAAATCCCAGAAGAGCTCTTCGCTGCGGTTGCTCAAGTGTTAGCTTTTATTTTTCAACTTAACGAACATAAAAAAGGTAAAGCCAAAAGGCCGAAACCGATTGCAAAAAATCTTCCTATCCCCGATGAATTCAAATATTAATACTCTTTATAATTATTAAGTTAAATGTTTTTTGTAGATTTATTCATCACTCTAAATATTTTTAATCGACGTTGGTCTACTTATTGCTATTTAATGGTATGCGTCAAAAAAATATCATAAGAGTAATATGCAGTTAATTGCTTCATTTAAAGCGTTCAAAAAAAGTAAAATAAACCTATTTTCTGGTTTAGGTACGCCAATATTAATTATGGCGGCGCTCGGTATGGTTATTTTACCTATGCCGGCATTTTTACTCGATATACTTTTTTCTTTTAATATTGCCTTATCTTTGGTGGTATTACTGATCACCGTTTATACCTTAAAACCTCTTGAATTTGGCTCTTTTCCTGCCGTACTGTTAATTGCTACTATTTTACGCTTAGCGCTAAATGTCGCGAGTACACGAGTAGTGCTACTTGAAGGCCATGAAGGGCCTGATGCTGCGGGTAAAGTTATTGAAGCCTTTGGATCGGTGGTTATTGGTGGTAACTATGCGGTTGGTTTAGTGGTTTTTGTTATCTTAATTATTATTAACTTTGTGGTTGTTACTAAAGGTGCAGGGCGTATTGCTGAAGTAACCGCGCGCTTTACCCTCGATGCTATGCCTGGTAAGCAAATGGCAATCGATGCTGATTTGAATGCTGGCTTTATTACTGCTGACCAAGCAAGAGAAAGACGTATCGAAGTCACCAGTGAAGCTGATTTCTATGGCTCTATGGATGGTGCCAGTAAGTTTGTTAAAGGTGATGCAGTTGCCGGCATATTAATTTTATTGATTAATATTATCGGTGGACTCGTTATCGGTATGGTACAGCATGATTTAAGCTTTGACAGAGCGGTTGAAATATACACCTTATTAACGATTGGTGATGGCCTAGTTGCGCAAATTCCAGGTCTACTTTTATCGGTAGGTACGGCAATTGTTGTTACGCGACAAAATACCTCTCAGGACATGGGCGAGCAAGTCAGCAGCCAATTAGGTCAAGAACGTTCTTTGTATATTGCTGCCGCCGTTATGTTTGTCATGGGGGTTATTCCGGGCATGCCACACTTTGCGTTTTTATTCTTTGCTTTCATGATCGCTGGAACCGCCTTTTTAAGTGGAAAGTACAAAATTGCCAAAGAAAAACAATTAGCGGATAAGTCAGATGCTGAGCAGGTTGAAACTCAGCAACAAGAAGCAGAAGTAAAAGACTTAGGTTGGGACGATGTTAATCATGTTGACATTATTGGCTTAGAAATTGGTTATCGCCTAATACCTCTAGTAGATAAATCTCAAGGTGGGGAACTCCTTAACCGTATTAAAGGTGTTCGTAAAAAACTTTCTCAAGAGTTTGGCTTTCTAGTGCCAGCGGTACATATTCGCGATAATCTTGATTTAGACCCTAATGTTTATCAAATATCATTAATGGGCGTCACTATCGGTGAAGCTGAAATTAGACACGATCATGAATTAGCGATAAATCCAGGGCAAGTGTTTGGCAAACTTGACGGCGTGGCAACAATCGATCCTGCTTTTGGATTAGAAGCGGTATGGATAAAACCAGCACAACGCGAACATGCACAGTCTTTAGGCTATACCGTGGTTGACTCATCGACTGTCCTTGCCACTCATTTAAGTCAAATACTGACGAATAACGCAGCACAGTTACTTGGTCATGAAGAAGTACAAAACCTTCTTGATATGCTAGGCAAAAATTACCCTAAATTAATTGAAGGGTTCATCCCAGATGTTTTATCACTGGGTACTTTGGTTAAAGTACTACAAAACCTGATGAATGAAGGTGTTGCCGTTCGTGATATGCGCAGTATTATTCAAACGTTAGTAGAGTATGGCCCTAAGTCCCAAGATCCTGAAATTTTAACCGCAGCTGTTCGTATTACCTTGCGTAAATTCATTGTTCAAGAGTTAGTGGGCCCAGTGTCTGAGGTACCTGTCATAACTTTGGCGCCAGAGTTGGAACAGATGTTGCACCAGTCCATGCAAATGGCTGGCGATGATGGTGCTGGCATTGAACCAGGTTTAGCAGAACGATTACAAAAATCACTAGCTGATGGTGCTCAACAACAAGAAATGGCGGGTGATACGCCAATATTGTTAACCTCAGGGATTTTACGAGCGGTACTGGCTAAATTTGTTAAATATACTATTCCAGGTTTGCGGGTAATTTCGTACCAAGAAATTCCAGATGATAAGCAGATAAAGATAGTCAGCGCCATAGGTCAATAATTACAATGTCAGTAATGAACAGCAGAAAATATTTGCGGTTAAATGAATCAATCATTAATAGCAATTGCAGTTGATAAGGGGTTAGTTTTGAAAATTAAACGTTTTGTAGCAAAAGATATGAGAAGTGCGCTGACACAAATCAAAGACGAGCTAGGTGCTGACGCTGTGATTATGTCAAATAAACGTGTACCTGAAGGCGTTGAATTAATGGCTGCGGTTGACAACAACGTAGAAATTAAAGCAACACAACCTGTAATGCAAAATTCTCGTGAAAACAACTCTACAGCGCAAGCAACAAAAAGTTTTGACCGTTCGATAGACAATGATGTAGTCAATATTAGACAAAATAATCCCTTGACCAGTCCTAGTGTTTCGCACAACTCTACAGCAGAAGATAGCCGCTTACCCTCAGACAGTTTAGCGGCTTTATTAAGCCGTCAAGTTCAGCAAGCACCTGCAAATATTGGTCAAGGTATTAATCAAGTTCAGCATGATAAAATTGTCCAGGCAGCCGCTAAGCTAAATAACCCTAGTAACTCAGTGCCAGTTTCAACGCCAACACCGTCAAGTAATATTGAGCAGCAATTTAAAAGCTTCACCGACCGTTTGGAGCAAAATAGCCAAGAACAAGGTGATGAACAATCAAGCGACTCCTATCAACAGCCGGTAATGAACCAAGCACAGTCTTTAGTAACCGATGGGTTACCGCCACAAAATGTAAATAACGCCGACTTAGAGAAGATGAAACACGAAATGTCTTCTATTCGTGAATTATTAGAACACCAAATTTCGGGGTTAATGTGGCAGGATATGGCGCAAAAAGATCCCACTCGCGCGATGTTGGTTAATCGACTAATGTCTTTGGGTATGAGCGAACAAGTTTCAGATCAAATTGCAGGCTATATACCAGCACAAAAAAATGACCAAGATACTTGGTTATTAGCGAAGAAATTTATCAGCCAACAAATTAATACCACTAATAATGACATTATTCATCGTGGTGGTGTGGTTTCATTAGTGGGACCTACCGGCGTAGGTAAAACAACTACCGTCGCTAAACTCGCAGCGCGGTTTGCTCAGATTCATGGCGCAGACCAAGTGGTGATGATCTCAACAGATAATTACCGTATTGCTGGATTTGAACAATTAGCTACTTACGGGCGAATTATTGGTTGTGATGTAAAGCTTGCCAGTGATGCTAAAACCTTAGATACATTGTTGCAACAGTTCTCCAAAAAGAAACTAATACTTATTGATACTGCAGGTATGGGGCAACGTGATATGCGTTTAGCTAAACACCTAACCACTTTAGTTTCTAATGCAAGGGTCAGAATTCGCAATTATTTAGTGTTAGCGGCTAATACTCAGCAACGAGTTATGCAAGAAAATGTTGATCGCTTTAAAAAAGTACCTTTAGCAGGCTGTATTTATACTAAACTTGATGAAAGCCTTAGCATAGGGGAAATAATTTCCACTTCGATTCAAAACGGTTTAGCGATAGGCTACTTAACGGATGGACAAAGAGTTCCTGAAGATATTAAAGTTGCAAATGCTGAAAAACTCGTTACGCTAGCAGATAAAATGAGCGCGAAAAATCAAATTAATAATCCAATAAATTGGCGAACAGCACCGATGAGTGCTAATACAGCTGTATTTCCATAACATGTTCTAAATATGTGATTTTAAGACTATAAAAATATGCAGAATAAATGATTATAGGGTTATACTAAATTAAATTGATGGCTATTCGTAAGAAAGTAGAGAAAGACGATAAATGAATGATCAAGCAAGTGGCTTAAGAAAAATGCAAAATTCAGCTCCGGTAAAAGTTATTGCTGTATCTGGTGGTAAAGGCGGAGTAGGTAAAACTAACGTTTCGCTTAATACCGCTATTGCACTTGGACAATTAGGACAACGAGTTTTAGTTTTAGATGCCGATTTAGGCTTGGCTAATGTCGATGTTATGCTAGGTTTGCGGGTAAAACGTAACTTATCACATGTGCTTTCTGGGGAATGTGAATTAGACGATATAATTATTGAAGGTCCCGCTGGCATTAATATCATTCCTGCTACGTCAGGTTCACAATCTATGGTCGATTTAACGCCAGCTGAACATGCGGGTTTAATTCGCGCTTTTAGTGATATGAACACAAAATTTGATGTACTTATTGTTGACACTGCAGCCGGTATTTCCGATATGGTACTAAGCTTTTGCCGTGCCTCACAAGATGTAATGTTAGTGGTCTGTGATGAACCTACCTCTATTACTGATTGCTACGCCTTAATGAAATTATTAAGTCGAGATCATGGCGTATTTAAATTTAAAGTTGTTGCCAACATGGTGAGAACACCAAGAGAAGGACAGCAACTCTTTGGTAAGCTTTCTAAAGTTACCGATCGATTTTTAGATGTTGCACTTGAACTCGTTGCGGTGATTCCATTTGACGAAAATATAAGAAATTCCGTTAGAAAACAAAAAGCAATTGTTGAAGCTTATCCACAATCGCCTGCAGCGGTTGCTTTTAAATCTTTAGCAGGTAATTTAATTAAATGGCCAGTGCCTAAAGAAGCATCAGGTCATTTAGAGTTTTTTATTGAACAATTGTTAGAACATCAATAACAATAGTAATCAGATATGAGTAGTTTGTTGAAAGTTCTTTATCTTTCCTATAATTTAGCGAGTGAGCGATAGTGGTAAAATCAAATGCTTACAGTATTCAAACTGATAAATCTGCTATAATTTCGCAGCATACAGTTTTAGTTAAAAGAATCGCTTATCATCTATTAGCAAGGTTACCTGCGAGCGTGCAGGTTGATGACCTTATCCAGTCAGGCATGATAGGCCTGCTTGAAGCGTCTAATAATTTTGATCACGGCAAAGGTGCAAGTTTTGAGACCTTTGCTGGTATCCGTATCCGTGGTGCTATGCTTGATGAAATACGCCGTGGTGACTGGACTCCCCGCTCTGTTCATAAAAATAGCCGCATGGTCAGTGAAGCGATAAAATTGCTTGAAGCAAGTTTAGGTCGTGATGTAACTGATATTGAAGTTGCTGAAAAACTTGATATTTCGTTAAATGACTACCATCATATTCTAAGTGAGGTCAGTACTGGTAAAATAATTGGTATTGAAGACTTAAGTACGGGGGCAGATGCTATATCGAATATGGAAGATGTGAATAATAACGATCCCTATGATAATTTTGAAAAAATAGTTTTTAAAAAATCGTTAACAGCATGCATTTCCACTTTACCCGAACGCGAAGCTCTAGTACTGTCACTATATTACGACGAAGAATTAAATCTTCGAGAGATTGGTCAAGTGCTTGATGTAAGTGAGTCGCGTGTTAGCCAAATTCACAGTCAAGCGATGCATAGGTTAAAAGGACGTATGCAATCTTGGCAAAGTTGAGTAGAATATACATATAATTACAATTTTAAAATGTTCTCACCGGAGGGTGCCTTGGATAAAAATATGAAAGTTCTTGTTGTTGATGATTTTTCAACGATGAGACGTATCGTCAAAAACTTGTTACGAGATTTAGGTTTCACTAACATTTCAGAAGCAGATGACGGTAGCACTGCTTTACCGATGTTAAAAGAAGGCTCTTTTGACTTTGTTGTAACTGATTGGAATATGCCAGGTATGCAAGGTATTGATTTGCTCAAAGCCATCCGTGCCGATGCAAAATTATCACATATCCCAGTTTTGCTGATCACTGCTGAAGCCAAAAAAGAACAAATTGTGATGGCGGCTCAAGCGGGTGTTAATGGCTATATTGTAAAACCATTTACCGCAGCGACGTTAAACGCCAAGCTAGATAAAATATTTCAACGCTTAGGTTAATTCATTAATTAGATAGATAATTAATTAATCTAAACGTGAGGTTTTTGCATGAGTGCGAATACAAATGTGCATGTTTCTTTGGAAGAAGCAAAGCTATTGGTCGAATATTTAGAAAGTGGTCAACAAGACAAGGCAGATGAATTAATTGCTGAAATTCAAAATCCAATTAATTCTGAATTGTTTGTTGAAATAGGCAAGCTGACTCGTCAACTACATGACTCATTAAATAATTTTCAATTAGATTCTAGGTTAAATGATTTAGCGACAGCAGATATCCCCGATGCTCAAGAACGTCTAAATTACGTTATAACGCGAACGGAAGAAGCTGCTAATAAAACCATGGATGCTGTAGAATCTATTTTTCCCGTTGTGGATACAATACAAAAGCAAATAAAGGCTGTTAATCCGTTATGGCAAAAATTAATGCATAACAAATTGGAATTAACCGAATTTAAAAGTTTATGTGTTGATATAGATTTATTATTAAAAACGACAGATAGAGAATCAGTGCGTATGCATGATTTAATGACTGATGTTTTGATGGCGCAAGATTTTCAAGATTTAACCGGACAAGTTATTCGTAAAGTTATTGATCTAGTTCGTGAAGTAGAGGATAGCTTAATTGGTATGCTAACCGCTTTTGGTATTACGACAGATAGTAATGCAGAACGAAGTAAACCTAAAGTAGGTGATAACTTAGTTGAAGGCCCGATCGTTAATGCAGCACAACGTGATGATGTTGTCGCTGACCAAGATGATGTTGATGACCTTTTATCAAGTTTAGGATTTTAATAGGAGTTGCTGGATGTCATTTGAGCAAGATGAAGAGATTCTTCAGGATTTTTTAATAGAAGCTGGAGAAATACTTGAAACGCTTTCGGAACAACTCGTAGAACTTGAAAACGACCCTGATAATGCCGAATTATTAAATGCTATTTTTAGAGGATTTCACACCGTTAAAGGTGGGGCTGGTTTTTTAGCATTACATAATTTAGTTGACGTATGTCATGGCGCGGAAAATATTTTCGATCTGTTACGTACCAACCAACGTAGTGTTAGTGCCAGCTTAATGGATGTTATTTTACAAGCGCTTGATGTTGTAAATGAAATGTTTGTACAAGTTCAAAACGGCGAAAAACTTGATAAAGCAGATGCTCAATTACTTGCAGAACTGCATCGTTTAAGCCAACCCGAAGGCAAAGATCAAGTGCCTGCGCCAGTAGCTGTTGAAGCAGTCGCTACTCATGAAAGCGAAAGCTTTTCTTCTAGCGACGAAATGTCAGAAGATGAATTTGAACGGCTTCTTGACGAACTCCATGGTGGTGGCTCAGCTTCAACGCCAGCACATGCAGCAACAGCAACGTCTTCAGACAGCAATGATATTTCAGATGACGAATTTGAATCCTTGCTTGATGAACTTCACGGTCAAGGGGCTTTTTCGCCCGAAGTCGCTGCTAATAATTCAAGTAAGCCATCTTCATCAAATAGCGGTTCATCAGATGAAATAAGTGACGATGACTTTGAAGCCTTATTAGACGAATTACATGGTCAAGGTCAAGCGCCGAAATTATCGGTTACTCCAGCACCTAGCGCACCAACACCAACTCCTGTTGCTCAAACACCAGCCGCGAAGACAGCAATTGTAGCGCCTGCAGCTAAACCTGTCGCTAAAGCGCCAGTACCAGAAAAAGCACCTGCTAAAGCAATGCAGGGTGAAACGACTGTTAGAGTTGACACTAAACGTCTTGATCAAATTATGAATATGGTGGGTGAGCTTGTTTTAGTGAGAAATCGCTTATCAAGTTTAGGCTTAACTAAAGAGGATGAAGATTTAACAAAAGCTGTTTCTAATCTTGATGCGGTAACGACTGATTTGCAAGGTGCGGTAATGAAAACCCGTATGCAGCCAATCAAAAAAGTCTTTGGACGATTTCCTCGAGTTGTTCGAGATTTAGCGCGCAGTTTAGATAAAGAAATTAAATTAGTCCTTAAAGGTGAAGAAACCGATCTGGATAAAAACCTTGTTGAGGCACTCGCTGATCCATTAGTGCATTTGGTGCGAAACTCTGTAGATCACGGTATAGAAATGCCCGATAAGCGCGAAGCATTAGGTAAACCAAGAGAAGGTGTCGTGGTGCTTTCTGCTTCTCAAGAGGGTGATCATATATTATTAACCATCAAAGATGATGGTGCTGGCATGAATGCAGAAAAGCTCAAAGAAATTGCGATTACTCGTGGAGTTCTAGATGTTGATTCAGCTGCTAGAATGACAGATAAAGAAGCTTTTAGTTTGATTTTTGCTCCAGGGTTCTCTACCAAGACTGAGATTTCAGAAGTTTCAGGCCGTGGTGTTGGCATGGATGTAGTCAAGACTAAAATTACCCAGTTAAACGGAACGGTAAGTATAGATTCTGAAATGGGTGTAGGTACAATCTTAGAGATTAAAGTACCGTTAACGTTAGCTATTTTACCGACATTAATGGTTATTGTTGGTAAACAAACATTTGCCTTGCCACTTGCTGGTGTCAATGAAATATTTCATCTTGATTTAACCACGACCAACGTTGTTGATGGACAACTAACCATTATTGTTCGTAAAAAGGCGATACCACTCTTTTACTTAGATAAGTGGTTAGTTCGTGATTTTGTTGAAAAGCCAAGAGAAAAAGGTCATGTGGTCATCGTTCAATTGGGCAATCAGCAAGTTGGCTTTGTGGTCGACAGTTTAATTGGTCAAGAAGAGGTGGTGATAAAACCACTCGACCGTTTATTACACGGCACACCAGGTATGGCTGGCGCAACAATTACCAGCGATGGTGGTATCGCGTTAATTATTGATGTACCTAACATGCTGAAGTTTTACGCAAAAAAATCTGTTGTTAATAAAAGATTACGCTCTTAACGCATAATAAAGCCCTACTAAATTTTATTAGGGCTTTTTCATTCATAATAACAAATGAGATAATAAATGCCCTATAAGGTGTTGGTTGTTGATGACTCGAGTTTCTTTAGACGTCGAGTTACCGATATTTTAAATAAAGATCCGAACCTTACTGTTATTGATGTTGCTGTAAATGGTAAAGATGCTGTTGAAAAGGCTGTGTCTTTAAAGCCTGATGTGATCACCATGGATATAGAAATGCCATTACTTAATGGTATTGAAGCTGTGAAACAAATAATGGCAAAAGCACCAACATCAATCTTAATGTTTTCATCGCTCACTCATCAAGGTGCTAATGCGACCCTCGAGGCCTTAGAAGCTGGAGCACTTGATTTTCTCCCGAAAAAATTTAGTGAAATAGCCAAAACAACTGATGATGCGGGTAGTGTGCTGCGTCAACGAGTGGTTCAATTAGCTAAGACTAACGGTTTATTGAAAAGAAAACTGGCAGTAAAAGCACACGCGTCAAGAATTAGCCTCTCTTCAACGGCTACTAAACCTGTAAATCAATTCGAAATTCAATCGAGAACTCCGCTGCGTACAACTAAAACTGAACCGCATCAAAGCGAAAGTATTCGCAGTCAGGTTGTTAAAAGAAGCTCAGGTAAAAGTTATCAACTACTCGCTATAGGTACATCAACGGGGGGGCCAATTGCCTTACAAAAAATATTAACGCAATTGCCGCAAAACTTTCCGTTACCCATTATTTTAATACAGCATATGCCCGCTGCTTTTACTTTTGCTTTTGCCAATCGTTTAAATACCTTGTGCAATATTAATGTCAAGGAAGCAGAAGATGGGGATATTTTAAAACCTGGTTGCGCTTACCTAGCGCCTGGTGGCAGGCAAATGATTATTGACGGCACGCCAAAATTAGCAAAATTAAAAATTATAGAAGATAAGTCTGAAAAGATTGCTTTTAAACCAAGTGTTGATGTGAGTTTTGGCTCAGCAGCTAAAGTATTTGGTGGCTCAGTATTGGGTGTTGTACTGACCGGTATGGGCTCTGATGGTCGAGAAGGTGCTCGCATGCTAAAAGGTAAAGGAGCGACAATATGGGCACAAGATGAAGCTTCTTGTGTGGTTTATGGTATGCCGCAAGCCGTTACCGTTGCCGGTATTTCTGTTTTATCTTTAGCATTAGAAGATATCAGCCAAAGTATTATCAAGGAAGTTGACCATGGATAAGTTAACCGTTGCTGGGCTTTTTGTCGCAATTACTGCCATATATTTAGGTTTTATTCTTGACGGTGGCTCCCTTGCTGCGTTATTTGAGTTACCTGCCTTTATCATTGTCTTTGGCGGTACTTTAGGGGCTGTAATGTTACAATCATCTTCAGCGCAATTTTTTCATGCGTTGTCTTTATTAAAGTGGATATTTTATCCACCAAAGTATGATATCAACCAAGGCATTGATTCGATAGTTTCTTGGTCTGAAAAAGCACGAGAATCTGGATATTTATCACTGGAAAATATTGCCGAAGAAGAACAAGATTTTTATACCAATAAAGCGCTAAACTTATTAGTTGATGGTATAGAAGTAGACAATTTGCGTGTCTCATTAGAATTAGATTTAGATCTTTATCGCGAGCATAATTTGCGCTCTGCTCATGTTTTTGAGTCTATGGGCGGCTACAGTCCTACCATAGGTATTTTAGGAGCGGTACTTGGCCTCATTCATGCGATGAGTAACCTTACCGATCCAACTTTACTGGGGCAAGGCATTGCAACAGCTTTTATTGCGACTATTTACGGTGTCGGTTTTGCCAATTTAATTTACCTACCCGTTGCTAATAAAATAAAGGCTATTATACACCAGCAAACGATGTACCGCGAAATGATTGCTGAAGGCCTTATCTCTATTGCATTAGCAGAAAATCCACATGCCATTGAAAACAAGTTGTCGGCCTTTCGGTTAGAGCAATGAACCACTTAAGGAAACGCCGACATTCAGTCGAAAATGATAATGTCGACAGATGGTTAGTTTCATATGCCGATTATATGACCTTGCTCTTCGCTTTATTTGTTGTCTTATATGCGATGGCAATGGTTAATGACGAGCCCTTTGAATCTGCGACAGAATCGATAGGTAAAGTTTTTCAAGCCAATGATAAATTACCGAAAAATCGGGGGCATGGTGAGGACATCCTCGATGTTAACACCTCAAAAACGAATAAGCGCTTGTATGGCAATGGTATTTTAGATGTGGCTGGCCCTGAACTTTTTGACGGTGAGAAAACACTATCTAATGTTTCTGACAGTCAGGTAGGCACTAATCTAACGTCACTAGAAAAAGAATTACATACCGCCTTGTTCGAATTAATCGAATCAGGTTATGCGCAACTGCAGATTGATGGCGATTGGTTAGAAATAGAATTAAACAGCGGTATGCTTTTCCCCAGTGGCTCATCATCAGCAACCAACAACGCGACAACAATACTTGCGGTTATTTATGATGTAATTGGTTCTTCCAGTAATTTTATTCGTGTAAGGGGCTATACTGATAACGAACCAATTAATACTGAGATATTTTCTTCTAATTGGGAATTATCAGTTTCTAGAGCAACTGCTATTTTAAGAGTGCTTGAATACTTATCCCTTGACCCTGCTCGAATGGCCATTGAGGGTTATGGGCAATATTACCCACGAGAAGATAATGAAACAGCACAAGGGCGCGCTCAAAACCGTCGTGTTGTTATTGCTATATCAAAGTATGGTTTAGAAAAGTCAAATTTACTTGCGACCCCTACCATCAGCATTAAAGACGTCGAAGCTATAAAGCAGATAGATAATGGTGATGAGGATAATGAAATACGTATCATAAGACTTGATAACGGTGGCATTAGAATTACAACACGAGAAGATGACAACCCCTCTTCTGAGCAGAACAATAATTAGCATAACGAAATAAGTAGGTTAGCAACTTGGTAGTATGGACCGTAGCAAATCAAAAAGGTGGCGTTGGTAAAACCACAACAACAATCTCCTTAGGTGGGTTATTAGCTGAGCAGGGCTATAAAGTGTTGTTGGTAGATACTGATCCCCATGCTTCTTTGAGTTATTATTTTGGTATCGAATCTGAAGATCTTGAGTTAAGTGTTTACGATTTATTTGTTCAATTTTCAACCAAAGAACAAATAATGCAAAGCTTATGTCCAACGAAATACGACAATATAGATATACTCCCGGCAACTATGGGCTTAGCCACTTTAGACCGTTCACTCGGTAATAAAGGTGGTATGGGCTTAGTGTTGAAAAAAGCGATGATAAAAATAGCCGATGAATATGATTATGTCTTAATCGATTGCCCACCGATTTTAGGTGTGCTGATGGTGAATGCTTTGGCGGCATCGCAACGTATTATTGTGCCAGTGCAGACTGAGTTCTTAGCCTTGAAAGGCTTAGACCGCATGATGAAAACAATGGATATTATGCAAGTTGAGCAAGATAAGCCGTTTAAATATACCATAGTGCCGACCATGTTTGATAAACGTACTAAAGCATCATTACTGACCTATAGAAAGTTACAAGAGTTATACGATGATAGTGTTTGGGCTGGTGTTATACCTGTCGATACTAATTTTAGAAATGCCAGTTATGCAATGCAGGTACCTTCAGATTACGCACCGTTAACACGTGGTGTTAGTGCATATAAAAAACTACTAAGCAGTTTATTAGAACTGCAAAAATTAGGTTAATTGTCCAATGGCAAAGTCACTCGCTGCAAGTAAGAAACTAATGCAGAATTATTTATCAGAATTGTTGACTGAAGATCAGCAAGAATCTGACCTGCCAATTATTGCTGTAAAAGCAAAATATCAGCAACCGTTAGAAAAACTTTTGCAAAAAATTGATATTACTGAGCGTATTGCCGACCCAGTAGATGAACCTGTTTATACTGTAAAAAGTTCTGTGAAAGATGAACGACCTAAAATAGTTGAAGAAAAAGTTCAGGAAAAAGTCAAAGAAAAAACACCATTGACTCTTGATGAACCGCTTAAGACAAGAAAAAGTGATCAGCCATTAATTGTTCATCAGAGTAAGAATTATCGAAAGGGTAGTTTTCAAGCGATGTTCTTTAATGTTGCGGGTTTAACGATTGCAGTACCCTTGATTGAATTGGGGGGCATACATAACGAAGACAAGACAACGAGTCTCATGGGTAAGCCTAAATGGTTTACCGGTGTTATGTTACATCGAGATGAGAAAATTAACGTAGTGAATACCGCTTTATGGGTAATGCCAGAAAAATGTGACGAAGCGTTAATAAATTCGTTAAACTATCAATATATTGTCATGCTAGGTAATAGTCATTGGGGATTATCGGCGGAAACATTAGTCGATACAGTGACCTTAGAGCAAGAAGATGTAAAATGGTTAGACCTACCGAACAAGCGACCTTGGTTAGCCGGTTTAGTCAAAGAACGTATGTGTGCACTGCTTGATGTTGATTCTTTGATTAAGTTACTTGACGCAGGCGCAAATATTAACCAAGATTAATGGCTAGATCTTCAGATAGTATTATACTATATACACTAGAAGAATAATCAAACAGATTGATTTTCAATAAGATATTTAAGAGGCAGGCTGTATGGCTGATGATAGACGTAATGCAAAGGAAAACGTAGACAACGATGAAGTGTTGCAATGGGTAACCTTTAAGCTCGATAGTGAAACCTACGGTATTAATGTAATGCAAGTGCAAGAAGTCTTGCGCTATAGTGAAATTGCACCGGTGCCAGGTGCACCTACATATGTATTAGGTATCATTAATCTGCGAGGGAACGTTGTTACTGTTATTGATACCAGACAACGCTTTGGGCTTAAACCTGCGGATATTTCTGACAATACTCGTATTGTTATCATTGAAGCTGAAAAACAAGTTATTGGGATTTTGGTAGATAGTGTCGCTGAAGTTGTTTACTTAAAAAATTCTGAGATAGATGATGCTCCGAATGTTGGTAATGACGATAGTGCACGATTCATTCAAGGTGTTTCAAACAGAGAAGGTGAGTTATTGATTTTAGTCGACCTAAATCAGTTACTTTCTGACGACGAATGGGATGAACTTAAACAGTTCTAGGCTGTTTATTAGGTCTCTTTAAATAAAGCCTGACTTATCAGGCTTTATTTATTTGTAATGGTTTAAGAAGCGTTTATGTTTATTATCTCGCCACTTTTTATTTCAGTTAGCAGTTTTGTGCTTTTTATAGTGCTAATCGGTTATATATATCGACAAAAAACTTATTTTTATCGAGCCCATAAAGTGTTAAAAACACAACTTGAAACGCAAGAGTTGTTTATAAATGAGCTACAGTCGTCACACAATACAGTAAATAAAAAATTGCTTGAGTTTAATCATAAGCTTGAAAGTCTGCAGTTAGAAAACGAGCAAGTCAGTAAACAACTTGAACATCGTATTAAAACACTGCAACAAGAGAGTGTGCTACAAAAGCAATTAATCGACCAATTTCAAAATCAGCAACCGCAAGATAAACTCTATTCACGTGCTTTTAAACTCGTTGAGTTAGGTGCAGAGATAGATGAAGTCGTTCGAGAATGTGATATCCCACTTGCTGAAGCTGAGATGTTAATATCTGTCCACAGAAATAAAACATCGCCTTCTTAAAACCAATCATTTTATGCTTTTACCACAGATAAATAGTTAAAGATTTATGTTGCATTGCATTCTTGCGTGGTAAACTGCGTTATTATTTTTTTACTCTATATCAAGGACGCTAAGTGAAAGTAGCCGCTATATTTTCTTATTTGTTCAATAACCCAACAAAAAAAATTGTGATCATTCTACTGGCTTTAGTTATTTCTGCCTGTTCATCAACACCTACTGAAAATAGTGCTAGTGTTTCAGATCCTAAAGATCCATTAGAGTCGATTAATCGACCGTTTTGGACTTTTACCTGGGATTATGCAGACAAATATGTACTTAAACCAACAGCCCAAGCGTATGTTGAATATATGCCAACAGATTTTAGGTCTGGGTTACATAATGTTGCCTTAAACCTGAATGAACCATCAACGGTTATAAATAACCTGCTGCAAGGAAAGTTTAGTGAAGCAGGTAAAAGTACCGGTCGTTTTATGCTTAACTCTACAATCGGCATATTTGGATTTTTTGACCCAGCAAGTGACTTTGAATGGACCAGAGCAGAAGAAGAGTTTGGTGAAGTCTTAGGCTCATATGGTGTTGGAGATGGACCTTATATAGTTATACCAGCTCTTGGGCCAAGCTCAGTTCGTGAAGAAGTAGGTGACTATGTGGATAAATACTACTGGCCGTTAGCTATTATTGATTTTTGGCCCAACTTACTTCGCCAAGCCGTACTCGGGCTTGAACAACGAGCAGCGCTTGTTGACCAAGAGCAAATTATTAATGAATCTATTGATTCGTATGAATTTGTTAAAAATGCTTACTTTCAAAATATGGAATTTAAAGTTTACGATGGTAACCCGCCCATCGTGATTGATGAAGACAGTGAAGACGAAATTAATGCATTTTTAGAAGAACTCGATAACATGGCAGATGTTGATCAATAAACTTGCTTTGCAGAGTGAAGCTTAGAATACTTCAAGCTTCACTCATTTTGAAAATAAAGGCAGTGAGTGTTAATGTAAACCGCAGATTTTTCGATGTGTTAATTAAAGATTAAGCTAATTTATTATACTGCTTGATCGCAACACTGAGATATTTACGGGTAAAAATTAATGATACTGGCCGAAGTAAAATAAAATACACGGCTAGAAAACTAAACAAAGAGACCATAAAGAGCAGCCCATCTAATTGTGCCATAAATATAAAGGGTGGCACCAACATGATTAACTTCAAAATATTTAATACGAACTTCTCTGGTGCGGTCAATTTAGCGGCTGCTAGTGTTAAAATCTGCTGTCTTTGCCCAAGCGTATAGCTTTCGAGTTCAGGAAGTTTATTTGTGGAAAATATAAAAGCCATAGGTATCGTATTTTTAGTGAGTAATAGCAGTATTCTACAGTATTTTTACACTTAATTAAGCAAACAAGTACCGAATTGTCTCTGGGTTTGGTAGAATTGCGGCAAATTTTTTGTGAGTGAATTATAAATGAATATCATTGAAGCTAATTTTGACGCAGCAGGTAAAAAGTTTGCCATCGTTGTTTCACGTTTTAACAGTTTTGTAGTTGAAAATTTATTAGAAGGTGCAGTCGATGCACTTAAACGCCATGGCAATGTTGCAGATAACGACATTACTATTGTTCGTGTTCCTGGCGCATATGAATTACCCCTTGCCGCTAAGCGCATTGCAAGTAAAGGCGAGTTCGATGGCATTATTGCTATTGGTGCCGTTATTCGTGGCGGAACTCCACATTTTGATTTTGTTGCGGGCGAATGTAATAAAGGCTTAGCGCAAGTTTCAATGGAATACACTATTCCTGTTGCCTTTGGTGTTATTACCACCGATACCGTTGAGCAAGCAATAGATCGTGCCGGACTTAAAGCAGGTAATAAAGGCGCAGAAGCGGCTTTAAGTGCTTTAGAAATGGTTAATGTTTTAGATAAAATATAAGCGGGAATTTTTGTGAAACCAACTCCTAGAAGGAAAGCTCGTGAGTTAGCTGTTCAAGCTATTTACTCATGGCAGCTTAGCCAAAACTCAGTAACTGATATCGAAGTTAATTTTTTGACTGATAACAGTGCACGACGTTTTGATATTCCATATTTTCAACAATTACTCCACGGTGTAACCAAATCAGTTGGTTCTATCGATGAAGCTATTTCTCCGCACGTTGACCGTCCTTTAAACGACGTTGACCCAGTAGAAAAAGCTATTTTACGTGTCGCCATTTATGAATTGAAAGATTGTAAAGATGTACCATACCGAGTTGTTATTAATGAAGCCATCGAATTAGCAAAATCTTTTGCTGCTGACGATAGTCATAAGTTTGTTAATGGCGTCCTTGATAAAGCCGTTAAACTGATTCGTCCAGAAGAATAATTTGCACTCATATTCTCAAAGCAAAGGATTGGTTGTTGTATGAAAGAATTTGAAGTCATTCGACGTTATTTTACTGAACAGGTAGTGAAGCGCAAAGACGTTTATTTAGGTATTGGTGACGATTGTGCACTGGTTACTCCGGGTGAACGCCAACACATTGCAGTAACGACAGATACCTTAGTGGCAGGTGTTCATTTTCCTTTAAATACATCGCCACGTGCTATTGGTCATAAATCGATAGCTGTTAATTTGTCTGATCTTGCTGCTATGGGGGCAGAGCCTAGTTGGCTTTCTTTAGCTCTTACGCTTCCTGAAATTGATGAAAATTGGATCAATGAATTTTGCGTTGGTGTTTTTGACCTTTGTGAATTTTATAATGTCCAGCTTATTGGTGGTGATACGACGCAAGGACCATTGAGTATAACCATTACAGCGCAAGGACAAATTCCTTTTGGACAACATATTTCCCGTTCAGGTGCTAAAGCTGGAGAATGGTTATATGTTACCGGTGAGATAGGTGCAGCGAACCTCGCTTTACAACATATCCAAGGTAAAGTGAAAGTAGCAGCTAAATATCAGCAAGAAATACAAAAACGCTTAGACTTTCCAAAAGCAAGGATTTTGGCTGGACAAGCTTTACGTAAATATGCGACTTCGGCGATAGATTTATCTGATGGTTTAGTCGCAGACCTAGCTCATATCTGTAATGCTTCGGGTGTTGGTGCTAATATTTTTCTTGATGCTTTACCGCTTTCTGCCGCATTAAGTGATACAGTTGGTATAGACGCAGCGTACGATATAGCTTTAGAAGGTGGCGATGATTACGAGCTATTATTTAGTGTGACTGAAGATAACCGAGTAGGCATGGAAACAGCCTTAGCTAACACAGGCAATAAGATCACCTGTATTGGCCAATTGAATGGTTCAGGAAAAATTACCACGACATTAAATAAAAAAGCGGTAGATATTAAGGTTCAGAGCTATCAACATTTCTCTAATACCCCTTCTAATAAATAACTTAAGTTAAATCTAATGAGTAAATCTACCGAGAACTTTCGAATAACTAACCCCATCCATTTTCTTGCTTTGGGTTTTGGTAGTGGTTTATTACCTAAAGCACCAGGTACTTATGGCACGCTTGCCGCCATTCCTTTGTACCTGCTGTTAGCGCCTGCTTCATTTAGTACTTATTTAGCTATTGTTATTATCATGAGTATTGCCGGTATCTATATTTGTGGAAAAGCGGCAGAAGATGCAGGTGTACCTGATCATGGCGCAATTGTCTGGGATGAAATTGTTGGTTTTTTAATCACTATGTTTCTTGTTCCTTTGACATGGCAAAGTATTGTTGTTGGTTTTATTTTATTTAGAATTTTTGATATTTTTAAACCTTGGCCTATTTCCTATGTAGATAAAAATTTACATGGCGGTCTAGGTATTATGGTCGACGATATTCTTGCGGGCTTAGCGGCACTGGCTTGCATGCACCTAATTTTTTAATCAATAGCAAAGAACGTCGAGTTTTAGTTTCTGTTCACTTCTTTTTAAAACCTTGATTAAATAACGGGTTACTTGATACATATCAGCCTATTTATTCGCTGGAAAACCTAATGACATAGTTCATTAGCTAGGCCGTTTTGGTATTTATGATACTCACCAAGCTATTGCTAAGCAAATAGCTTCGGTATTAAACCGTTTTGTCTGATCATTAACCAAAAAGCAGAAGAGTATTTATCTGATGTATTAGGTCGTGATCGCTTCAGCGTTATTTTACGACCAGCACAATTATCGAGATAGCTTTTTAATAAAATTATTGGCTGTAAACTTGTTAGTGCAACTATTTGTTGACAGCTTAACCCTCAGAAAAATAACTCAATGTTATCATTAATACCAATTATTGTTCTCGCTGGTATAATGCAGCCATCTTATATCGTTATCTTCTATACTTATTTTTATTTTAAAACGTATTTTGACGTTTTATTAAGGTAAGCCTTAAATTTCAGGAGTTCTTCAATCAATGTCTACTATGAATTTGTTAAATGAAACCCACAATTCAGCCCGAGTTAGTTGGCTTGTTACTGCGAATAAAGCAGATACCGACTTTCCTATTCAGAACTTACCTTTTGCGGTTTTTAAACGTGCAAATAGCGAAGAAGCATTCCGTGGCGGTGTTGCCATTGGTGATCAAGTTATTGATTTAGCTGCTTTGGCTAACGCAAATGTTTTTGATGGTCTAGCACAAGCAGGCGTAGAATCCTGTAATGCGCCACAGTTAAACGATTATATGGCGATGGGTAAAGCGACATGGAGCGCTTTACGTTTAGCACTCTCTAATGCCTTAAAAGAAGGCTCAGCTTTACAAGAAAAAGTGGCCGCTTGTTTAATCGCTCAAGCTGACGTTGAATATGCACTACCTTGTAATATTGGTGATTACACTGATTTCTACACCTCAATTCACCATGCTACGTCAGTGGGTTTGAAGTTCCGTCCAGACAATCCATTATTACCTAACTATAAATGGGTACCTATTGGTTACCATGGTCGTTCATCTTCTATTGATGTTTCTGGTCGAGATTTTAAGCGTCCTTCGGGACAAACTAAAGCGCCGACGGCAACTGAACCATCATTTGGCCCTTGTAAGCGTCTCGATTATGAATTAGAAGTGGGCATATTCATTGGTAAAGGTAATGACTTAGGCGACGCTATTTCTATTGATAACGCTGAAGATCATGTCTTTGGCTTATGTTTATTTAATGATTGGTCTGCGCGTGATATTCAAGGATGGGAATACCAACCTTTAGGGCCATTTTTGTCGAAGAACTTTGCTTCAACAGTCTCTCCTTGGATTGTGACAACAGAAGCATTAGCACCTTACCGCTCGGCTTGGACACGTGTTGAGTCAGATCCTCAACCAATGCCATACCTAGAGTCAGAGAGTAATCGTGCGATCGGTTCATTTGATATCCAGCTACAAGCCTTGCTTGAAACGCAAAACATGCGTGAAAAAAGTGAAGAAGCCGTTGAAATGTCACAATCTAACTTTAAAGACTCATACTGGACAGTGGCACAAATGGTCGCTCATCATACTGTTAATGGTTGTAACCTTCGCGCGGGTGATATGTTTGGCAGTGGCACACAATCTGGACCTAAGCCTGAAGAAGCCGGTTCAATGTTAGAGCTTTCAAATGCGGGTGCCGATCCTATTACTTTACCTAATGGTGAAAAACGTACTTTCTTAGAAGATGGTGACAACGTCATAATGAAAGGTTGGTGTCAAAAAGAAGGAGCAGTGCGCATTGGTTTTGGTGCCGTATCAGCGAAAATTTTACCAGCGAGTTAACCGTTTAATTAGCTAATTGCTCATTAAGTTAATCGCAAAGCGTTGGTTGTTTATGATCAGCGCTTTTTTTATCACTAAATTTCAATAGCAATAATCTATTTTATTCTCTCACTACTTCTCATTAAATTTTGTTTTGATCTAGATTGCTTTTTTTAGAAACCAGATCTGTGAATACAAAATTATTCAATAAGTGTGCATGAATAAGCGACGAAATGCTAAATAAAGACGATGAATTACCTTGTATATTGTATACACTGTGATTTTAGTGTTAATTTTTAGTGGTTAGACTGTGACTTCCCTAAATAGTGCAATAATTTTATAATTTATTTTTATGCTAATTTGGAATAAGGAAATTCTTTTAGGTCTATTTTGGTATATTTGATTACGAAGATATTTGGATACTAATTTCTGGCTGATAAGCCTGCAGTCACTAGCCTATATAGCCTTTACAGAGAAAATCTCTTTATCAATGACTAGACTTTTATTCGTAATTAAATGTTATTTAATGGAGCACAACTATTTTTGCGGTATTTTCAATTAATTTCGCTCTTGTAAACACTTTTAGCCTGTTTTATAAAGTACCTGCAAGTCTAGGTAGTTTCACCTATTTAATACCTAGTCTAAAAAAAGATAAAAAGATAAAAATATAAACATAAATTTATGAAGGAAGTAACATGTCTACTCAATTATTTCGTACAGCAACGTTAACGTTAGCGGTAAGTATTGCACTTGGTACTGCGCCAGCATATGCAGAAGAAAACAGCTCAAAAGTAAAGGTAAAAGATGTAGAAAGAATCGCGGTTGTTGGCTCACGTTCAGCGCCTCGTTCTGTTGCTGACTCTCCTGTTCCAATTGATATTATTGGTGGCGAAGATTTAGAGAAAATGGGTTCAAGTGACATGCTTGATCAACTTGTCGGCAGTGTTCCTTCATTTAACGTACACGCTAACCCAATTAGTGATGCGGCGACACTAGTTCGTCCGGTAAACTTACGTGGTTTGTCTTCAGATAGCACATTGGTGTTATTAAATGGTAAACGTCGTCATCGCGCTTCAGTTATTGCATTCCAAGGTGGCGGCATTAATGATGGTGCACAAGGTCCAGATATTTCTGTTATCCCAAGCATAGCGTTAAAGCAAGTTGAAGTGCTTCGTGACGGTGCAGCAGCACAATACGGTTCAGATGCAATCGCTGGTGTAATGAACTTTGTGTTAAAGGATGCTGCAGAAGGCGGTAGTTTTTCAGTTAAGCACGGTGAATATTATGAAGGCGATGGTGCTACAACAACTTACGCAGGTAACGTTGGTATGCCATTAACTAAAGATGGTTTCGTTAACTTAAGTTTTCAATATAAAAATGCTGATGCGACTAGCCGTAGTATTCAAGTCGCCAATGCTGCGACCATTTCAGCGGCAGGTAACTCATTCATCGCAGAAGAAGCTCAGGTTTGGGGTTCTCCAGAAGTTAATGATGACACAACAATTTTTGGTAATATTGGCCTTGATTTAGGTAACGATAAAAAATTCTACATGTTCGGTAACTATTCTGAACGTGATGTAAAGGGTGGCTTCTACTGGAGAAACCCACATAACCGTTCAAGCATTTATTCAAATGATGGTGGTGAAACACTACTTGTTGGTGATTTAGATGGCGTAGATAGCGGTATTACTTGTCCTACTATAGCTATTGGCGCTAATGTTTTAGACCAAGCTGATTATCAGTCTATTGCCGACAATAGTACGGCTTTAGGTAAAAACTGTTTTGCGGTTAACGAAACATACCCAGGCGGTTATACGCCAAACTTTGGTGGTAATGTAGTTGATACATCATTAACTATGGGTGTTGAAGGTGAAATTAATGGCGGAATGCTAGACGAGGTTTTCTTCGATATCAGTGGTTCTGTTGGTCGTAATAAATCAAGCTTTAGTATTGTAAATACCATTAACTCTTCAATGGGTCCTGAATCTCCACGTGATTTTGATTTAGGTGATTACACACAATTAGAAAAAACGTTTAACTTAGATTTATCTAAGGGCGTTGAAGTTGGTCTAGATTCACCTATGAATGTTGCGGGTGGTTTAGAATGGCGCGAAGAGACATTTGAAATTGGTGCGGGTGATCAATACTCATTCCTTGCTGGCCCATTAATCGACCAAGGGTTTAACCTAGGCTCACATGGTTTTCCTGGTTTTCAACCATCACAAGCCGGTGCATTCTCTAGACGCAGTGTTGCTGCATACGTAGATGTTGAAGCATACATGACTGACGACCTTTTACTTGGCGCAGCTTTACGTTATGAAGACTTTTCATCATTTGGTGATACGTTAAATTATAAATTAACGGCTCAATATTCTATTAATGATGAGTTATCAATACGTGGCTCTATAAGTACTGGTTTTAGAGCTCCTACCGTTGGTCAAGCTAATGTAAGTAATGTTTCTACCGCATTAGAAGATGGTGAATTAACCGATTCAGCGTTATTACCGCCAACAAGTGAATTTTCAAAATTATTTGGTGGTAAAGAATTAGAGCCAGAACAGTCAAACAGCTATGCATTTGGTGTTGTTTATCAAAATGGAGATTTTTTCTTTACGGCTGATTATTATAATATTGAAGTTGATGACCGTATTACACAATCTGACCGTACAAAATTAGAAGAAGCTGACTATGCTAAATTAGAAGCATTAAATGTAGCTAACCCTCGTTCAGTAGGTACAGTAAGTTTCTTTGCTAACGATTTTGATACCACAACACAAGGTATTGATATTGTTGCAAACTACGGCATGCAGTTGTTTGAAGGTGATACTAAACTTAGCTTAGCTTACAACTGGAATGAAACCGATGTTACGGGTAGTTCTGATATTACAGGTGCTTTTAAAGTTAAACGCTTAGAAGAAGGTTTACCACAGCATAGAGGTTCATTCACTGTTTCTCAAAGCTGGGATAATATTAGTATGTACGTTCGTGGTAACTACTTCGGTGAATACCATGCGGTACACGTAGATTATGACCTAGCGGCTCAAGATGCTGATGCAGCAATTACCTTTGATGCTGAAGTGAGTTACTTTATTAATGACTCATTTACAATCGCAGCGGGTGCACAGAACATCTTTGATCAACAAGCTGAAGAGTTAGATTTTGAAGAAGCTTCACGTAATCATCCTGATGGTTTCACACCTAATAACAACTGGGGTGGTAAGTACTATGAAACATCTCCATTTGGCTTTAACGGTGGCTTCTACTACGTAAAAGCAACTTATAGCTTTTAATTGAGTTGTAAATAGCGGTTAGAACATTAATCGTCTTACTTAAAAAGTCAGCTAATTTAGCTGACTTTTTTGTATAAAAATATCGAGGAGTTGAATTGGTTAGTTAACTCTATCGAGCATAATAACTTGGTCGAGAATAGTAACGTGCTCACCGCTAAGTTAAATTACCGTGCGGGCCAGGCAGATTTACTTTGTACTTGAATGTTTTTTTATTTTTCAGCCAAAGGTTAAGGATTGTTAGTCTGTTCATGGCCTAATTTAAAGCGCTGAACAAACTCAATGCGTTTTTTATTTATGGCTTCTTTAATATCTGCACCTCGTATTCCTTGTTCGATAAACTCTTTAGCGGTTACCGTTAATGCGGCTTCAAAAGCACCACGTAAGTAATCTACTTGTGGATAGGCTCTGTTCTCATTGTACAATCGACCGCGAAAATCAGCCGTACAGACAGACAAGAAATCAGTAAACTCTTCAGGCTTGCGCCATACATCTAAACTATTAAATAACTTAACTAGCGTGTTGGCTTTTAATTCGAATGCTTTATGGCAATGTAAATGAAATTCACAGACTTTGCGCGCTAAAATTTTGTGACCTTTAGGCACTTTTAATTGCTCACATATTTTGTCAACTAATGCTAAACCTGAGGTTTCATGACCTCGGTGGCTGGGCCAATTTTCTGCTAAGGTTAAAAACTTACCCAAGTCATGACAAAGTGCTGCGAATCGTACAGATGTTTTAGGGGAGAGCTTTACCGCTTGTTGCAGTACCATCATAGTATGAATACCCGAGCAAATTTCTGGGTGCCATTTTTCTGGGTTAGGGATCCCCCATAGCGAGTTAAGTTCAGGCCATATTTTCGCTAACGCACCACATTCACGTAACACTTGAAAAAATACTTCGGGGTTATTTTCAGTCAAACTCCGCTGCATTTCTTGCCAAATACGTTCACCTGACAGTGTCGCTAATTCTCCGCTTTCACTGATTTTAGTCATCAAGTCTACTGTTTCGCCAGCAATGGTAAAACCATAATCATGATAACGGGCAGTAAATCGAGCTACCCGTAAGACACGAAGCGGGTCTTCAACAAAAGCTAATGAAACATGTCGCAGTATGCGGTTTTTTAAATCAACTTGGCCATTATAAGGGTCAATAATAGTGGTGCTTTCAGCGCTATCGTTAAAAGGCATCGCCATTGCATTAATAGTGAGATCGCGACGAAGTAGATCCTCTTCAAGGGTAACCGCGCTACTGGCATCGCAAATAAAACCGGTATAACCATGGCCTTGCTTACGTTCAGTTCTTGCTAAGGCATACTCTTCTTTAGTCTTGGGATGCAGAAATACTGGGAAGTCTTTACCTACTTGCGTAAAGCCTAATGTCAGCATCTGTTCAATGGTTGCGCCAACAACGACATAATCATGATCATAGACCTTGTGTCCTAAAAGTTTATCGCGAACGGCACCGCCGACTAAATAGCGGTTAAGTACTGAAAGGTCATTGTTGATCATTATTACTCTTTATTTATTAAAGCTGACATATTTTCAGAAAGCTTAGCATATTTATATAAATTATTTACCTGCTAGTTTTGACTTATGATGGACTACAGGGTAGTTTCTATGACAGTTTATTGACTTTAAAAATTACTTAAATCTATTATGTATAAAGGTTATTTTGGTTTAAAAGAAAGCCCTTTTTCAATCGCACCTAATCCTCGCTTTTTATTTATGAGTGAACGCCATAAAGAGGCCTTGGCTCATTTAAGTTATGGCTTGGGTGAAACAGGAGGCTTTGCACTGTTAACGGGTGAAGTCGGCACCGGAAAAACCACAATCAGTCGGCGCTTAATGGAGCAGTTACCCGAAAATACGCAAGCGGCTTTTATTCTTAATCCAACATTATCAAGCCAAGAGCTACTGGCTACTATTTGTGACGAGCTAAAGATTCGTTACCGAAAGACGGGGGCAACGTTAAAAACACTCACCGATAAAATATATGAAAAACTCAATAAAAATCACCAAGCTAACCTAAATACGTTATTAATTATTGACGAAGCGCAACATTTGGCGCCAGAAGTTTTAGAGCAGTTACGTTTATTAACAAACTTAGAAACAGATACTAAAAAATTACTACAGGTCATTTTAATTGGTCAGCCTGAATTAAAACAATTGTTGCAACGTCGAGACTTGCGACAATTGGCACAACGCATTACTGCTCGCTATCATTTGCTGCCGTTAACTAAGGGCGAAGTAGGGCATTATATTCAACACCGCTTGTCAGTAGCACAATGTGAACGTATGTTATTTGAACGTGCCGCAGTGGCTGAAATTCATCGCATTTCACAAGGTATACCGCGTGTAATTAATTTATTATGTGAGCGTTCACTGACCAACGCCTATTGTAGTAATAATGCTTTGGTGACTCAAAAAATTGTTTTGTTATCTGCACAAGAAGCATTAGGCGATGAATATCAAGCAACCTATTGGTGGCAACACAAAGCGGTTAAGGCGCTAGCCGCATTTACAGTGTTAGCGGTTATTGTCAGTAGCTCGTATTTCCTAGGTCAATTTTTTGGTGAAGATATTAACGAAACGTCGGCGCTCAATATTACTGAGCCTGCGGTTAATAATCTTATAAGTGACACTAGCGCTACAGCGCTTATTATTGCGGCTAATGAAAGTTTAGCGACTAACAATAAAAAAACACCAGATGAAAATTTAGTTGCAGTAACAACAGACAATGCTTCTAAAGTATTTGAAATAGAAAGCGATGGTGACAAAAAACGTGCTGTTGAGCAGCGTATCGTAACAGCTAATAGCACAGCAAACGAGGTTATGCCGGACAAGAATTCTTCAGAGCAACTACCTACCTTAGCAGAGAGTCAATTAGCTGAAGATAAAGCGACAAGCAAAGTTAAAGAAAAGCTTTCTGTGAAGGCGGTTGACGGTGTTTCTGATGATTTGCTGGCGCTTTTTCAAAGCGCAATAGATGATACCGAGCAAGACCCTCAATTCAAAAATAGCGCAAACCAAACTGTCGAACCTGAGGTTAATGCACCAGCATTATCAGATATGCCTGCTTGGGTGCAAAGTGAGTTACCTTCATTAAATTTTCAACAACATATTTATACCAGTGAAGGTGAAAGTTGGGTAAACGTTAATGGCAGAGATCGCTATGAAGGCGACACTATTTCTGAGAAATTAGTGTTAAATCATATTTACGGTCAGAAAGTTATTTTAACATTTAAAGGCCAGCAGTTTAGCTTGCCGGCGCTTTCTTCTTGGTAATATCATTGTGTTAAGTTGTCTGACTAATGTTTATCGGCAAGCGCTAAACGTTAGTCGATAAAGGCAGTTTTGAAAAAACCTAATAAATTAAGGTTAAATTCTTCAGGTCGAATACAGCAGTCAATTTGATCTTTATATTTTGATTCACTCAAGTTAACTTCTTTAATCGGTATCGCTTGGTTGAGGCGTATATTATAAAAAACGCGTACGTACGGGTGTAAGGGTTTTTGTTTATTTAAACGGCTAATTAGCCCTAATTGACCACTGTTAAGTTTGACTAAGGTACCTACTGGATAAACGCCCATACACTGAATGAAGCTTTCAACTAATTCTTCGTCATAATATTTGGGGGACTCTGTAATGAGTTTCTTAAAAGCATTAATAGGGTGAATACTCTTTTTATATGGGCGATCACACGTCATGGCGTCATAGCTGTCGATGATAGCAAGCATTTTACCATATTTTGATATGTCATCTCGCTTAAGGTTATGAGGATAACCAGAACCATCTAAACGTTCATGATGCTCTTGTATCATAGTCATCGCGACATGAGAAATGCTAGGACTGTTTTCTAATATCTTCAAGCCAAGTGCAACGTGACTGCGAATAATACTTTGCTCTCTAGCGGTTAAAGTACCTTTTTTATTTAAAATATCCTGAGGTAATAATATCTTACCAATATCATGCAAAAAGGCACCGAGTGCTATTTCTTGAATCAAACGTTTATCAAAGCCTAAATGTTTAGCAAAAACAGCCATTAAAATTGAAACATTGAGCGAGTGTTCAATAAGATAGGAGTCTTTAGTTTGAAAACGGGACATGCAGGTTAGGGCATCTTGATTTCGAAAAATAGAGTCAACCATAGCGTTAGCTGATTCTTCGACCTCTGAAATGTGAATTGATTTTTTTTGTCTAATTTGCGAGAGAATTTTTTCTTGCAGTAATTTTGCGTTTTTATACAAGTCGTTGGCTTTTTTCATTTCACTGTCAAATGATATAGCTAACTTTTCCAGCGAATTACTTTTTAGTTTAATCAGTTGCTTGGATTTAATATCAGCAAAAACTTTTTCAACATTAACGGTTTGCTTCTCTTTATCAGGCACAATAACGAGCTGAATAATATTAGCCTTACGTAATTGAGTAATACTTTCAAGACACGAAATATAACCTTCAGATTTGATAGAAAGATGATTGTTATCGGTAAATGATTTTACATACATGCCAGGTTTTAGCTGATCGATAGAAATAATTTTGGTGATATCATTTGTTGTTATTTTGGACATATTGTTGGTCGGCTAGTTACAAAGCTATAATCATTAACTGATAATAACGTATTACTAGACATTACTTTAGATTAATTTTAGTCATTAGTGCAATTGATGGGGGAAAAAATAAAGCGTCATCTACTTTTTATGGGTAAAGAGCAGATGAGGCTCTAGCAGGTTATACTTTACTTATTGCCAGCTTGGCATTTTTGCTTCAAAAGCTTTTATCGTGTCTAGCTTGTTTAATGTCCAGCCAACACTGTCGATGCCTTGTTCTAAACAATATTGATGAAACTTATCTAAACTAAACGTGAAACTTAATTCGCCACAAGTGATTGTGTTATTGGTTAAGTCGACGGTTAACGCGAGGTTTTCTTGGCTGCTCATTTTAAATAACGTGTCAATTTCTTCATTACTGAGCTTTATTGGCAGTAAACCAATGTTAATACAGTTACCATAAAAGATATCCGCAAAACTTGGTGAAATGATGGCTTTGAAACCGTATTCCTCTAATGCCCATGGTGCATGTTCTCGACTTGAACCACAGCCAAAATTTTCACGGGTTAGTAGAATGCTCGCACCTTGGTACTGAGGTTTGTTCAAAATGAATTCAGGGTTATTTACTTTCCCTGATACGTCTAGATAGCGCCAGTCATGAAATAAATGCTGTCCAAAGCCTACTCGCTCTGTTTTTTGTAAAAACTGTTTTGGGATTATCTGATCGGTATCTACGTTTGCTGCATCTAAAGGAACAACTAACCCCGTATGTGTTGTAAATTTTTCCATGATTATATTCCTTGTGAATTCAAGTCAACAAAATGACCGGTAATTGCAGAAGCAGCAGCTAGCTCTGGGCTCACTAAGTGCGTTCGGCTGCCACGGCCTTGTCGGCCTTCAAAGTTACGATTACTGGTTGAAGCACAGCGGTCACCTTCTGTTAGCACATCATCGTTCATGCCTAAGCACATTGAACAACCGGGTAAACGCCATTCAAAGCCGGCATTACTAAATATTTTGTCTAAACCTTCCGCTTCTGCTTGCGCTTTTACGCGATATGAACCGGGAACAACGATGGCATCAACATTTGCAGAGACTGATTTTCCCTGTGCTTGATAGCTTGCAACAACACTTGCGGCTGCGCGTAAATCTTCGATACGTGAATTTGTACACGAACCAATAAAGACTTTGTTAATGGTAATATCTGTAATTTTTGTACCCGCCGTTAAACCCATGTAGGTTAAGGCGGCCGCACATGAGTCTTTCTCTACTTGGTCGGTAAAGTCATCGGGCGAAGGCACTACGCTATCGACTGAAGTAACCTGTCCTGGTGTGGTTCCCCAGGTTATTTGCGCTTTAATCTCTTCGGCTTCAAGGGTTAATATCGTGTCAAACTCAGCGCCTTCATCAGTTTTGAAGGTTTTCCAATCATTTAACGCTTCAAGCCATACGTCGCCCTTTGGCGCATATTCTTTACCTATTAGATAATCGAAGGTGGTTTTATCAGGAGCGATTAAGCCCGCTTTCGCGCCAAATTCAATGCTCATGTTACAAACGGTCATGCGTTCTTCCATGCTCAGTGCTTCGATAGCACTACCGCAATATTCAACGACATAACCGGTCGCCCCCGCACTACCTGTTTTGCCAATAATCGCTAAAATAATATCTTTTGCGCTAATTCCAGCGCCTACTTGACCATTAACTTCAATCTTCATGGTTTTTGCTTTTGTTTGGCGTAAGGTTTGCGTGGCAAAAACGTGTTCAACTTCTGAAGTACCAATACCAAAGGCTAATGCGCCAAATGCGCCATGGGTTGCGGTATGAGAATCACCACAGACAATTGTTGTACCCGGTAATGTTAAGCCAAGTTCTGGCCCAATAACATGAACAATACCTTGATTTTTATGACCCATACCAAATAGTTCAATACCAAACTCTTTACAGTTTTTTTCTAATGTTCTTAATTGATTGGCTGCGCCTTCACCCGCAGCATCAATTTCTATTGAGCGGGTTGATATGTTGTGATCCATCGTGGCAATCGTACGCTCAGGATGACGAACAGGGCGGTTATGAAACTTTAAGTTAGCAAACGCTTGTGGTGAGGTAACTTCGTGGATCAAATGACGGTCAACATAAAGCAAAGGTGTTTCACCTGCTTTTTCTTCAACAACATGCTGTTGCCATAATTTTTCATATAAGGTGGTTGCAGATTTTTTAGGACTCATCGGTTATGCCTCTGTTATTTTTTGATTAGCACTATTTTGTCGCGCAATAATTTGTTGGCAAATATAATCACCCACTTCAGTGGTGTTTTTTGCCTGATGTCTTTGGTTTGCCGGCAGTAAATCAGCCGTTAGCACGCCATTGTCTAATGCGCTTGCTACGGCATCTTCAATCGCTTGTGCCGCTGCACTTTCATTTAAGCTGTAACGTAGCATTAATGCTGCTGATAAAATTTGAGCGATAGGGTTAGCGATACCTTTTCCGGCAATGTCAGGTGCACTACCACCGGCAGGTTCATACATACCAAAACCATCGCTATTTAAACTTGCCGAAGGTAATAACCCCATAGAGCCAGTTATCATTGCACAGATATCCGAAAGAATATCGCCAAATAAATTAGGGCATAACAAAACGTCAAATTGGTTGGGATCGCGAACAAGTTGCATGGCGGCGTTATCTACATATAAATGCTCTAAGGCAACATCGGGGTATTCACTCGCGACTTCTTCAACCACTTGGCGCCATAATTGACTGGTCGCTAAAACATTGGCCTTATCAACAGACGTTACCTTATTGTTACGTTTTTGCGCCGCTTGAAACGCCAAGTGAGCAATACGCTTAACTTCTCGACGAGAATAAAACATCGAGTCAAAGCCAGTTTCTTCTTCACCTTCACCGCGACGTCCTTTTGGCTCACCAAAGTAGATGTCGCCGGTTAACTCGCGAATAACCAGTACGTCGAAGCCTTGCTGTGAAATATCACTGCGCAATGTCGATAATGATGATAAAGCCGGTTGTAAGGTCGCCGGTCGCATATTACAAAATAAATCAAAACGGCTACGCAATCCTAATAATGCACAACGTTCAGGTTGCTGTGTAGGAGGTAAGTTAGCCCATTTTGGACCGCCAACCGAGCCAAATAAAATAGCATCGGCTTGTTCACAACCTTTCATGGTCTCATCGGGAAGGGCGTGACCGTGGCTATCAATAGCAGCACCGCCTACAGCGTAATCTTGTGTCGATATTTTTATATCAAATATTGTTGCGATGGTACTTAATACTTTTTTAGCTTCAACCATTACTTCTGGTCCGATGCCATCACCGGCTAGTATTGCTATGTTCGACATGTCTTTTATACCTTTAGTCAATCTTATATGTTTGAATTTACTATAATGAAGCTTGAACGTCGTTTTTTAGTTCGCTTTTTATTTCATTAATGGTAATAGCGCGATGAATACTATTCAGTGCGTGTATCAAGGCTTTTGCTGAAGCGTCGATAACATCGGTCGCTAAGCCGTAGCCATGAAATTTTCTATCTTGCCAGGTAACCACTAAATCAGCTTTACCTAAACCGTCTTCACCTTCACCTTTATTTGATATTTTGTAATCAGCGACCTCAAAGTCAATATCAACCGCTTTTTTAATCGCTCTATATAATGAGTCAACCGGGCCATTACCCGTTTCAGAAACAATATGGCTCTCTTTACCGGCTAATAATTTAATACTTGACGTAGAAAACTCTCCGCCGCCACACTGCACGTTTAATGTTTCTAGATGATAAAATTCTTGCTCTTCACCTTGTTGTTGAATATTAAAGTGCAACGCTTCTAAATCATCATCAAAGACTTGGCCTTTTTTATCGGCTAACGCCAAAAAGTCACTGTATAACTCTTCTAAGTCAAACTCAGCTTCGGTATAACCTAAACTTGCCATGCGGTGCTTAATAACGTGACGACCACTGCGTGAGGTTAAGTTTAATTTTGTTTTACTGATGCCGACACTTTCTGGGGTCATGATCTCATAAGTATTACTGGCTTTTAACATGCCGTCTTGGTGTATACCTGACGAATGACTAAAAGCGTTACCGCCAACAATCGCTTTGTTTAATTGCACGGGCATATTACATAATTCGCTGACTAACTTTGAAGTGCGGGCAATTTCTTGATGGTTAATATTGGTGTGTACATTTAAGAAGTCATGGCGGGTTTTCATGATCATCGCGACTTCTTCTAATGAACAATTACCGGCGCGTTCACCAATACCATTAATGGTACATTCAATTTGTCTAGCGCCTGCTTGTACCGCAGTCATTGAGTTGGCAACGGCTAAACCTAAATCGTTATGGCAATGCACCGAAATTACCGCTTGGTCAATATTAGGCACACGATTAAATAATTGGGTAATAATGCCGCCAAATTCATTGGGTAAGGTATAGCCAACCGTATCAGGAATATTAATGGTGGTGGCACCGGCTTTTATGGCGTTTTCAACCATGCGACATAAATTGTCGATAGGGGTACGGCCAGCATCTTCACAAGAAAACTCGACATCATCAGTAAATTTTCGGGCAAATTTAATGGCATGGATTGCCATTGCTTCAACATCGGCAAAATCTTTCTTCAATTTTTGTTGAACATGAACATCTGACGTTGAAATAAAAGTATGAATACGGAATTGGTCAGCGACTTTTAACGCATCGGCACAGGCTTGAATATCACCTTCAACAGCTCGAGCTAAAGCACAAACTCGGGAATTTTTAATCGTGCGGGCAATTTGTTGCACTGACTTAAAATCGCCTGGCGAAGAAACAGGGAAGCCAACCTCCATTACATCTACCCCTAAGCGTTCAATAGCTAGCGCAATTTGTAACTTTTCATGCACTGAAAGGCTTGCATTTAGTGCCTGCTCTCCGTCACGTAAGGTGGTGTCGAAAATAATGACCTTGCTGTCCATGTTTATTCCTTAATATTTATTGTGCTTAGGGTATTGGCTACTTACATAAAATGCGGGTATAAAAAAACCCGCGGTAATGTGCGCGGGTTTTAATGTTTATCTTTAATTTACAACAATAAAAAACCTATCCGCGCATTGATAATGTGAGGAGGAGGTTAATGCGAATAATGTCTTTTATGGTGATGGTCGTTGTCATTAAAGTCGTCTTATTAAGTTAGTTTAGCTCGCTAGAGCAAACAGTCATCTATTAATAGCGTATTTACTCAAATAATGTCAATTAATTATTAATATTTAAAAAGTATAATGATGGCGCTAATGAATATAAGGCGTTCAAAACTTCCAATAATTAAGGATTTTGCGTTGCTTTAAGTTTCTGATGATATTGCGCGGTAGTGTTTTTATTGCCTGTTTGCCATTGAGTGTAATATCTTCTACAGCCTCTAATATCCGAAATGACGACTTACCATCGCGATAAGGATGCAACTCCTGGGCATAACGATTTATCGCCAATATAAGTGCTTCTGAAGGCGATAATGCAACAGTTAATGCGTGGGGTAATTCTTTGGCATCGGTAAAGTTAATTAAGTAATCACCCGGTTGGCTATTATTGAACGCGATAACTGGCTTACCTAGTAAAGCAAACTCCCCGATAACTGATGAAGTATCCGACACCATAATATCAGCCGACTGCAATAAACTATTTATATTTGACGATGTTATTATTTTCAGGTTTTCTGAAGAGAGTTGAGCATAAAGCTCTAACCACTTTGTATCCATTTTTGGGTGAAACTTAATCAGCCAATTATATTTTTTATCATGCACTAAAGCGGTAATTTCTTCATATAAAAAAGGTGCGCAAGTCAACGTGGGTGAAAAAGTGGGCGCAAAGAGGATTGTTGGCAGGTTATTACTAAAATATTGCTCTTTGGGGGTATTAAATAAATTATCTAATTTTGGCCAGCCTGTTTCTTTAACATCGAAAAACTTATGTTGGTTAGCTAATTCATTAAAGTGATTGGTGGTCGCTGCCCCATGAGTGCAATAGAGATCAAAGCAGTCTCTAATAACAAAGTGACCTTTTTTCTTCCACTCTAAACCATGGAAAACTTGTACTTTAATACCGGGAATAAATCGTGGGATGATATTACCCGGCACAAAGCTAGCGACAGGGTTAAAACTAATCACATCAGCAACACTGTTAAGCACCACTTCATCGGCAGCAAAGTTACTCAGATTAACATCACTACCGGCAACAAACCACGCAACTTGGCTGCCTTGGCTTAGTATTTCTTGCTGTAAAGGTCGCAAAATTTCAAAAGAATAATTTTGTGAGATATAGAAAAGGTATTTAGATGCTTTCATTGATATAAATTAACTCGGATTTAAGATGAACTCACCTTTACGGACAAACAAAATATCACCTGATGTGTATTTTTCATCAATGATATCTAATACATGTTTTGAAAGATCTTCGCATGTTAAAACATTGTCGTTGGGTAAGTCGAATTTGTCTCTGAATTTTGTCATTATTGCTCCAGGACACAAACAATAAGAATTAAAACCATCTTTAGCTAAACATTTAGATAGGGTAACAACACCTGCTTTTGAAGCACAATAAGATGACCAATCAGGGTAGGCATTAAACGCAGCCGTTGATGATATATTAATGATAACTGTATCAGGGTTTTTGGTTAATGCCGCTTTAGCGGTAAGGTAAGTGCCAATTAAATTGACTTGAATATCATTAATCCAAAGATGTGTGTCGCTCTCTAATATTCTTTTTGGATGGATTGTGCCAGCATTGTTTATAACAATATCAAATGAATGGCTCTTAAAATAATCGTTGACGCTCAACTCATTACTTATATCTAATTCAGTTCTACTTGGTGTAGAGATTTTGAAGGCATTTTTGAACTGTTGATAAAAGCTTTGTGCCCAGTCACCCGCACCACCGGTAATTAATATAGATTTCATTACGCTTTCACGTCTGGATTGATATGTTTGTCGGCATTTGTTATTAATTCTTTATATTGATCAACAATTTGAGCTTTTAAATTTGAACTACTGACACCGGAGCCATAGGGGAAATAGAATACTTTAACTCCAAGATCTCTGAGGTAGTCATATTTTCCTTTCCAGTCATCACCGATAACAAATATATCAATGTTAAGATCTTTTACTCTGTCAGTATGTTCTAAAGATCTTTGTGGGATAACGACATCAGGGTATTTTAAGGCACTAACAATTGCTATGCGTTCTTCAAAAGGTATTGCGGGAGGGTTTTTGTAGCTGCATACTAATTCATCAGTACTCACGCCTACAATTAGTGTGTCGCCCAAACCTGCCCCATATTCAATCATTTTCAGATGATTGCGATGAAACAAGTCGAAAGTACCAGAAACGTAAACTACAGAACTCATATTATTAACCTAACTTAGTAAAAAAATATTATATAGCTTTACATGTACAACCTACAGAGTAAATGTTTATTAATCAGTATGATTTATCAAATAATCCGCAATTCGCTTACTACAATTACCATCAACTTTACCAATAAGAAGTTCAGTTAATTCAAGCCTCTGCATTTCTTTTAATTGAGGGCTCTTGAGTTGAATTTTAACTTGCTGAACTAATTGCTCAGTATTGATTACTTGTTGGGCAACTTTTGCAAAGTATTTCAAATCATCATCAAGACGATTATTTAAACGCCACTTGAATATACCTCTGTAGCTCCAACGCACTTTAAAAAAATCACACCAAATAGCGGGTTTATTAAGCGCAGTAAATTCAAACAAAGTAGAAGATGTATCGCTGATTAACAAGCTTGCGGTATTCATAAAAGGGATAATACAGGCTTCCTCTACAGAAGAGATATATACGTTATTGTACTGAGACCAAGATTCAAAAATCGTTTGATGATTCTTGTATTTCTCTTTAATTAAGGAAAAATAATGAGGTTTAATTATAAGGTTATATTCTTCTAAAAGTTCAGGAAAATTATGAGGTAAACATTCAATACTACTTGGGTAATAGGTGGGTGCATATAATATCGTTTCTTTTTCTGGATCTAAACCTAACTGTTTTAAGTCTAAACTAGAAGATTCGTTATTAATGATAGGGTCTAATTTTGCATAACCCGTATCAATAAAGCTTTTAGAGGGAAATCGTTCTTTCAAACGATTCAATCGGTGTTTCCCTTCGACAAATCGATGCTGAATGTCACAATCTGACCAATCATAATAACATGACTTTGGACCAACCCCGTGATTCATCATAGCTGTTTTAGAACATTGATGAACATTTTCTAGATGATGAAACGCATTACCAAAAATTATCCAGTCAGGTTTTTTATTGGAATAAAATTCTTTTGCTTCATTTGAATTATTTACAAGGGTGTAGTTTAATTTTTCACTTTCAACATAATTTATTAATATATCTTGCAGCTGTTTTTGATTGTATAAAATAAAGTGGCAAGACACTGAATTTTTTTCAAGTACATCTTTTACCGGTAAATATTGCGGTAAATAATACAGGTGTTGAATATCAAAAAAAACATTCATAAATTACCAGTTATAACCTAAAGTCGCACGGTAGAATGACTCTCCATAAATATCACTACCAGCTGTTAACGAATAATTAATAAATCCATTTTTATATACTTGTTTTAAACTTAATTCTAGCTCTTGAGCTCTAGAGTACTTATTTTGCGTCGAAGAATCTATAGCAGCGGTTCTAAAGAGTGTTTGTAAATGATACTTGGGTGAAAAGTCCCAGTTTAGTCGAATTGCCGAAGCATTCCCGGCAGAGCCATCCTTCAGCTCTTTGTTATTACCCCACCAATGCCCCATTACAACTTTATCATTACGATAACCTTCACCGTAAATATGGTGAACATACCATAAATCGTGAAATTTAGAGTGCTCAGCATACAATGAAAAATCCTTGTTAATATAGGGAAAGAATAACCCGTAGGTTTGACTTATGTTACCTAACTGAGTGTTCTTGTGTTCTTTGGTATCCTCACCTGCATATTCCATATAAAAGGTAAAAGGGAACCCCTGATAAGACAAGTCAAATTTATTGGTTAACGAAGCAATTTGATTACCCACTTCTTCATCAGAATTGGCACAACCAGTTAAACCTGAGCCACAGTTATCTGAGTTAACGGGGTCAATAATCGCATTCCAAATATCACTTAGGCCAGTACTTCTTTCGCCACCACCAAATTGAAAGGTTCTATTAGCACCTATCGTCCACCAGCTAAAGGGTTGAAAACTCATATGCATAGTCATTAATAATGGCTTTCCTGATGATGTCGAATCCTTATATCTTATCCCCTCCATTTCCTTTAACTGTCCTAATGAAAATTCGTATTTAACATGCCAAGAGGTGATAGGTTTTACATTACTCATGGTAATAGAAAAGGTCGGAGCAGCGTTAGTGGACAGTAATGATGCACTTTCTTGTGAGGGTGATAGCCAATGTTCGCGGTAGCCAATATCAAATTGAGCATATTCATAACCCAATGAAAAGTAGCTGTTATGGGGAATAATATTCTTACCATCGACGATGGTCCCCCCTAAATTTGCGATGGCATATTGATTGAACTGATAAAATCCAGCGGCACTTGCTTGGGCCGTGCTGTCCATGGCAATACCACGATTATTAGCTATGGTGAAGTTTTTATTGTTAGATGTTGAAAGCGTGGTTGATAAATGAGTGATCGCACGCTGCTTTTTATAACGTTTTATATAAGCAGAAATTCTATAAAAAAGCTCAGGATGAGAATCTTTAATTTTATTTAGATAATCTACAACCGTGACAATATGGTAGGGTTTACTCAACATTGGCATTCGAGAAATTGTCGCTAAACGCGCGATTTCAAGTTCAATAAGAGCATCAGTTTTTAACGGTAAGTAAGGGCTAACACCATCGGCATTAGCCTGTTTTGTATAGAATAGTATAAATAAAGCGATAAAAAATAAGTATTTAGTTTTGTGCACAAAAAAAGCCATCATGTAATCTAAAAATCGCAGTGATTATACGCGAGTTTTTCTAACATAATAGGGGTTACTTCCAATTATCCATTGAGCCTTTGCGGCGAGAAGTTAATCTTGGCAGAATTAAACCTAAAAGTAAGCCAATAACTAATACTATAGCGCCATTATAAAACCATTCTTTTTTGATATTGGTATCTTGGTCTTTTAACTTGGCTCGTATCGTTATCAGCGTTTTATTAAGCTGGCTTATTTCGTTGTTAAGTTGGGCTTTTTCACTGCTAAGGTTTTGAATAGTATTTCTACTTTGGGAAAGTTCCTCTGACATACTGTCAGTATTGCTGCTGGTATTGGCTAATTTTTCATTAAGCTCGGCAATAACAAAACGTAAACCGGGTTTTAATGATAGGTACTTACTTTCAACCCATACGTTTCTATTTTTATCATCAATGATTTCAGAGTAATCATTTTCATTTTTACCGGTTACTTTCACTTCAGTGCCCGAATTTATACTGCCTAGAATTCGATAATTATTACCCGCTCCTGAATGCATATAAATAAATAAATCGTCTGAAATATAGCCAGAAGGAAGGTTGGTTGGGCTGTCTTCTGCAAAAAGAGGGGAAGATGAACTGAGAACTAAACCAACCAATAAAGCTTTTATTATTTTCATGAAACTACCATTAACCTTTATAAAATTATGCATAGCAAAATACTAGGGGTTTGGCGGATTGATAGCAAGTTAAGTTTACGAACATTAAGGTTTTATTGATAAAATAAATAAGTGTTCTCAATATTTTGTAAACAAGATATTACATAGCTAATTCATTATGATAGTTTTTACTAAAAGTTTATTAGGGCATCAGCAGCGAGTTAAATTTTTGTATATTGCTATATTATATGAAAGAAACTTATGGGAATTGGTATTCGCTATTTGTTTTCATATGTTGCTGTTGTAAACTCAGTACGTTGACATAATAAAACAAATTATTGGAAGAATATGGTTACCGAAATTGAGCTTAAGTATTTTGTTACAAGTGATAATACTCAAGAAAAAATCACCCAGTTATTCACCACAAAACAGCTGTCATTTAGCTGTGAAACAAAGCAATTATCGAACTGCTATTACGATACAACTCATTTAGATTTTCGCCGTCATGATATGGGGCTAAGAATTAGAGGTTGTGACGGAAAGTTAGAGCAAACCATAAAAACAGCTGGGGTGGTAATTGCAGGTTTACATCAGCGACCAGAGTATAACGTTAATATTGTTAATAACTTCCCTGAACTTTCCTTGTTCCCAAATGAAATTTGGCAGTCAACCCAAAAAGTAGAGCAGTTACAAGAATCATTAATCCCCCTTTTTTCAACGGACTTCACCCGTATTATTTGGTTAGTTACTTTGTCGTCGGGTACCGTGGTAGAAGTTGCCTTCGATCAAGGCGATATTAGTAGCGATGGTCGCAGTATTAAAATTTGTGAACTCGAACTAGAACTTGTCAGTGGCATAACTTCAGATTTACTGTTGCTTGCCAACTTATTATTTTCTGTACTGCTTGTTAGGCCAAGTAGCCAAAGTAAAGCGGCTCGTGGCTATGGTTTATGGAAAAACATCCCCGTTAATTATAAAAAAAATATTACAGATATTCTTCCCATTGACCGTAGTCACTCTATTTCTAATGCCTTTTCTACCGGTATCAATTATTGCCTAGTTAACCTACATGATCATATTGAATACTATATAACGTCGCCAAGCTTAGTCGAGTTAGAAAAAATAACAGAAACTTTATCGTTAATTCGCCACGGTTTTTGGCTATTTGCAGACTATCTACCCGAAGAAGCCGTAAAAATTCGTGATGACATAAGCTATTTTGTGCACTTACTCTCGTGGGTTGATAATGCCGTTAACCTACAAGAACTTACTAATAAAACGGGTAATTATAGACGCAAGTTAAACTACAGCGAACAATTGGTAGAACAACTAAGAATGGAGAAACGTCGTCTTCCAACGAGTGAAAATGTTATCGAATTATTGCATGGCCAGCGTTTTAATACCCTGCAGGCTCATTTGTTAGAAATGCTATTAACTGAAGATACACAGTTTAGTGACTCGTTGTTACCTTTTGCGCAGCAAAGTTTAACGAAAAGTATGGCGGTGTTATTTGCTGATAGCACGCCATCGCAGTCGCTGAGCAGTGAGCAATACTTATCACAAGCAAAACTGTTAAACCGAAGTTTACTGACAGGCACTTGGTTTGGTTTATTGTTTGGTGAAGAAGAACGTAAACAATACAGGGCACCTTGGTTGGACATTCAGCAAGGGATCAGTGAATTACAAACATTGTGGATTATTCACCAGCAACTACAAACGTTAGATGAAAAACCTAAAAAACTCGTTTTATGGCAAGGAAGCAAAGTCGAAGGGTTACTCATTGCGTTAGACAGTTCTAGAAATATGGCATTATTAACAAAACCTTACTGGTTAGATGAGTCATAGCTGTTTATCGGTTCGAATAGAAAAGATTTTAGATAATGTTGAAGATAATTCGTAGGGTTATAAATTAATGAAGTGGGTTGTTAAATTAAGTTTATTGTTAAGTAGTTTTATTACCTGTGTAAGTATGGCGAGTGTCTATAATCTCCCTGCCGCCAATTCAAGGTTATTGGGCGAGGATACGATCCATAAAGCAGTAAAAGGCGATTACTTTCAAGCTTTAGCTGAAAATTATAACGTAGGCTTTTTTGCATTGCTGGCCGCCAACCCCGGTGTTGATCCTTTTTTATTGGCTCTAGATGATAATATTGTTATTCCTAAGCAGATGCTTCTACCTTTTGGTAAGCGTGAAGGTATTGTCATTAATCTAGCTGAGTTACGCTTGTACTACTACCCGAAAGGAGAGAAATTAGTTTACGTTTTCCCTGTGGGTATTGGTAGAGAAGGACTAGAAACACCGCATTTAACCAGTACTATTGGCGACAAACGTAAAAACCCAAGTTGGCGTCCAACAGCAGAGATGCGCGCGCGTTATTTTGCCGAACATGGTAAAGAGATGGTAAGAGAAGTCCCCGCAGGACCCAATAATCCCTTTGGTAAATATGCATTACGTATTGGCACAAGTGAATACCTAATTCATGGCTCCAATAAGCGCTTTGGTATCGGTATGCGAGCAAGCTCTGGCTGTATTCGTATGTATGATGATGACATCGAATGGTTATATAATAATATTCCCGTAGGCACACCTATTCGCATATTCGAACAGCCCATTAAAATGTCTTATGAACAGGATGGCAAAAAGATAGAAGTACATCGTCCATTAACACCTGATGATGGCGCCGAAGTTGAATTAGCGATGACAAAAGCAGTAAAACATTTTATCGGCAATGATGCTCAAATGTTAAAAAAAGTGAGTTCACTACTAGCTAATCCTGAAGGTGTAGTCATATCATTAAATTGAGCTAAAGGATATTGTAAATGGGCATGAAATCAAACGCTGTTAGGATGAACTCAAACTTCGTTAGGATGAACGTAAGCTCCGTCAGTATGAACAAAACTCCGTCATCCTGAACTTGTTTCAGGATCTCGTCCCTAACAACTCAAAGCCCAGATACTGAAATAAATTCAGCATGAACCCAAACCCCATCAGAATGAACCCAACCACCATCAGCATGACCCAACCGCCGTCATCCTGAACTCGTTTCAGGATCTCGTCCCTAACAACCCAAAGCCCAGATACTGAAATAAATTCAGCATGACGAGAATGGAAGCTGAAATAAATTCAGCATGACGGGAATGGAAGCTGAAATAAGTTCAGCATTAAAGCAACACCCATCAGAATGAAGCCAACCGCCGTCATCCTGAACTCGTTTCAGGATCTCGTCCTTAACAACCCAAACCCCAGATACTGAAATAAATTCAGCATGACGGGAGTGTATACTGAAATAAATTCAGCATGACGGGAGTGGAACAGAAATAAATGCAGTATGATGGGAGTGGAAACTGAAACAAGTTCAGTATGAACCCAACTTCCGTCAGCATGAACCCAACCGCCGTCATCCTGAACTCGTTTCAGGATCTCGTCCCTAACAACCCAAAGCCCAGATACTGAAATAAATTCAGCATGACGGGAGTGTATACTGAAATAAATTCAGCATGACGAGAGTGGAAACTGAAACAAGTTCAGTATGAACCCAACTTCCATCAGCATGAACGCAACCGCCGTCATCCTGAACTCGTTTCAGGATCTCGTCCTTGACAACCCAAAGCCCAGATACTGAAATAAATTCAGCATGACGGGAGTGGATACTGAGATAAATTCAGCATCAACGCATCAACGCATCACCCATCAGCATGAACGCAACCGTCGTCATCCTGAACTTGTTTCAGGATCTCGTCCTTAACAACCCAAAGCCCAGATACTGAAATAAATTCAGCAAGACGAGAATGGATACTGAAACAAGTTTAGTTTGAACCCAATCTACCATTAGCATGAACTCACCCCCCCGTCAGCATGAACCCAACCGCCGTCATCCTGAACTTGTTTCAGGATCTCGTCCTTAACAACCCAATGCCCAGATACTGAAATAAATTCAGCATGACGGGAGTGGATACTAAAATATATTCAGCATGATGGGAGTGGATACTAAAATAAATTCAGTATGACGAGAATGGATACTGAAATAAATTCAGCATTACGGGAATGAATACTGAAATAAATGCAGTATGACGAAAGTAAATAACTACAAAAGATCTGAGTTTTTTAAATTCAGTATGACTACAAGTTCGTTCATTTCAGTATTATCAGGCTGTAATAGGTTTTTTTACACGGTCAAATGATGGATTGTTAATGTGGCAATAAAAAAAACGAGACTTATTAAGTCTCGTTTATTATTGTTTACGCTAAATACTTAGAAAAACTAATGAAGAATACGTACGCGTATTGTGCCGTCAATTTGTTTTAATTCACGTAATGCTAGTACACTATCTTGTGCTTCAATATCAATAACTACATAACCAATTTGATCGTCTGTTTGTAAGTACTGTGCTGCAATATTAATATTGTGCTTAGCAAATGCTTGGTTAATTTGGGTTAACACGCCCGGTTGATTGCGGTGTATATGTAATAAACGGCTTGTTCCCGTATGACCAGGCAAAGAAACTTCAGGGAAGTTTACTGCCGAAAGTGTTGAACCGTTGTCAGAGTATTTTGCCATTTTACTGGCAACTTCTAAGCCGATATTAGATTGGGCTTCTTTAGTACTACCACCAATATGTGGCGTCAAAATAACGTTGTCGAATGCACGTAGTGGTGAAATAAACTCTTCATCATTACCTTTGGGTTCAACAGGGAAAACATCGATTGCTGCGCCCGCGACTTTTTTACTTTTAAGCGCTTCAGCTAATGCATCAATATCAACAACAGTACCACGAGAAGCATTGATAAAAATAACACCGTCTTTCATGAGTGCAAATTCTTTTGCTGCCATCATGTTTTGCGTTTGAACCGTTTCAGGCACATGCAAACTAACTACATCAGCTTCTTTTAATAAAGCTTTTAAACTAGGTGCTTGGCTCGCATTACCTAAGGAAAGTTTAGTTTCGATATCATAAAAGCGAACACGCATACCTAACGTTTCAGCTAAAATACCTAACTGTGTACCAATATGGCCGTAACCAATAATACCTAAGGTTTTGCCACGAGCTTCTACCGAGCCAGCTGCAGATTTATGCCATTCACCGCGATGAGCTTTAGCACTTTTTTCAGGAATACCACGTAATAATAATAAAGTTTCACCTAATACAAGTTCGGCAACCGAGCGTGTATTTGAAAACGGGGCATTAAATACTGGAATGCCACGTTTTTGTGCAGCTTTAATTTCAACTTGGTTAGTACCAATACAGAAACAACCAATAGCCGCGAGTTTTTTAGCATGGCTTAGTACATGGTCAGTTAACTGAGTACGAGAACGAATACCAATAAAGTGAACATTAGCAATTTTTTTGATCAAATCTTCTTCAGCAAGCGATGTACTAATACATTCAATATTGCTGTAGCCTTTCATTTTTAACTCTTCAACAGCGCTCGGGTGGACACCTTCAAGTAATAAAATTTTAATTTTTTCTTTTGCTAATGAATTATTGCTCATTTTCTAATATCTCATGTGGGACTATAGTGGTCATTGCCTTAAAAAATATAAAGCATTTAGATGGCTAGATATCTAAACTAGCATATAGTGTATAAACTCTAAAGATTTATTTTACCAGTTTTGCGCCATCTTGAGTGCCTAAAATTAAAACATCAGCGCCACGTAGTGCAAACAAACCATTAGTAACAACACCTACAATGGCATTAATATCATTTTCAAGTTTTTTGGGATCAAGTATCTCTAAGTTATGTACATCGAGAATTACACAACCGTTATCGGTAATTACACCCTGACGATAAACGGGATCGCCACCTAACTTAACTAATTCACGAGCCACATAGCTTCGTGCCATCGGAATAACTTCTACCGGTAGTGGAAATTTACCTAGCACTTTTACTTGCTTACTTTCATCGGCAATACAGACAAATGTTTTTGCTACGGCCGCGACAATTTTCTCTCGGGTTAGTGCAGCACCACCACCTTTTATCATCGACAGATATTCAGTAATTTCATCGGCGCCATCAACATAAACATCAATGCTACCGACATTATTTAATTCAAACACTTCGATACCATGGGCTTTCAATCTTTGAGTCGACGCTTCAGAGCTAGAAACTGCACCTTCAATGTCGTCTTTGATTGTTGCTAGGGCGTCAATAAAGTGATTAACAGTAGACCCGGTGCCTACGCCAACGATGGTATCGTTTTTAATAAATTCGAGTGCTTTAAAGGCTGCTGCCTTCTTCATTTCATCTTGTGTCATGTGAATCCTAATTAGCGAGGAGAAGTTAGGTAGAAGTATATCAGCAGATGATTAAATATCGAAGTGATAGCTGGTGGTTGGGGTGATAATTTTAGGCAGTGGAATATCCCAACTTTCAAAGGGAATAGTGTTAACTTTTTGGCAATCGTGAGCTAAGCCAACTGGTAAGGGTTTAGCGTGTTTGTTTTGTTGATATTGAGCATGCCAAGCCGAAAGTGTTCGGTCATAAAAACCACCGCCCATGCCTAAACGATTGCCATATCGGTCAAAGGCGACTAAGGGGGTAAAAATAATATCAAGCTGAGCGACCGTTATTATATCTTGAACGTTAAGCTTAGGTTCTAAAATACCATATTTATTTTTGACGAGAATAGACGCCTCAGCATATTTTAAAAAGAGTAAATTATTCTTACTAAAAGGATGTATTACCGGTAAGTATACGGTGATGTTATTTTGCCAGCACCAATCAATAAAAGGCTGAGTATTTAACTCGCCATCATTGGCTAAATAAATAGCGATGTGTTTAACGCCTTTAACTACTTTTTCTTTAATGAGTCTTTTCGATAATAAAAGTGATTGTTCTGCTTGCTGGTCAGCGTTTAATAAACTGCGTTGATAGCGAATTTCTTGGCGAAGAACATCTCTTGTTTTCATGATATTTAACCCCTTATAAAATAAGTCTAACGACAACAAGTAAGTTACAGTAAAAATCAGCTATAAAAAAGCCAACAATAAATGTTGGCTTTTCAAAATCACTTTAACGATGACTAACAGTTAATTAAGCGTTAGTTGTTGCCGTTGAACCATTTGCGTTAGTTGTAGATACTTCTGAATCATCAGGCAAATTTTCCCAAAATCTAGATTTGAAACCAACCAGTAAAATAATGATACCAATACCAATACTGAATAAGCTCACTTGGAGATAAAGTGAAGGAATTTGTGCAACGTTATTTGGATCATAGTTACCCGCTAACAAACCAGAAATAATATTACCAATTGAATAGGTTAATACAAAAACACCCATCATTTGTCCAGCGAAACGCTTAGGAGATAATTTACTTACGGCACTTAATGCTACAGGGCTTAAACAAAGCTCACCAACTGTATGTAGGAAGTAAGTTGCTACTAACCAATAAGGGGCAACTTTCATTCCTGAAGCAGCGTATTGTGCAGCAAAAAACATCACGATAAAACCACTGGCCATAATAATTAAACCAAAAGCACATTTTATACCGTAAGAAGGGCTGACCATTCTTTTACCTAAGTTAATCCATAGAGCAGCAAAAAAAGGTGAGAGTAAAACGATAAAGAACGAGTTAGTCATTTGGAACCAACCCGTAGGTATTTCAAATGATCCCACTATACGGTCAGTATAATCACGCGCAAATAAGTTGAGTGAAGAACCGGCTTGTTCAAAGCCAGACCAAAAACAAGCTGAAGCAATACAAATAAGTAATAACGCCCAAAGCTTTTTCTTCTCATTAGGTGTTATTGAGCTACCAAAATAAATAACTGCGTAATAAATAACAAATATTAGAGAAAATGCTACAGCAACATATTGGGCAACAGTGACAGGTTTAATGGTTAACATGCCCTGAAATACAGCAACCGTTACCAGTGCAATAACTGCTAAAACGACACCAATAACTGTCCAGCTTGTTTTTTGTGCTTTAACTGATAATGGATATACCGGCTTTTCTCCTATACCGTTAAGCTTAGGGGTAGTCATTTTGTATTGAATTAAACCTAATGCCATACCAATGGCTGCAGCGCCAAACGCCCAATGCCAACCAACATTTTCCATTAAGTAGCCACAAACTGCATAGCCAATAACTGAACCTAAATTGATGCCCATATAATAAATGGCATAACCACTATCACGGCGAACATCTTCATCTGAGTATAATTGACCTACCATAGCGCCAATATTCGGCTTTAATAAACCCGTACCTAAAATGACGACAATTAAACCAATAAAAAAGGTGGTGTCATTAGGAATAGCTAAGATGATATGGCCAATCATAATAATGATGGCGCCGTACCAAACTGCTTTTTGACCACCAATTAATCTGTCAGCTATCCAACCGCCAGGTAAGCCCATAAAATAAACACTACCGGTATATAAACCATATATAGCCGCTGCAGAAGCGACGGTTAAACCTAAGCCTCCTTCTTGTAAAGTAGCGGTCATAAATAATACAAGTAGCATACGCATGCCGTAATAACTCATGCGCTCCCACATTTCTGTAACAAACAGCGTTTGTAACCCTGCCGGATGGCCAAAAAAAGAACCTGAATCAGGTTTGCTCATAAAAAATTCCTCTAAGATAAGTGTAAATTACAGATAAATATTATTATTTTAATTCGCTAAAAACATTTTAAAATATTGAAATAAGTTCTTTGCGCTGTAATTATTGTCAAATTTATTTGCGAAAGTCAGCGTGTGTTATACCTGTGCTTGCCATGAAAGGCAATAGTTTGGCACCGAGATTTGATTAAGCAGATGTAATGTTTTAGTTACTTTTGATACTTTTAGAAAGAAAAATAATAAACAGACTCTCCAAAATTAATTATTTGACGTCATAAAAGGTAAGCAAGTTACTTTATTCAATAGCTTGTTACTGATAAACTCCAAAGGTTAATTTTAGAACTTATTTAGTCGATATATTTGGCCATTATTAATTTTTATGGTTTATAAGTATTGAGCTAATGTTATACCTCGCATTTATAGGAAATTTATTGCCCCAATGATGAACATTACTCGCTATCTGATAGCAACCTTTTTACTTTTTGCGCTTTCTTTAAATTTACATGCCCAGCAAGTGTCTGCTCAGCAAATTGAACAATTTAAAAAGTTACCTAAATCTCAACAACAAGTATTAGCCAAAAGTATGGGCGTCGATTTAAATGCTATTGAGGCTCAGTTATCAGGAAGTAACACACAAAACTCTCCTATTAATACACAGGTAATGCCACGCGATATAAATAGCCTGAACAATGAAAACCTCAAAGCCAAAGATGCCGAAGAAACAGAGAAAGCTGAAGCGATTTTTAAGACCTTGCCACGGTTTGGTTTAGATGTATTTGCAAATTCGCCAACAACATTCTCTCCGGTTATGGATATTGCCATTCCAGAAGGGTATATTTTAGGTACAGGAGACTCAGTTTCAATACAGGTTTTTGGTAAAGAAAATCGTGAAATGCAATTAACGGTGACACGTGAAGGTGAGTTGGTTTTTCCTAATCTTGGCCCCATTAGCGTTGCAGGATTAACATTTTCAGAATTAAAGACTTTTGTTGTTAATAAAATTCAACAAAAAATTATTGGTGTTAATGTGGTGGTTAGCTTAGCCGAATTACGCTCTATGCGTATATTTGTTTTAGGCGAAGCTTATAAACCCGGCCCCTATACGTTAAGTTCATTATCTTCAGTTACCCATGCCATTTTTGCTGCAGGTGGTGTCAGTGATATTGGCTCATTAAGAAATATTCAAGTAAAACGTTCAGGAAAGCTAATTCAACAAGTCGATCTATATGACTTATTAATTGAAGGTGATTCATCAAGTGATATTTTGTTGCAATCAGGCGATGTCGTTTTTATTCCCCCTCAAGGCAAGTCTGTGTCAATTGCCGGTGAAGTAAGACGTCCTGCTATTTATGAATTGAGCCAATCAGACGACTTTTCTAATGTCATTAAAATGGCTGGCGGACTTTTACCCGCGGCTTACCCAAAATCTACCATCGTAGAGCGTTATAACAAAAGCGATTTACGCAGTATCCTAAGTATTGATTTATCTGATAAAGCCCAAAAAGCTGAAAAAGTTCAAGCGGGCGATTTTATTAGAGTGTTAAAAAGCTCAGATTTATATGTCGATTCAATTACTTTAATAGGCGCTGTAGCGCGTCCAGGTAAATACCAGTTGCAACAAAACATGTTGTTATCCGATGTTATTACCAATGCTGACGCTCACCTATTACCTTACGCCGATTTAAATTACGGCATTGTCGTTAGAGAAATTGATAGTGCCCGTAATATAGAAATTTTACAGTTTAATTTAGCCAATGTGTTTGCTGATAAAAATTCTAAGAGCAATATCCAACTCAGCAGTAATGATAAAATTATCATCTTCTCGAAAGCCTTTAAATTCTCTGAAGAACAATTCTTATTAGACGAGCTCGCCTACACTCAAGAAGAGCTATTAGCGAAAGAAAGAAACTTAGCGATTGAAACGAGTAAGAAAAAAGAGTTTTGGGAAATCCATGAGAAAAATCATGTTATGGCTGAGACTAAAGATGAAAAAATTTATACCTCTATCAATAATATTAACAGTGGTGCAGAGCATGAAAACGTAACAATTCGTGAAATGGCATTGTTTTCTCGCCAACGTTTACTGGTGCCTATTGTTAACAAACTTCGATACCAAGCAGGATCCGGTCAAGCGGTAAAGTTAATTGAAATTGATGGTGAAGTTAAATTTCCAGGGGTTTATCCATTAGGGAAAGGGGCTCGGGTAATCGATTTGATTATAGCCGCCGGTGGCGTTAAAGAATCAGCTTACTTATCAAGAGCTGAGTTAACACGTAATGATATGAGTGGTATTAACTCTGTAAAAATCTCTAAGAATATTCATTTAGTGAATGCCCTCAATAATATTGATGAAGATAATATTCTGCTAAAAAGTAAAGATCGCCTTAATATTCACCGTATCCCTTCATGGAGTGAAAATAATGTTATAGAGTTGCGCGGCGAAGTCCTTTTTCCGGGTAAATATACAGTTCGTCGTGGAGACAGCTTATCAAGTATTATTCTTAAAGCGGGAGGATTAACCGCTTTTGCAGATCCCAATGGCTCTGTTTTTTCAAGAACAAAGTTAAAACAACTTGAAAGACAAAACTTAATAAAAGTAAGTGCCGACTTACGTATTGAAATGGCAACTAAGTCTTTATCAAGTAACAGTGGTATAACTTCATATAGTGAAATTCAATCGTTATTAGCAGACCTCTCTAAGGTAGAACCGCTAGGGCGTTTAGTCATTAATTTACCGCAAGTTATTGCCAAAAATAATTATGATATTGCAATAGAGGGCGGTGATGTACTGTACATCCCAACTCAGAATCGCTCAATTAATGTCATGGGGCAAGTGCAAGTGAATAGCTCGCACATGTTTGATTCATCAAGCAGCGTTGAAGATTATATAACGCAAAGCGGCGGCTTAAAAAAACGTGCTGATGATGAGAGAATTTATATTATTTCATCAAACGGTAGTATCCAAATGTTTGAAGAAAGCAATTGGTTTAGCGGCGGTGCTGACTCAGCTTTAAAGCCGGGTGACTCAATTGTTGTACCACTTGATTCAGAGTACATGAACAATTTAACCTTGTGGACAACAGCGACAACAATTATGTATAACACAGCAGTTGCCATAGCGGCAATTAGTGGACTTTAAAACTTATTTTTTAATAAGTTTAATAAATTAAAAATGGAATGATAATGATTAAAGATTTAAATGAAGTTAAATTAGCGATAATTGGATTAGGCTATGTTGGTTTACCTCTGGCTGTTGAATTTGGAAAAAAATATCCAACATTAGGTTTTGATATCAATAAGCCAAGAATAGCAGAGCTTCAAAGTGGCATCGATAGCACACTAGAAGTTAGTAGCGAAGAGCTTGCTGCGACTAAAGCATTATCATACTCGTGTACTGTCGAAGATTTAAAGTCGTGTAATATATATATTGTTACTGTGCCTACACCCATTGATGAGCATAAACAACCTGACTTAACGCCGTTAATTAAAGCCAGCGAAATGCTGGGTAAAGTCATTAATAAAGGCGATATTGTTATTTATGAATCAACTGTTTATCCAGGGGCTACAGAAGAGTCATGTATCCCTGTTGTCGAGAAATTTTCGGGTTTAACCTTCAATAAAGATTTTTTTGCGGGATACTCCCCTGAACGAATTAATCCAGGCGATAAAGAACATCGGGTGATAAATATTTTAAAAGTTACCTCTGGATCAACGCCTGAAATTGCCGAATTTGTTGATCAGTTATACCGCTCCATCATTATTGCTGGCACACATAAAGCAAGCTCAATAAAAGTGGCAGAGGCGGCAAAGGTCATCGAAAATACCCAGCGTGATGTCAATATCGCATTAATTAATGAGTTATCAATCATTTTTAACAAATTGGGCATTGATACTTTAGAAGTATTAGAAGCTGCTGGTACTAAATGGAACTTCTTACCCTTTAGACCGGGTCTAGTAGGTGGACATTGTATCGGTGTCGATCCTTACTACTTAACACATAAAGCACAATCTGTTGGATATCACCCTGAGATGATTTTAGCTGGTCGTCGTTTAAATGATGGTATGGGGGCATACGTCGTATCGCAACTTGTTAAGAAAATGCTGAAAAATCGAATTCAAGTTGAAGGGTCTAACGTATTAGTTATGGGCTTAACCTTTAAAGAAAACTGTCCAGATTTACGTAACACCAAAATTGTTGATATCGTTAGCGAGCTAAAAGAATACAACATAAATGTCGATATTACCGATCCTTGGTGCTCAACTGAAGCAGCCGAGCATGAATATGGTTTATCTATTACACAAACCCCAGAAGCGGATAGCTACGATGCAATAATTCTAGCTGTTTCTCATGATGAATTTAAAAAACTAGGTGCGGAAAATATTCGTAAACTAGGTAAAAAGAACCATGTACTTTACGATCTAAAATATTTACTTCCTAAAGATAGTGTTGATATGCGTTTGTAGCGTTAATTCTCTTTTCAAGAAATTACCGTTATTGTTATTAGGCATTTGCCACCCGATACTGAAATAAATTCAGCATCAGGTGGTATTACGCCAATACACTAAATATAGATATTGAAAGACAGTTTTTCCATAAAAAATGAGTTCTACAATAAAGTAGGTAAGTTAAACATCACTTCTCAGCATATCAAAACAAACCAAATATAAATTAAAGGAAAATTATGTCTCGCTATAACGAAATCAAATTACAGCTGCAAACAGCGCCTAAAAAATGGCTTGTTACCGGAGTAGCTGGATTCATTGGTTCAAACATCCTTGAAAAATTATTAAAGCTTGATCAAACGGTTACTGGGTTAGACAATTTTGCTACCGGACACCAGCACAATCTAGATGAAGTACAGTCAGAAGTTTCGGCTGAGCAATGGGCAAGATTTACCTTTATTAAAGGAGATATCCGAAATTTTGATGATTGTCAAAAAGCAGTTTCAGGCGTTGATTACATCCTTCACCAAGCGGCATTAGGCTCTGTACCACGTTCAATTGCCGATCCAATATTAACTAATTCTGCAAATATTACCGGTTTTGTTAATATGTTAACAGCCGCTAAAGAAGAAAAAGTAAGTACTTTTGTTTACGCTGCATCAAGCTCTACTTATGGCGATCACCCTGCATTACCTAAAGTAGAAGAAAATATAGGTAAACCATTATCACCTTATGCCGTAACTAAGTATGTAAACGAGCTATATGCTGACGTGTTCAACAGAACCTATGGTTTGAACGCTACAGGGTTACGATACTTTAACGTTTTTGGTAAACGTCAAGACCCTGATGGCGCTTATGCAGCTGTAATTCCTAAATGGACAGCCGCTATGATCAACAATGAAGATTTATATATCAATGGAGATGGCGAAACTAGCCGAGATTTCTGTTTTGTTGAAAACGCAGTACAAGCAAACATATTAGCCGCTACTGCTGATGATGCCGGTAAAAATCAAGTTTACAACGTTGCTTTAGGCGACAGAACAAGCTTAAACACTTTATTTGATAGTTTAAAAATAGCATTAAAAGCGAACAGTGTGAATTATGATAAATCAGCAATTTATCAAGATTTCAGAGCAGGGGATGTTTTACATTCTCAAGCCGATATCTCTAAAGCTAAAAACTTATTAGGTTTTGAACCTGAGTTCAAAATACAACAAGGCATTGATAAAGCGATGCCTTGGTATATTAATTTTTTAACAAAATAGATAATTTTTAACAAAAAATAAGTAAAGTCCGATTTTATCGGACTTTACATTGTTAAATGAAACCCCCGAACATAAACCAGTTCAGCCAATACAAAAAAGCCCACCACCATAGCGGCAGTGTAAACCTTAATCCTGATTGTCCCCCCCCCGTCATATTGAACACGACACCGTCATCCTGAACTCGTTTCAGGATCTGTACTTGGTCAACAAACCCAAGATACTGAAATGAATTCAGCATGACGACAAAAGAACTACGTAATTCTACGTGTATGTCCCGTTATCAAGACACAACCACTGTCAGCCAGAAACCAAGACCGTCAGCCAGACACCACTACCGTCATCCTGATTTTGTCCCCCGTCATATTGAACACGACACCGTCATCCTGAACTCGTTTCAGGATCTGTATTTACTCAACAAACCCCAGATACTGAAATGAATTCAGCATGACGACAAAAGAACTACGTAATTCTACGTGTATGTCCCGTTACCCAGACACAACCACAGTCATCCTGACACCACTACAATCATCCTAAACACAAACCCGTCATCCTGAACTTGTTTCAGGATCTGTATTTAATCTACCAAACCCAGATACTGAAATGAATTCAGCATGACGACAAAAGAACTACGTAATTCTACGTGTATGTTCCGTTACCCAGACACAACCACCGTTATCCTGACACCACTATCATCATCCTAAACCCTCCACCGTCATCCTGAACTAGTTTCAGGATCTGTACTTAGAACGCAAAAAACACAAATACCAAAAGAGTATTTTTAATTTTATATGAGAAACCTGACAAAACAATAAAGCTCAACTACAATATTAATAACATGTAAAAATCATGTTAACAAAGGGAGTTGGTATGAATACATTAGTTTATATTTATATATTAGAGTCGGTGGATGGTAGTTACCACACTGGCTGCTGTGATGAACTTGGCATTGTGTTAGCGAAATACGATAAATATAACCAACTTCTTTTAGGTACTGAAATAAAGCCCCCAGTCAAACTTATCCACCAGCAGAAATTTAAAACTGAACAAGAAGCAAGATTGATAGAAAATGAAATTAGAAGGTGGTCTAAAAAACAAAAACAATTTCTTATTAACAATGATTGGCCTGAAATATCTAAATTAGCGAAAAAATTTATTTACTAACAGGGTCGTCAATATGAAACAGCCGCATATTTATATAATGACAAATATAAAAAACACGACGCTATACATAGGTGTAACGAGTCAGTTAGTTCAAAGGGTCTATCAACATAAATCTAAACTGACATTAGGCTTCACCAATAAATATAACCTGAATAAATTAGTATATTTTGAGTCATTTGAAACTATGTACGATGCGATAACAAGAGAAAAGCAACTTAAAAACTGGCGAAGGGCCTGGAAGAAAAATTTAATAGAAGAAATAAACCCGAATTGGCTAGATCTGAGCAAAGATTTATAAGCCACCCCACCCCCGTCATCCTGAACTCGTTTCAGGATCTGCACTTACTCAACAAACCCCAGATACTGAAATAAATTCAGCATGACGACAAAAGGGCAACGTAACTCTACGTATGAAGCCCGTCAATCAGACCCAGCCACCATCAGCCTGACACCATAAGCCAGACCCCACCACCGTCATCCTGAACTCGTTTCAGGATCTGTACTTACTCAACAAACCCCAGATACTGAAATGAATTCAGCATGACGACAAAAAGGGCAACGTAACTCTACGTATGAAGCCCGTCAATTAGACCCCACCACCGTCATCCTGAACTCGTTTCAGGATCTGTACTTACTCAACAAACCCCAGATACTGAAATGAATTCAACATGACGACAGAAGGGCAACGTAACTCTACGTATGTACCCCGTCAAACAGACAGAACCACCGTCACCTGACACCACCACTATCAGCCAGCCACTAATACCGTCAGCCAAACCCACACCACCGTCATCCTGAACTCGTTTCAGGATCTGTACTTATTCAACCAACCCAGATACTGAAATAAATTCAGCATGACGACAGAAGGGCAACGTAACTCTACGTATGAACACAGTCAAACAGGCAGGACCACCACCAACAGACACCACCACTATAAGTCAACCACCACCGTCATCCTGAACTCGTTTCAGGATCTGTACTTACTCAACAAAGCCCAGATACTGAAATGAATTCAGTATGACGACCAGGGGTAACCCATCTAAACAAGATACTGAAATAAATTCAGCATGACGACAAGGGGGCAATGCGCCTAAACAAGATACTGAAATAAATTCAGCATGACGAAAAAAGGGCAATACACCTAAACAAGATACTGAAATAAACTCAACATAACACCATCAACATAACGACAAACAGCAACGTACCCAAACCAAATATTGACATAAATCCAGCACCACAAGGAGAGAACTCTGTTACTCCCATACTTTCCTTTTTTCTGACTAGACAATAGTTAATAACTTGCGTATTATTCTGCGCAATACAGCTTTAACTATCTAAGCCCAAACGTTCATATATTGAAATGTATATATCGTTTAGATGAAAGCATGCAATTATATTTGTCTGCTGACTATTCCGGCATTAAAATGGCCATAATAATAAAGCGAAAACTGTACGCATTGTTAAGATGTTTTTACAATAAACATCAAAAATTTCAAAACAACACGGCAGTTGACTCACTTAGCGAAGGATTGAATAAACTTACACGATGTTAAAATACTCTAAAAAACTAGTTGTCTCATTGTCATTATTGATGCTGAGTAGTTGTAGTATGATCCCTGGCAGTCATATGGAAGGGGTTGATGTTGAACCTGAAACTTCTACGCTAGCGCAAGACTTATCGAATGTTAGTATTTCGGTGATCGATTCAGCGCTTATCTCTGAATTAAAAGACAATCAACAAGTCTTCACTAAAGCCAAAAAATACAATCCAATGTCAATCGAAGGTTATGATTATGTGCTTGGTATTGGTGATGTGTTATCTATTGGCGTATGGGACCATCCCGAACTTACTATTCCGGCAGCTGTTCAAAGAACGGCTGCATTTGACGGTTTTAGAATTCAAGCTGATGGCACCATTACCTATGCTTATGCCGCCAATGTACCTGCTGCCGGTAAAACCATTAGACAATTACACGCGATATTAGTAGAAAAACTAAGCCGAGTTATTGAAAAACCACAACTAGATATAAAAGTAGTCGGTTTTAATAGCCAAAGAGCTTATGTTACCGGCGAAGTAAACAAGCCAGGCGTATACGCAGTTACCGAAATCCCACTGACGTTAATCGACGCAATTAACCAAGCAGGGGGTTTAAGTGAGAGAGCCGATTGGCGCACAGTCGCTTTTACACGAAACAATAAAACCGAAATCATTAAGCTAAATGATTTTTATACCAAAGGTGATATCAGTCAAAACCGTTTACTAAAACACGGTGATATCCTCCATGTAAATCGCACAGACAATCAAAAAGTATTTGTTCTGGGTGATGTAAACAAAGCGGGTAGCATTGAAATTAATCGTTATGGCTTAAGCCTTGCTGAAGCATTAAGCGACGTTGGCGGTTTAAACGAGCAAACAGCCAATGCTAATGGTATTTTTGTTTTACGCAAACGCCCAGACAACCAAGAAGGTATTATTGCTGATGTTTATCAATTACATGCACAAAATGTAATTGCACTCGTATTAGCCGATCAATTTAAGTTACAACCTCGTGATATCGTGTATGTGACTACGGCACCAATAGCACGTTGGAATCGTTTAATCAGTCAACTAATACCAACGATTCAAACCGTTTACTCTATATCTACTATTAAAAATCAAGGGACGATATTCTAATGGGAATGTTTAACTCCATTTTAGTGGTATGTGCCGGTAATATTTGTCGAAGCCCTACGGGTGAATACTTACTTATAGATAAGCTAAAGAACAAGCTAGGCAATAACGATATAAAAGTTTCTTCAGCAGGACTAACCGCATTAGTGGGTAATAGCGCAGAAGCAACGGCAACGAGTATTGCCTTAAGCAATAATATTGATATGAGCCCACACCAAGGCAGACAACTCAATTCAACATTAATTACTGAAAATGATTTGATTTTAGTGATGGAAGAACGTCACTTAACCGATTTGTTAGGTAAATATCCACAGGCCAGAGGAAAAACCTTCTTGTTAGGTAAATGGATCGATAATACTGAGATACCTGATCCTTATCGCCAAAGTCATGAAGCGTTTGAGCATGTTTATCAATTGGTTGATAAAGCCTGTTCTGCTTGGACCAAATACCTTTAAACTAGCGTTTTAATTTACCCTTAAACAAAAAGTTTAAATTCAGAATTATTTATTAAAAAGTACACTTAATATGTCAATTAATGAAAATATAGCTCAGCCTACTGTTAAAAATCAGCAAAGCAATGATGCACCAGCGAACGAAATTGACTTAATGTCTCTCTTTGGCGCGTTAGTCGATCGTAAGTTTTTCATCTGTATTATCACAGCTATCTTTATGCTGGTGGGCGTTGCTGTCGCCATGTTTTCAACGCCTATCTATCAAGCAACAGCAATGATTCAAGTAGAAGAAAGTGGTGGCTCAGTACCAGGGTTAGATGACATGGCTGGCATGTTTGAAAGTAGCTCTAAATCAATAACAGAAATTGAATTGTTAAAGTCACGCTCAGTTATCGGCGAAGCCGTTGATGCGTTGAAACTAGATGTTGTTGCCAAGCCGAAATTATTCCCAATAATTGGTGGTCGTAGTTTTAGAAAATTCAACCCGACAAAAATAGGCGATGTGGCACCAGCAAATTTTGGTGCAGTAAGTTACGCTTGGGGTGGTGAAAAAATTGATGTGTTCCGCTTCGATGTACCTAAGTACGCTATCAATCGTGGGTATATAGTTATAGCTGGCGAGAATAATACCTATAAACTTTTATCAGCAAATAAAGAAGTGATTTTGCAAGGTAAAGTAGGCGAAGAACTCACTAATGGCATTTTCAGTATTACCCTTAAAGCGTTAACGGCAAGAGCAGGCACTGAATTTACTGTAACCCGTAAAGATCGTTTAAATACCATTGTTGATTTGCAGGCCGCCATTGGTGCCAGCGAAAAAGGTAAAGATTCAGGTATTGTTAATTTAAGTTTGCAGCATGCAACACCTGCTTACGCTGAAAAGGTATTAAACAAAGCCGCTGAAATATATGTACGTAGAAATGTTGATAGAAACTCAGCAGAAGCTAAGAAATCACTCGACTTTTTAGAAGTACAATTACCTGAAATTAAAAAGCAATTAGAAGTGTCTGAAGCCTTATTTAACGATTATCAAATAAACCAAAAATCAGTCAATATCACTCTCGAAACTCAAGGGGTATTAGAGCAAATAGTTGAGCTAGATACCAAGTTACAAGAACTTGACCTTAACCGTCTTGCTATGTCTCGAAAATTCAAACGTACCCATCCTAACTACCAAGGTATTGTTGAACAAATTGATGCCGTACAAAAACAACGTGATGGCCTAGCACAAAAAATAGCTAACTTACCTGAAATGCAACAAAAACTATTAGGCCTAACCCGTGATGTTGAAGTAGGTAACGAAATTTATATGATGCTGCTAGGTAAGGTACAAGAGTTAGATATTGTGCGTGCCGGTACGGTAGGTAATGTGCGTATCATTGATGTCGCAGAAGTGAATACTACCAAGCCAGTAAAACCTAAAAAAGCATTAATTGTGGTTATGGCTACTATGCTAGGCGGTATGTTAGCGATAGCGATAGTACTTATACAAAAAGCACTGCATAAAGGCGTTGAAGACCCAAGTGAAATAGAAGCTATTGGCATGCCAGTATATGCCAGTGTGCCTTTCTCAGTAGATCAAGATAAATTGTCAAATTTAATTAGTGGTAAGAAACGAAACAATCAGATAGGAAAAAAAGTATTAGCCGTAGATAACCCAGCAGATTTATCTATAGAGGCATTACGTAGCCTGCGTACCAGTCTGCACTTTGCCATGATGGAAGCTAAAAATAATGTTATTGCTATCTCTGGACCTTCTCCAGGTGTCGGTAAATCTTTCATATCAACAAACTTAGGGGTAGTGCTCGCGCAGAGTGGCCAAAAAGTGTTGTTGATAGATGCCGATATGCGTAAAGGCTATATTCATAAGCATTTTAGCTTTGCATGGAAAAACGGTTTGTCTGAATATTTATCAGGCCAAAAAACGCTAGAGCAGGTCACTAAATCGACTGATGTAGCAGGTTTTGACATTATTACACGGGGTCAAGTACCACCTAACCCGTCTGAGCTATTAATGCATGCCAATTTTAGTCAATTAATCGCAGAGATAAAAACTAAGTACGACATTATTATTATTGATACCCCCCCTATTTTAGCGGTTACAGATCCAGCGATTGTCGGTGGCCATGCGGGAAGCATGCTACTTGTTACGCGCTTTGGTCAAAATGGTATTAAAGAAATAGATTACGCTCGCCAACGTTTTGAACAAAACGGTATCGATGTGAAAGGTGTGGTATTTAATGGCGTGCTTAAAAAAGCCAGTAACGCCTACGGCTATTACGGATACGCTAACTACGAATATAAATCTGATAAATAACCCGTAGGCGCGAATTTGGCGATACTGTCATTCCCAAGTTGTTTTATTGGGAGTCAATGGGCTTTGTATGTAGATTTACCCGCGCAATTACTATAAAAACATAAATGGATTTTGTTCACAAACAACATCCTTAATAAATTGAATAAATTGAATAAATTGAATAAATAAGTGAAGAAAGAAATGAATGCATCATTAAAGGATCTAAAAATAGGTGTAATTGGCCTAGGCTACGTAGGGCTACCATTAGCAGTAGAATTTGGTAAAAAATACCCAACACTGGGCTTTGACATTAACCAAGCAAGAGTTAACCAGTTATTAAGTGGTCATGATTCAACGTTAGAGGTAAGTGACGAAGAGCTAAAAGATACCCCTTTAATGTCTTATTCATTCTCCGTAGATGATTTAAAAAACTGTAACGTTTATATCGTTACCGTACCAACCCCCATAGATGAACATAAACAACCTGACTTAACGCCTTTGGTTAAAGCCAGTGCAATGCTCGGTAAAGTGGTAAGTAAAGGCGATATCATTATCTATGAATCAACTGTTTACCCAGGCGCAACAGAAGAAACCTGCTTACCCGAAGTGGAACGCGTTTCAGGTCTAACCTTTAATAAAGATTTCTTTGCAGGGTACTCCCCAGAGCGTATCAATCCTGGTGATAAAGAGCACCGTGTTACTAATATTTTAAAAGTAACCAGCGGTTCAACCCCTGAAATAGCTGAAATCGTTGACCAACTATATAAGTCAGTAATTACCGCAGGTACCCATAAAGCATCAAGCATTAAAGTAGCAGAAGCGGCAAAAGTGATTGAGAACACTCAACGTGATGTAAACATCGCGCTAATCAATGAACTTTCAATCATCTTTAATAAGCTAGACATTGATACCTTAGAAGTATTAGAAGCTGCAGGCACTAAATGGAACTTCTTACCATTCCGTCCTGGTTTGGTCGGCGGACACTGTATCGGTGTTGATTCTTACTACTTAACCCATAAAGCACAAAGTGTTGGCTACCACCCTGAAATGATCTTGGCCGGTCGCCGTTTAAACGATGGCATGGGCAAATATGTGGTTTCACAACTAGTTAAAAAAATGCTCTCTAAGCGCATTCATGTTGATGGTGCCAAGGTATTAGTAATGGGCTTAACGTTTAAAGAAAACTGCCCTGACTTACGTAATACCAAAGTGGTTGATATTGTCAGCGAGCTGAAAGAATACAAAATTGATGTTGATGTAGTTGACCCTTGGTGTTCAAGTGAAGAGTCAGAACATGAGTATGGTTTGTCATTAGTAAAAGAAGTAAAAGCTAATACTTATGATGCAATAATCCTAGCGGTTGGGCACAACGAATTTAAAGCGTTAGGTGCAGAAAATATTCGTGCTTATGGCAAAGAGAATCACGTTCTTTACGATTTAAAATATATTTTAGATAAAGAATCTGTAGATATGCGTTTGTAGACGTGAATTTATCCATGCTATTTAAACTCCTTCATTCCCGAGTTGTTTGATCGGACGTGGCATATATGCTACTCATTAGAAAATGCAGGACGTACATTCTCCTGAATCTAATAGATATTGCTAGGTGGGAACTTGGTCGCCTTTTGTATGCAGATTTACCCTTAAAAGTTAAATAAAGAATTAAAATGTCACGATATAATGAAATCAAAACAGAATTACTAGCTGAACCAAAAATTTGGTTAGTAACAGGTGTTGCAGGCTTCATAGGTTCAAACCTATTAGAGACTTTACTTAAATTAAATCAAAAGGTTGTAGGTTTAGATAGCTTCGCCACAGGTCACCAGCGTAACTTAGATGAAGTGAAATCACTAGTGAGTGATGACCAATGGAATAACTTTAGTTTTATTGAAGGTGATATTCGCAACGCACAAGATTGTGAACAAGCGTTTAAGTATAATCACGACGCAGTGGATTATGTTCTGCACCAAGCAGCTTTAGGCTCAGTACCACGTTCAATCGCAGACCCTATTACTACTAACGCCGCTAATATTACCGGTTTTTTAACCATGTTACAGGCAGCCAAAGAAGCGCAAGTAAAAAGCTTTATTTACGCAGCGAGCAGTTCAACTTACGGTGATCATCCGGCTCTACCTAAAGTAGAAGATAATATTGGCAATCCATTATCACCTTATGCAGTAACTAAATACGTAAACGAGTTATATGCTGGCGTTTATGCAAAAACGTACGGTTTTAAAACGATTGGCTTACGTTACTTTAACGTATTTGGTCAACGTCAAGATCCCGGTGGTGCTTATGCTGCTGTGATCCAAAATGCACAGCTTCGATGAAAAAAAAGAAGATGTATTTATTAATGGCAACGGTGAAACCAGCCGAGATTTTTGCTTTATAGAGAATACTGTGTAAATGAATATTCTTGCTGCGACAGCATCAGATGAAGCAAAAGATGAAGTTTATAATGTCGCTGTAGGTGACAGAACTACGCTTAATGTTTTACATAAAGTAATTCAGTTTGGCTTACAAAAAAATAATATTAAGGCAAATTCAGCGCCTATTTTTCAGGATTTTAGAGCCGGTGATGTACGCCATTCTAAAGCTGATGTGTCAAAAGCAGTCAATAACTTAGGCTATGAACCAGAGTTTCGTATATACCAAGGTATTGCTAAAGACATGCCTTGGTATAAAGTATTCTTAAGTAAGTAACTGAAATAGTGTCCAGCTTTTTTCTAGTGTTTTTAATTTAACTATTTTGGAAAATAATGAAAACTAGCTTTATCTACTACTTTCTATCCAAAGGTGGAACTGGAATTATTTCAATTCTGTCAATAATAATATTCACAAGAATGTTATCGCCTGAAGAGTATGGTCAATTATCAATTACGTTGTCGATAGTGTCACTTTTTTGTTCTATTGGATATCAATGGATTGCATTATCAATTGTTAGATTTAACTCTTCTCAAGAAACATCACCAAACCTGGTTACAGCGACAGCCACTTTGTTATTTGTACTGTCATCTTCTCTTATTTTTATAACTTCCTATTTATGGAACAAATTTGTAATAACTACACCTTATAGTAATTTAGAGTTCCTTTTACTAAATATTATGTGCATATCCCTCGGTGCATTTACTTTAGTGGTTCAAGTGCTAAATTCAAACGGGCAAGCAAAGAAATTTGCACTTTTAAACTCTATAAAATCAGTGATGGTGTTCATTATATCTGTAAGCATTTTTAACTATTTTGGTTTCTCAGTGTTATGGGTTGTGTTGTCAAATATAGTCGTAATTGCTTGTTTATTACTTCTATATAGTCCGTCTTTTATTAATTTAAATTTATTGAGTAAATCCAAACACAGTGATTTATTTAGGGCTTTTGTAAACTATGGATTTCCACTAGCTATATCGACGTTGGCCATATTGGTGATCGATCTGTCAGATAGGTTTATGATTGTATATTGGTATGGGAATTCAGAGCTTGCGGCCTATACTGCTGCTTACGATCTAATTCAACAGAGTGTTGGTTCTTTATTTAGTATATTAAGTCTTACATTTTTACCTGTAATTATTAAAAGTTATGATAGTAGTGATAATTCAACTTATCGAAAATATTTAAATAAATACTATGAGTTTGTTTTGTGTTTGGCATTTTGTGTCATCGCATTATTTTGTGGGATGAATGAAGTCATAGCTAACATTATATTTGGTGTTGAGCTTAGAGAAGGAGCATCCAATTTAACACCTATAGTAGCAGTAGCAATTCTAATAGGCTCAATAAAAACGCATTTTATTGATATCCCTATGAAAACAAATAGAAAAACAAAGATTTTATTAAATATATCAATATTTATGGCAATAACTAACCTTGCGTGTAATTATATTTTAATACCAGAAATTGGTGCTTATGGTGGTGCAGTAGCAACATTAATAGCCTTTACCGTTGGTGGGGGGTTAAGTTTGCACTACTCTAATTACCAGGTAGTAGCTTATTGTGAAAAGTCTCTGTTATTAAAAATTTGTTTTTGCCTAGCTGTGCTTTTATTAATAACAAAGGTTGTGTTAGTACCTTCAAATTATGGTCTGACAAGTTCAATTTTATATATGGGATGCTATACATTAGTTATGCTCTCAATCATATATATGTTGGATTTTTTCAAAATAAGAACGAATTTTAAAATGAAAAGGTTTTAGTATATGTTTTCAATAGTTACAGCCAGCTACAATAGAGTGAATCTTCTTCCAAGGCTATATTATAGTCTTTACAATCAGAAGATGAAAATTGATTGGATAATTGTTGACGATGGTTCAACTGATAATACTAAAGAGTATTTAGATTCAATTAAAAATAATGAATTCGTTAACATTATATATATTTATCAAGATAATCAAGGGAAGCATCGCGCATTAAATAATGGGATGAAATATGTTAAACTACCATGGGTAGCGGTTATTGATTCAGATGATATGATTGAGGAAAGTTGCCTTGAAAATGTGAGTAATCATATTTCGCGACTTAATCTAGATGAGGAAGCTTCTGTCGGAGCTATAATTTTTAATAGTAAAGATATGAATGGTGATCTTATCGGTACTAATTTCCCATTCGGCGAAATGAAAGCAAAAACCTTCGAATATTATGATAAATACAATATCACGGGTGATAAATTTGATTTTTATAAGTCGATAGTTTTAAAAAAGTTCCCTTTTCCTGAGTTTACTAATGAGAGGTTCATTTCAGAAAGTACAGTTTGGTCACGGATTAATGAAGAGTACGATTCATACTTCATTAATGAAGCTTATCAGATTGTGGAATATCAGGAAGGTGGGCTTTCTGATATGTCATTTCTTAATAGAGTTAAATCACCAAATGGTGCATGTCTATGCTATTACGAAGCATCTAAACGAAGTTTGTCTACTAAAAAGAACATTAGAAATAAGTCGAATTATTATCGTTTCAGGTTACATGGTGGGCATGAAGTCAATCTTGGTTTAAAAATAAACTTTAACTTAGAGTGTATAACACCCTTATTAATAGGCTTAAGTTTATTTTTAAAAGATCAATATAAAATAGTATTTCATCGTAGGATAAAAAAAGCAAATGACTAGAGGGATTGACCGCTTCGGCTTCATAATACTTTTGTTCTCAACTTTGCAGGGAGTATACTTCACATCTATTGGTGTGGCCCCCTTGACATTACTTGCTGGTGTTGGTGTTATTTTCATGTCAATCCTAATTTCTAGGAATGATACATATTCTTTGCAGGGTATATATAGTGGTTCAAGTGCGATAGTAGGCTTTTATTTTTTAACTTTCATATCTTCTGTATTATCGCTTATTTACTTTGGTGACAATCCTGATCTAAAACGTATGTTAGCTTATCTCCTCGTAATAATGGTAGCTGTGGCAGCACCGGTTTTTTTTAAATATATAAATATTGAATATATTTTACGTATGACGTTGATATGCCATTTTACTTATTTTTATATTCAGTTTATTTTGTATTATCAATTTCAAGTCGATTTTGACCTTATCGGAAATTTGACAGGGCAAAATCAGAAAGGCTGGGGAGGTAGCTTTTCAACAGAAGGAATGGGTCATGTTAGAAGGTTAGGTGGAATGTTTAATGAGCCTGGTTCTTATGCAACATTTATATCACCTATTACTGCAATATTTTTAAATTTTTATTCCAAAAATTTATTTAATAAAATGGTTGCCTACTTGTCATTAGCTTCAATAATTCTATCTTTTAGTGTATTTGGTTTTATCTTTGCGTCACTTATGTTTATTGCGATAATGCTGTCCTATAAAGGAAAGGAGATTGTTTTTTTAACAGTATCATATTTACTTTGTCTTTCTGTTACTTTGCCATATTTCACCTACCGCTTCATAGACAGAAATACAGCAGGGCTTGATACAGGTTTATCGTTTAGGGAAACATTTATAAGTGAGCTTATGACTTTTCTAGGCTCAGGACCTTATGAGTTTCTCTTTGGAACAGGTTTAATCTCCACTTCACTTGATGATAAAGTCAACCTCATTGGGGCTGTAAATGATACATCTATTTTTCTAGCATTAATTTTGAACTTAGGTGTTATTTTACCAACTGTATTTGTTTCATATTTAGCACTTCTGAATTTAAAGAAAAAAGAATATTTTTGTTTGATCGCACTAATTATTATCTTTTTGTCGAAGCTTTCGATTTTTTATATTTTTTTTCCAATTATTTTAACTTTCACATTTATGCAGAATAACTCGTCTATTGATAGGGAAAAATATTGACAACCTTAAACCATATAATAACAAACTTTTCAGGAGTAGGCGGTGCAGAAATGATGCTCATTAAGCTCATAAAATCGATGCCAAGTTATAACCACCGTGTAATAAGTTTAATGGGTATTTCAGATGAATTTAAACTAAAGCTTAGCAGGGAAAATGTGCACTTTTATTCTTTAAATTGCAAAAATGCACTTAGTCTATTTTTGTCTGTATTTAAAATTAAAAGACTATTGAAAGAGAAACAGGAAACTAGCTTGATTATTGCTTGGATGTATCACGCATGTTTTGTTGCAGGAATTCTAGCTTTGTTAGGACGTTCATTTAAAGTTTTTTTTAATATACGTCACTCTCTTGATAATATTTCATCAGAAAAGTTTAGTACTAAATTAGCCATCAAGTTTACGTGTTTTTTGTCGAAATTTGTAAATGGTAGTATTTTTTGCTCCCAAAATGCTTTGATACAGCATCAGGAATATGGCTACAAAGGAAAATTGATTTATATACCTAATGGTATTGAGGTTGATCTACAGACAAAACTTGAAAATAGGGAGTTTCATTCACAAAATGTTATAGGCACTTTAGGGCGTTTTCACAGTGCGAAAGATTACCCAAACCTTTTAAAGGCATTTCGCTTCGTTTTAGATAAGAGACCTAATACTCAATTGAAAATTGGAGGAAATGGTGCAACCTTCAGTAATCGTAAATTTAGAAAAATAGTCGATGAAAACAATATACCTTATAATAGGATTACTCTTTATGGTCAAGTTAAGGAAACCCAACAATTCTATTCAAATATAGATGTTTTCGTTTTGGCAAGTAAAACAGAAGGTTTCCCGAACGTCCTATTAGAAGCTATGTATAATTTTTTACCTGTGGTCAGTACTGATGTTGGAGATGCTCGGCAGATAATTCCAAGTAAAGGTATGCTTGTTGAAGCACAAAATCCACAATATTTAGCAGATTTAATTCTTAGTGTGTTAGATCTTAATGAAGACAAACTAAAAAATATGGCAAAAATTAATCATCAATATATCATGGACAATTATACTATAGAAAGCGTATCGAAAAGTTATCAATCGGTTTTGTCTGAAGTGAATTGGAGCTAATTTGAAAATAATAATTATAGGGGCGTTACCGAAATCACTCACAAACTTCAGAAAAGAATTAATTGTGTCTTTGGCTAAACATAATGAAATTACAGCACTAGCCACAAACGCAACAAGAGCAGAAATAAATATTATTGAGGAGCTTGGTGCAAATTATCTAAACTATTCTGTACAGAGAAATGGATTGAATCCAATAAAGGATATCAAAACATACTTGAAGTTAAAAAAAATATTTATTCAGGAGAAACCTGATTTAGTGGTTGCGTATACAATAAAACCTATTATTTGGGGGGGACTAGCAGCTCGATTTTCAGGTGTTAATAATTTTTATGCCTTGGTAACTGGTCTGGGCTTTGCCTTTCAAAAAGGTAGCTTTATAAAAAATATATTAATGAAAACTGTAAAAGTTTTATATCGGTCTTCATTAAAAAATGCCAAAGGTGTTATCTTTCAAAACAAAGATAATATGCAAGTTTTTATTGATAATAAACTCATTGATAGTGAACGTTGTAGTTTAGTCAATGGCTCTGGTGTTGACCTATCACTTTTTTCTAAGTCTAAACTATCGAATGAATACTCTTTTCTATTAATCGCTCGCTTGTTAGGTGACAAGGGGATTAGGGAATATGTTAAAGCAGCAGGAATTGTAAAAGATAAGTTCCCTAACGCAATTTTTAATTTGGTTGGGCCGGAAGATCCATCACCTGACGGTATTTCTTTAAATGAAGTTACTTCATGGCATGATGAGGGCATTATCAACTACCATGGTGGGACTGATGATGTCAGGCCTTATATAGAAAAATCTAATATATTTGTTTTGCCATCTTATCATGAAGGTATGCCTAGAACTGTGCTTGAAGCAATGGCAATGGGAAGACCAATACTTACTACTAATGTGCCCGGTTGTAAAGAAACCGTTGTTAATGGTGAAAATGGTTGGTTAGTGGAAAAAGCAAATGTTGAACAATTAGCAGAAAGAATGATTTGGTTTATCGAAAATCAAGGAGAATGGCAACGTATGGGCGATAAAAGCCATGTAATAGCAATTGAAAAATTCGATGTTCATAAAGTTAATCAAGAGTTGTTAAAAATAATGGGATTGGATAAATAATGAAACGAATATTTGATCTTTTTATTAGTGTTTTTGCTTTGATAATTCTTTTTCCGATTGTATTGAGCACTGCCATTTTAGTGCGTATTAAACTTGGATCGCCAATATTATTCACCCAACAACGTCCTGGCTTGCATGGTAATTTATTCAAAATGATGAAGTTCCGCACTATGTTAGATGCAGTAGATAAAAATGGGGAGCAATTACCCGACGAACAACGTTTGACTTCATTCGGTGTTTTTTTACGGTCTACGAGCTTAGATGAGTTACCAGGTTTACTTAATGTAATTAAAGGTGATATGAGCTTAGTTGGGCCTAGGCCACTTTTAGTTGAATACCTGCCTTTATACAGTAAAACTGAATCACAGCGCCATAATGTGCGTCCCGGCATTACTGGTTGGGCGCAAGTTAATGGCCGTAATACGGTAAGTTGGGAGCAAAGGTTTTCATATGATGTATGGTATGTTGAGAATCATAGTTTTTGGATAGATATAAAAATATTATTTTTGACTATAAAAAAAGTTTTTGTACGAGATGGTATATCGCATTTAGCGTCAGAAGCAGAATCTAGGTTTAAAGGTCATAAATGAAATTTGTTGTCATAAATGATATTCATGCTAATTACTATGCTTTAAAAGAGGTAAGTAAAACGTTATCAACATTGAAGTTTGATAAATTGATTATCTTGGGAGATACCCTAACTTATGGTGTATTGGTGCAAGAAACGATAGATATATTGAAACAGTTTGAACGAGAATATAACTGTATATTTATCAAGGGTAATCATGACCAAATATATTTTGATATTCAAAATGATAAAGAATATCAATATAAGCCATTTCCATTCTTTATCAATGAGTCAGTACTATTCACTGCTGATAAGTTAACTAGTGACTTTGAGGGTATGTTTAAGTGGCAGGAATCATACCTTTGGAAAGGTGTTTTGTTTACTCATGCAAATATGTATAGATATGGGAATTGGTCTTACTTAAATACAGAAGATGAGTTTTTAAATAATTATAATGAATTAGAAAGGAGGAAACTTCGTGGCGCTGTTTTTGGCCATACTCATCGTGCAAAATATCAAATGTATCAAAATGGGGAAGCCCAATCTGAATTATTGGCGTTAACTGAAAAGGTTGAAATAACTTCATCGTTTTTATTAACAAATGGAAGTTTGGGACAACCAAGAAGCGCCGATGCTTCTTTTTTAATTTGTGAACTCAATGATAATATTTATACATTTGAATCTAAGATTATCAATTATGATGTAGAAGCTCATTGTAGATCACTGTCTGAGTCGAGTCTTAGTTTAGAAACACAAACAAAATTATTAAGTTTTTATAAATGAAGGGTAAAATGATAAATATTCTAGTTACAGGTGCTGGTGGTGGTGTAGGTCAAGGTATCATTAAATCGATTAAGTTAATTGATGATTTAGACATAAATGTTATTGCTGCCGATATGAGTCCACTGGCTTCAGGTTTATACGGTGGCGATGAAGCTATATTAGTTCCGGCTGCATCTGCAAGTGATTATTTTGATGTTATAAGTCAGATATGTGTAGAAAACAATATTAACTATTACTTTCCTGGCACTGATGTCGAATTATTAAAAGCGGCTGATTTTTCATCAGAGTTATATCAAAAATGTCAAACGGAAACCGCAGTGTGTCCTAAGGACGTTATAGAAATTGCGGATGATAAATATTCTACTTACAAATTTCTTGTAGATAATGGCTTTGATGCTCCTAATACAAGGTTCCCTAATGATGTCGATTTAAATAATTTACACTACCCTATAATTATTAAACCAAGGGTTGGTTGTCGTTCTATCGGTGTATATAAAGTAAATAATGCACAGGAGGCTAAAAATGCCATAGACTCTGTGGATGGTCCGGTTATACAAGAATATTTAGACGGTGATGAATTCACCTGTACGGTTGTGGCTGTTAAAGATAAGATCTCGGACGTTCTTTGTTTGAAACGTGATCTTCGTGCGGGAGACACTTATAGAGCTTTCCCTGAAAAAAATACTGTCATTGAAAGTTACGTAAAAGCCTTAGCATTAAAGCTTGGGATCTATGGGTCATGTAATTTCCAATTAAGACTTGATGATGGGGTGCCTAAGTTATTCGAAATTAATAGTCGTTTTTCTGGAACAACGCCTTTTTGCGCTCAACTTGGTTTTAATCCAGTAGAGTTTTACTTGAAGGCTCAATTAAATATGCCTTATGAAAGTGATATTAATTATGATGCTATGGTATTACGACACTGGACAGAGGTTGTTGTTTCTAAGTCTATATTAAATGAGAAGACGATTGCAAAACCCTTTAAAGTTGAGTCATTGAAAGTGTCGAGTATGATATAAATGCAAATTTTAGTGACTGGTTCTAGAGGTATGTTAGGGACAGAGATATGTTTGGAGTTAGAACTTCATAAAATTGATTTTATCAAGTACAGTCAATTTATGTCTTTAGATGATATTAAGTGGGTGGAAATCACTCATATTATTAATTGTGCGGCTGTTGTTCCTCATGCTAAAGAGACATTAGAGTCATATTGGACAGGTAACGTTGCTTTTGTATCCGAATTGTTAAAATACTCTACAAACAAACACTTTATTCATTTTTCATCTTTAAGTGAACAATATAAATTTGATGAATATCAAATAACAAAGTTACTTGGGTCAAATTTATTGAGTTGTAATAGCCATATTTTTTCAAGTTTACAAATTATTCCTGTTCCTACACTTGAAGATAAGTCATTAATCAACAGTTTAGTAGAGAAGTCAAAATATGAAAAAGTAACTGTTGATAGATTAAAGTATAATTTTATAGAAGTTAGTAGATTAGCAAAATTAATTATCAAATCTATCCAAAGCAATGAAAAATTTAATGTTATTGATAACTATATCGAAAAAGATCTATACGAAGAAGTTAAAAAACAAGCGAACCTTGAAAATTTATTTGAAGGTTCAACTATTGACCGTGGATCAGTTAATAATAGCTTAGTTACATTCTCTTCTAATTTACTCAACGATATTTCTAAAAAGTAAAACTTATGTTAAATACAAAATTCTCCCCGTGGCCTAGCTTTACCCCAGAAGAAGCTGATGCTGTACAAAACGTTTTATTATCTAATAAAGTCAATTATTGGACCGGCCAAGAAGGTCGTGAATTTGAAAAAGAATTCGCTAGTTTTGCTAATAGTAAATATGCCGTTGCATTAGGTAATGGCACCTTAGCACTAGACATTGCATTAAAGGCTATGAGTATAGGTGCTGGTGATGAAGTTATTACCACGCCGCGTACTTTTTTAGCTTCGGCTTCAAGCATTGTAACGGCAGGCGCAAAACCTGTATTTGCTGATGTTGATTTAAATAGCCAAAATATTACAGCTGAAAGCATTGAGGCCGTTCTAACTGATAATACTAAAGCTGTAATTGTGGTGCATTTAGCCGGCATGCCTGCTGAAATGGATGCCATTATGGCGTTAAGTGAAAAGCATGGTTTTTATGTGATTGAAGATTGTGCTCAAGCGCATGGCGCTAAATATAAAGGCCGTAGTGTCGGATCTATTGGTCATGTTGGCGCTTGGTCTTTTTGCCAAGATAAAATTATGTCTACCGGCGGCGAAGGCGGCATGGTTACTACTAATGATGAAACATTATGGAAAACCATGTGGGCGTATAAAGACCATGGCAAATCGTGGGATGCCATTTACAACAAGGAACATCCACCAGGATTTAGGTGGTTACATGAAAGTTTTGGTACCAATTGGCGTATGACAGAAATGCAAGCTGCTATTGGGCGTATTCAATTAACTCGCATGAATTCTTGGACTCAATCTCGCCAAGCTTATGCCAAACAACTAGATGAAGCGGCAAGTGCTTTTGATTTGGTGCGCTTAGTTGAAGTACCTGAATACAGTGAACATGCCGAATATAAGCATTATATGTTTATTAAGCCTGACTTTTTAGCTAATGGTTGGGATCGTGATCGCATTGTTAATGAAATTGTTGCTAAAGGCGTTCCTTGTTTTCAGGGGAGTTGCGCTGAAGTTTACTTAGAGAAGGCTTTTGATAATACGGGTTTTAGACCTGAAAAGCGTTTGTCTAATGCCGTTAAATTAGGTGAAACCAGTTTGATGTTTGTAGTTCATCCGACATTAACTCAAGCTGAAATTGATAAGACTGTTAGTGTTGTTAAGCAGGTGTTTGGTTTGGCTAGTAAAGGTTAGTCACGCTTGAAAGTTGTGGACTCAAAGAAATGCAGCATTGGCTATAATTACTAAGTTATATTAGTAGGAATTAATAACAATTAAAAAACCGGATTCCCGATAAGATACTTCGGGAATTACGGCTGAAGAGTATCGTGCTGTTAGATCTGGATTCAGGATAATGGCTCCGGTATTATCTAATAAGTAACTTCCACCTTACGTTGGTTTAATAGACAATCAGAATGCCGATAAGTTATTTTTGTGGATGTTGTTTTAATTGATAGCCGGAATAACTAAAGCAAAGGAAGTGGATCTTCGAGCAGATACTTCTAAGGTGACGGTTTGTAAGTTTGCAGATACAAGTCGTTATTGAACTATATTATCCGAAACAGTAAGTGAGACTTTAGAGTAAAAAATTTAGAACCTCGAATTCCATTAATACAAAAGGCTAATTATTGTGTAAATGTACAGAAATGGATTTCCCCGACCCCATAATAAAATCTGTTATAGGTTCTTTTTTTCAGTTAAATTTCAGTTAAATTTCAGTTAAATTTCTATCTTTTTAGTTTATACTAAGTCGTTCTGTAAAAAGAATATGTATTTTAATTTATAAAAGGAATTAGTTAGTGACTTTGATTCAATCAATTTTGAAATTACCACGCCCCTATAAGCGCGCCATTTCACTATTAATAGATTCAGTATTTTTATTTTTAGCCTTTTGGTGCGCCTTGTTTATGCGTCTTGAAAGCTTCTTTCCTCTATTTAAACAAGATTACTGGCTAGTTTTTTCCTGTGTGTTGCCGTTTAGTTTACTCGTTTTTGTAAAACTAGGTTTGTATCGTGCCGTTTTACGTTATATGAATATGCAAGCTATTTGGGCTATTGGGCTAGGTAGTATTTTTTCTGCGGTATTAATCATTGGTTTTTCTTACTTCTTTACAGCTAATATACCTCGTACTGTTCCTTTTATTTTCATGAGTTTATGTTTAATATTGATTGGTGGTTCAAGAGTTGGCGTAAGGGCGGTTATTAGCCACCCACGCTGGCATAAAAAAAACTCAGTCTTAATTTACGGTGCTGGCTCTGCAGGGCGTCAGTTATCAACCGCTTTATCACAAGGGCCTGAATATCACGCGGTTGCTTTTGTTGATGATGATGTTGCATTACAAAAAAGTGTAATTCAGGGGATTCATGTTTATGCTCCCGAGGCAATTCCAAGCCTTATTAAAAGTAAAAGTATAGAAAAAATATTACTAGCTATGCCCAGTGCTTCAAGGTCACGTCGCAAAGAAGTGTTGAGTAAAATTGAGTCACTCGGTATTCAGGTATTAACTATTCCTGGCATGGCTGATGTTGTTGACGGTAAGGCTAACCTTGAAGAGTTTAAAGATGTTGGTGTTGAAGATTTATTAGGCCGCGACCCAGTAGAGCCTAAACCTGAGTTAATGAATGCTAATGTCGCGGATAAAATTGTTATGGTTACTGGCGCTGGCGGCTCTATTGGCTCTGAATTATGTCGCCAAATTATTCGGCTACAGCCAGCTAAATTAATTTTATTTGAGTCGTCTGAATTTGGTTTGTATACCATTGATAAAGAGCTCAATGAATATAAATTAACACACGGTTTAATCGTAGAAGTATTGCCTATTATGGGCTCAGTGCAACGCGTTAATCGCATTGAAACGGTGATGAAAAGTTTTGCCGTTCAAACTGTTTACCATGCTGCCGCATACAAGCATGTACCATTGGTTGAGCATAATGTTGTTGAAGGTGTCAGGAATAATGTTTTTGGTACTTATTATGCAGCGCGTGCTGCCATAAACGCCAATGTTGAGACTTTTGTATTAATTTCTACCGATAAAGCCGTTAGACCTACTAATATAATGGGGACCACTAAACGTGTGGCTGAGTTGGTACTACAGGCGCTGTCTAAAACACAAGATAAAACGCGTTTTTGTATGGTTCGCTTTGGTAATGTTTTAGGTTCGTCTGGATCTGTGGTTCCTTTGTTTAGAAAGCAAATTAAGGGCGGTGGTCCGGTAACATTAACGCACCCAGACATTACTCGTTATTTTATGACGATACCTGAAGCCTCTCAACTTGTTATTCAAGCCGGTGCTATGGGCACAGGTGGAGATGTATTTGTACTTGATATGGGCGAGCCAGTAAAAATTTATGACCTAGCCTGTAAAATTATTCACTTGAGTGGTTTTTCGGTTAAATCTGATCACAAGCCTAACGGTGACATTGTTATTAAATGTACTGGGTTAAGGCCTGGTGAGAAGCTTTATGAAGAACTTCTTATAGGTGATAACGTTTCAGGGACTATTCATGAGCGTATTATGAGTGCACAAGAAGCCATGCTTGATTGGCATGAGCTAGAACCCTTGCTAAAAAAACTCGATAATGCCTGTCATGCGTTCGACCATGAGTTAATTCGTGAGATATTGCTTAAGGCCCCAACAGGATTTAACCCCACCGATGGAATCTGTGATTTAGTGTGGCTACAAAAAGAAAAAGAGCCAACAAAAACAGCTGAAATTATCGAATTGAAAAAAGTCACTTAATACGCCAGTATTTTAAAACTAATGGCTTGGTGTTTAAATGGTCATTAAACTGTGGATTTTTTTTGTTATGATGATTTAAAAACTATTCGGGATTGAATATTTGGCATAGATTTTTTAGTTATAGCATTACAAACCCTATGATTTTGTTGAGCCAAGTAACACAGCATCTGGCGCTATTTTTCTCTACGACCTCTTATTATCAATAGTTAGAATTAACCTTGTTAGGATTTATTAAAATGAAGCACCGTATTTTGTTTGTATTGGCTTTACTGCCTTGTTTTATTACTGCCGCTGAACCTGAGGCAACTATGTCTTTTCAAGGGTATAGCGGACTAATAAATACCCCTACAGCCACATTGTTTGATGAAGGTACGCTTTACCTTAAATACAGTAATCAAGTTGAAACAAGGGATGGTTATAGAAACGGAGATAATTACAACTTTGGTGTGGGCTTGTGGAAGTATATTGAAGTTTCAGCCCGGTTAGCTGATTACCAAGCCCCCAATGGTGGTAATAGCCCTACAGATCTATCAGCTAACATTAAAATAGGTATTCCTTTTATTCCAAAGGACTGGTTTAGTTTAGCGGTAGGTATTCAAGATCTGGGTGGCGCAGCGAACTATTTTGATGCTAAGTATGCTGTGGCGACAAAAAATATCCTAGAAGACGTTAATATTTCTGTTGGTATCGGACAAAGCGACTCAAACCAAGGGCGCCTTGATGGTGTTTTTGCGGGTGTTGAGTGGCAGCCTTATCAATGGGTAAAGCTTTCAGCAGAATATGATGCAGCTGATACTCAATTAGGTATGCATTTATCTTCACCTAAAAAGTGGTTGAGCAGCGGTATTCAATTAACTTCTGAACTACTTATCTCTAGTAGTAACGAAGCATTAAAAGATGATGTTTATTATGGAATAGGGTTAACTATACCGCTTGATTATGACGCAGGCACTCATTCATCGCACCCAAAAAGTAACTCGATAAACCATGGCAAAGGTGATGGTGGATTAGCACGAACGGGTGAATATGTAGCATTAGCTATAAATAATATTGAGTTAGATGATGCTTATCGCTCAGGTGCACTTGAGCGATTACGGTTAAGAAAATTACTGGTTAAAGGAGGTTTTGAATCAATCAGGGTCGCTGAAGCTGACGTAAATACGGTCTATGTAGAACTTGAAGATCACATTTATAACCGTAACAAAATAGATGGGCTTGGCGTTATTCTAGGGATTATAAGCAAAAACATACATCATAATTACTCGCACTTTACGTTAGTACTGAAAGAGCGAGAAATTTCAACTTTAGTCGTAAAAGGTAGTATTGCTGAATATGATGCCTTCTTAAGAGATGATAAGCCTTTAAAAATTGATATATCAACCGATACTTTTGCCACTGAGCGGTTGACATCGGAAGATGCTGATAATAGCAATAATTTTTGGCTAAAACCACGCTTTACCTTTTGGCCTGGAATAGCCTCCAGAGTAGGTACAGAGCTTGGCGTTTTTGATGCATCTGTAGCCTTAATTAGCCACGTTGAATTACCCTTATGGACTGGTGCTGCTTTAACCGCTGCACATGTTGCACAGTTTGCTGAAACCAAGAACTTTGAAGATGGTCAATATTTCGCTGATGATAAGCAAACAACAGGACTAAAAGAATATAGCTTTCATCAGACCTTTTCATTACCGTATTCGGTAAAAAACATGACTTTTTTTGGTCGCTATCGTGATACTTATAACTATGTAGCGAACGAAGCTCGTTGGCAAAGTGTTGGTGGTGCTCATAAATTAAACCTGTTCACGGCAATATATGAAAACCAATTAGTACCAACAGGCAGGGCTTACGCGGGGTGTAATATTTTAGCTTTGCGTTGTAGGTCGCCAAAAGAACCTGAACCAAGAGAGGTGCTTGTTGGTACGTATAAATATTATAACGCTCATCTTAATGCGACTGCTGAACTACAGGTAGGAAAATACTGGCAACGCGATAAAGGTTTAATCTTTAAAGTAGAGAGAATGTTTGGTGATGTGTCGTTAAATTTAACCTATAAAAATACAAAAATTGATGGTGAAGAAGCTAATCAATTTATTGGCCTTGGCTTTTCAATACCGTTAACACCACGTAAAGATTACAATAATAAATACTTCCAAGTAAGAGGCAAGCCTAAGTGGAATTATTCAGTGAATACGCTCATTGGGGAAAGCCAGAATAGATTAACACCAGGTACTGGCGATAACACTAAGCAGTTTTATAACCTTGATAGTGCCTTTTATAATCATGACCGTTTAGGCAGTGAATATATTTATGAAAATTCGAATCGCTTAAAAGAGGCGTATTATCAAGCGCGTTAATATGTTTACCATTATTAATAAAACCCAGTGATGATTTGAGTTGTTGGGAGTGAGATGAATTTGTAAATACAGATAAAACGGCTATGTAGCCGTTTTTTTGGTTATCGATAATTGAATTATTATTACTTTTTTTTAAGCTTGCTCTGAATACCTTATATGATTTTATTAAACTTATAGCTAACAACACCTGTCTTTAATTCTCGACCGTCGATATCTTTCTCCAAACTTATTTTTGGAGATAATCATGAGTATTACACTTAGCCAAGAACAATGACAAACCATCATTGAAGATCAGCAAAACGTTGGCTTAACTAAATCTAATGCAGTATAATTCGCAAGCTTTAATAGGGAAGTGTCCTATTGTTATTCAAATAGTTAAGTATGGAAAATCTGCAAGTGTCAAATCAGAATCAATCGGATCATAATAGTACTCAGCAATCCACTACATCGTTTTCTCCAGAAGTACTTTTGCTTGCTGAACAACTTGCCGAAAAAAACAACTCAGACGATGAAATTAACTTAGCCGAATTATGGCAAGCTATATGGTCAGGGAAATATATTATCATCGTTATTTCATTTATATTTGCTGTTTCATCTATAGCTTTTGCTTTATCAAAACCCGATACTTATAAAGCGTCGGTTTTACTAGCTCCAGCCTCATCAGATTCTGCCGGTGGAATGGGGGCTCTTGCCGGACAATTTGGTGGTCTAGCTAGTCTTGCGGGTATTAGCTTAGGTGGCGGTGGCACTGATAAAACGGCTTTAGCCCTAGAAATTATAAAATCACGAGCTTTTCTTGAAACCTTTATTATTAAACATGAATTGCTCGTACCGCTTATGGCCAGTGAAAATTGGGATAGAGCAACAGACTCTCTCGTTATTAATAAAGAACTTTATGATAGTAAAAATAAAAAATGGTTAAGAAAAGTCTCACTTCCTAAAATTTCAGCGCCATCTTCATGGGAAGCTTATCAACAATTTTTAAGCTTATTGACAATTTCACAAGATAAAGCAACAACACTAGTGACAATCGATATTGAGTTTTATTCACCTGATATTGCAAAAAAATGGCTTGTTTGGTTAATTACAGACGTTAACAACTTTATGCGAGAGCAAGACGAACAAGAAGCACAGTCGTCTATTGATTATTTAACGAAACAACTTGAGAAAATAGAAGTAAGTGCGATGGAAACAGTTTTTTATCAATTGATTGAAGAGCAAACAAAAAATATGATGCTAACTAAGGTTTCAGCAGAATATGTTTTAAAAACGATTGACCCTGCTCAAGTACCAGAAAAAAAGTCTGGCCCTAAGCGTGCATTAATTGTAGTACTAGGTACAATGCTGGGTGGTATATTGTCGGTACTTATCGTATTAATCAGACACTTTACTAAGAATAATAAATCGACTAAACCAAAGGACGAAAATTTAGCGTAAGCTAATATGAAATTATGATGGAAGTATTTATCTCTGCACTTACCGCTTTTTGCTTTGCCTTTATCGCAATTAAGTTTTTTAAACCGGTAGCAATAGAAGTTGGCTTAGTTGACAAACCAAGCGAACGAAAACTGCATGCCGGACATATTCCGCTTATTGGCGGAATTTCAATCTTTATAGCGGTACTTATGGCTAGTCTTTTATGGCTCCCTAATACTTTAGAACTTCGCATGTACCTCATTGCCTCAGCAATGATGGTTTTCATTGGTGCGGTAGACGACAAATTTGACTTGAAAGTACGTATTAGAATTATTGGCCAGCTTATTGTCGCAAGTCTGATGATTTATGGTGTAGGTGGTTATATTTCAAACTTAGGTGATTTGTTTGGTTTAGGTGATGTAACACTAGGCCCTGTAGGTATTATATTTACCTATGTCGGTATTATTGTTGTTATCAATGCTTTTAATATGGTTGACGGTATTGATGGATTGATCGGTAGTTTAAGCATTAATACTTTTACTGCTATAGCTATATTATTTATTATGAGTGGACAAAACGATTACGTGAGTTACCCGTTAATACTCGCTACGGCGACTATCCCCTATTTAATTTTTAATTTAGGTTTAGCGTCCAAAGCAAGAAAAATATTCATGGGTGACGCAGGAAGCATGTTCATTGGCTTGAGTGTTATTTGGTTGCTTACTATGGGGACTCAAAATGAAAACGCGTCATTTAGGCCTGTAACCGCACTGTGGATTTGCGCCGTACCATTAATGGATATGTTAGCAATAGTGGTACGTCGTTATAAAAATGGTAAATCACCATTTAAACCAGACAGAGACCACCTTCATCATATACTTCAACGAGTAGGTTACAGCTCTCGTAAAACTTTGCTTATTATCTCTATATCTGCAGTAGCAATGTCAATAATTGGTCTTGCGGGTGAATACTTTAATGTTCCGGATATCATTATGCTGACAGGATTTATTTTCATGTTTGTCTGTTATGTCGTGGTAATCAGAAAAATTACAAAATTTGAAAGAGTAAAATAGATAGGTATAATAAATAACTATCCCCCCATGTAGACTCTTATTACTTAACACATAAAGCAAAAAAGTAGACTGCATACCCGAAATTATTTTAGCTAGTCGAAGATTAAATGATGATATGGGAAGTTATTTAGCGACACAACCGGTGCAAAAGCTTTCTAGTAAAAAAAATGGTATGGATGAAGCGAAAATTTTAGTTTTGGGGCTCACCTTTAAAGGTGGTTTCCCCATATATGTAATACAAAAGATTATCGATATTGTTGATAAACTCAAAGACTTTAATATGTCCGTTGATGTTTATGATTCTTGGGCAAATCCTACAGAAGTTAAACAAGAGTATAGTATCGAAGCAATTAGAGCTGTAGGTAAAAATTAGTGTAGTTTACGACGTTAAGCATATTTTAGACAAAGACTCTTCAGATTTAAGGTTATAAAAATGAAAAATTTTGCCATGATTGGTGCCGCAGGATATATCGCACCGCGCCACATGAAAGCGATTAAAGAAACAGGTAACCATTTAGTTGCCGCATTGGATAAAAATGACTCCGTTGGTATTATTGATAGTTATTTTCCAGAGGCTGATTTTTTTACTGAATATGAACGTTTCGACCGTCATATAGATTTATTAAAAAGAAGCGGTACCCAAATTGATTATGTAAGTATTGCAACACCAAACTATTTACATGACTCTCATATTCGTTTTGCTTTACGAAATGATGCACACGCTATTTGTGAAAAACCTCTAGTACTGAATCCTCACAATATTGATGCTTTACAAATAGTACAGGAAGAAACAGGTAAACAAGTTTATAATATTCTTCAACTTCGTTTACATCAAAGTATCATTGATCTTAAAGCCTATGTTGCAGATGAAATTGCTAAAAATCCAAACAAAATTTTTGATGTTGATTTAACCTATTTAACTAGTCGCGGACACTGGTATTTTAATTCTTGGAAGGGTGATGATAATAAATCAGGTGGTATCGCAACTAACATCGGTGTTCATTTTTATGACATGTTAGGTTGGGTTTTTGGTGAGCTTAAACAGAATGAAGCTCATCTAAAACAGCAAGATAGTAGTGCTGGTTATTTAGAGTTTAAACACGCTAAGGTACGTTGGTTTTTATCAGTAAATTATGACTATATTCCTGAAGAAATAAAAGCTTCAGGTCAAAGAACCTATCGTTCAATCACGGTTGACGGTAATGAAATTGAATTCTCTGGTGGTTTTACTGATCTCCACACAAAAAGTTATGAGCATATTATTAACGGCGGTGGGTTTGGTTTGGAAGAAGCACGTAAAAGTATAGAAATTGTAAGCAGTATTCGTAATCAAGATATTGTAACAAATACTTCAGATATTCATCCTTTTGTAAGTAAAGTTTTAAGCAAATAAGAGCACTGTAATGGCGACATATTATAAACATGAAACTGCCATCGTTGATGATGGCGCTGTAATCGGCGATGACTCAAGGGTGTGGCATTTTGCACATGTTTGTGGACAAGCTCAAATTGGAACGGGAGTGTCTCTTGGACAAAATGTTTTTGTAGGCAATAAAGTTACCATTGGTAACAAATGCAAAATTCAAAACAACGTTTCAGTTTATGACAATGTTCATCTCGAAGATGAAGTTTTTTGTGGCCCAAGTATGGTATTCACTAATGTCTATAATCCACGCTCTGGTGTAGAACGTAAAAATGAATACTTAGATACGATCGTTAAAAAAGGCGCAACATTAGGTGCAAATTGCACCATTATTTGTGGCGTTACCATCGGCGAATATGCTTTTGTTGGTGCGGGTGCTGTAATTAATAAAGATGTGAAACCTTATGCTCTTGTGGTGGGTGTTCCGGCTAAGCAAATTGGCTGGATGAGTCAGTACGGTGAACAACTTGATTTGCCTGTTCTAGGTGAAGGAAAAGCCACCTGTCAACATACGAGTGCTACTTACCAATTAATAAATAATCAACTAATAAAAACATCTGAGTAAACTTGATGCAATTCATCGACCTACAAGCACAGTACCAACATTTAAAAACACGTATAGATAAGCGCATTCAAACGGTGTTAGACCATGGTAATTATATCATGGGCCCTGAAGTTCAAGAGCTTGAAGAAAAACTTGCAGAATACGTTGGTGTTAAACATGCAATAACTTGTGCGAATGGCACTGATGCATTGACTTTAGCTATGATGGTTTTAGATGTAAAAGCAGGAGATGCCGTTTTTTGCCCTACATTTACTTTTTTTGCGACGGCTGAGGTGATTAGTTTTGCTAATGCTACGCCAGTGTTTGTAGACTCTGATGAAAACACTTTTAATATTTGTCCTATTGATTTAGAAAAAAGAATTCAAAAAACGATTGCTGAAGGAAAGTTGGTTCCAAAAGCTATCATCGCGGTTGATTTGTTTGGCTTAACGGCTAGTTACCCCGAAATAGAAAAAATTTCCAATAAATATGGTCTAAAGTTAATAGAAGATGCTGCCCAAGGCTTTGGTGGCTCAATTAATGGAAAGAAGGCAGGGAGTTTTGGTGATATTGCCACAACAAGCTTTTTTCCGGCAAAACCATTAGGTTGCTATGGTGACGGTGGTGCTGTTTTTACTAATAATGATGAGTATGCTGAATTATTAAAGTCATACCGTGTCCATGGTAAAGGACAAGATAAATACGATAACGTACGCATTGGCATGAATAGTCGTTTAGATACTATTCAAGCAGCCATACTACTAGAAAAACTGGCTGAATTTCCGACAGAATTAATTAATCGAAATAAAGCTGCAGCTAACTACGAACGAGAATTAGCTACTACCTATAAAACACCAAAAGTACCAGAAGGTTACTTAAGTTCATGGGCGCAATATACCTTGGTAGATGAAAACCGTGATGAGGTGATGGCAAGCTACAAAGCTCAAGGCATTCCAACCGTTGTTTATTATGGTAAGTGTATGCATCAGCAAACAGCGTTTCATGGTTTGGGCTATCAAAAAGGTGATTTCCCTGTTGCTGAAAAATTAGCAAAAGAGGTGTTTAGTTTGCCCATGCATGGTTATTTACAAGGTCTCACTGATTAATGGCTAATCATTTATGCTTATTCCCGTCATGGTATCCTGAAAAAGAAGGGGATGTCGGAGGGAGTTTTTTTCGTGAACAAGCAATAGCTTTATCTAGACATGGACATCAGGTAGGTGTGGTATACGCAAATATTTTTTCCTTTAAAAAATTTAAAAATTATCTTAAAGCGCCAAAGGGGACTTTAATATTTAACGATGAAGGAGTCGAAACATATATCAAAAATGATTTATGTTTTTTACCTAAGGTGCCTAATGCCTATTCTTGGTTTTGCCTAAATACGGGGATGAAACTATTTGAGAGGTATATTGAGGGAAATGGAAAACCTGATGTAATTCATGTTCATTCTATTTTACATGGTGGGGTGTTAGCTAAAGCTGTTAAAGAAAAATATGGAATCCCTTATGTAATAACGGAACATAGTACTCATTATGCGCGAAAATTATTAAATGATAAACAGTTGGAGCTTGCTCAAGGTGTTGTTAATCAAGCTAATAGTTGTATTGCAGTTAGTGAACCCTTTGCTCAAGTGTTGAGTGATATCTTTGATTCTAATACAAATTGGCTTACTATCCCAAATATACTATCTTCTCGATTTGAGCAGGTAAGTGATTTAAGTTTGACACAAAAGAAAATTTTCACTTTTTGTAACGCCTCGTTACTAACCGATATAAAAGGAATAGACATATTACTGAGGGCTTTTACCTCTGCATTTAAAGGTAGTAAGCATATTCAGCTAAAAATTGGTGGTGATGGACCAAGTAAAGTCAAATTGATCGCATTATCGAAGGAGCTAGGAATAGAACAACAAGTTAAATTTTTAGGGCGTTTAAGTCGAGCTGAAGTAGTCGACATGATTTTAGAAAGTAATGCCTACGCATTATCTAGTCATGTCGAGACTTTTGGTGTTTCTATCATAGAATCACTGGCCTTAGGCCGTCCTGTTGTTGCCACTAGATGCGGAGGTCCAGAATCTATAGTCCAACCTTCGGACGGCTATTTAGTTGAGAAGGATAACGTGCAAGCACTTTCTGATGCTCTAATCGAAATGTACGATAATTATGAAAAATTTGAGTCCTCTGACATTCGTAAATCATGCCTTAATCGTTATAGTGAGTCCGCAGTGATTGAATTGCTTTCAAAAGTTTATGCCAAAGTTATTGGCTGCTAAAAGCACATGGCATTAAAATAGGCTTTGCTCTTCAAATTATGGATTGTTAAATAATGGCAGTTAGAAAGTTATTAGGTTTTTCGCTTGGACCTGCAGTTGCTTCATTCGTAAGTTTGATAAGCGTACCTATATTAACCCGTATCGTTACCCCTGAAACCTATGCTCAAGTATCACTAGCACAGGTCACTATCCAACTGTTATTATTCGCAATTTTTTCTGGTTTTGATCAAGGTTATGTCCGGGAATTTTATGAAGAGAAATCTAAAAGAAAATTACTATTACATACATTAGGATTAAATCTTGGACTTTATGCAGTTGTTGTTTTAAGTTTATGGTGCTTTAGCGAACCGATTTCTAATTTTTTATTTGGTTATATTGATTTTACCTTACTGATTTTAATCGCTGTTATTGCATTTCAATCTGTGATTTTGAGGTATATACAACTTGCTTTTCGAATGGAGGGGAGTGCGATCTCTTTTTCATTGGTTCTCATTATTCAATCTATAACCAATGTACTGTTAATTTTAAGTTTTATCTCACTGAATATAGCTACAGACTTGAAAGCGATATTAAGTGCAAATGCTATTTCAATCTTCATTGTTATTGTATTTGGTATTCTGAAACTGAACCCTCCCGTTCATACTAAAGAAATAGTTAATTTCGACAAATCACTTTTCTTAAAATTGGCAAGATATTCACTTCCTTTGCTCGTATCAACTTTATTTATGTGGGTTCTTTATTCGGCTGATCAGTATATGCTCCGTATTATGAGCGATTATCAGCAATTAGGTTTATATGCGGCTTCTTATAAGTTAATTGCAGCCCTGGTATTGTTTCAAACTATTATATCTACCTATTGGGTGCCAGTAAGTTTAGCTTGGGCGAAAGAAGATAAGTCTAGCTACGAATATGAAAGAGTTGGTTTAATCGTGTCAGGATTATTATTAATTGTATTTTTATTAGCTATTTTGTTTAAAAGCTTATTAGTTCTGATCTTGGGAGTTGAATTTAGAGGCGCAGTGGATATTTTTCCCTATCTACTACTTTTTCCTATTTACTATACATTGGCAGAAGTCGGTAGTTCTGGGATTGCTATCGCGCGGAAAACTAAACTATTAATGCCTATTACTTTTATTTGTGCCTGTCTAAATGTTAGTTTGAATTTATATTTAATCCCTATGATGGGGGCAAAAGGAGCGGCTATCTCTACGGCTTTTACTTTTATTCTATATTTTTATTTAAGAGCATATGTATCAAATAGATATTGGAAAAAATTGACTTTGAAAAACTATAATTATGTGACGCTTATTTGTATAATCACATTAATGTTTCACGATAATAGTTATATTAATTACCTCTGTATTTTGTTATTGCTTTTAACCCTGATTTTTTTGTATTTTAAAGAAAAAAAATTAATAAAATTTTTTATTAATCAAAAAATATTTTCTTCAAAGAATCATACCCCCTAGGATTTATTCGCTGAAATACTATTAGGGGGTTATGTTATAGTTCTCCTATCAGACATATCGCAATGAATACACATAAATAACTGAGGTATATACAACCTCTATTTTATTTTATAAGTTTTGGAAATATAGTGAACAAAAAAAAATCACTGACAATTATTATATATAGCAATTTATCAATTGGCGGCGGCGGTCGTGAAACCTGGTTAAATAACTTCGTTAACTCAGCTGATATATTGAGTTATTTTGAAAAAATCACAGTCGTGAATGCGCTTTCTGTGCAGGAAATGGGTAGTAAAATCATTTTCCCTTTGACGGTTCAGCATAAAGAAATCGACGTAACTGCCTATGGCAAAATCAAAAGGATTATTAAATTTTCTCGATTTTGTCGGAGACATCTTAAAGAAGAAATAAACAATCCGAATCACTATGTTTTTTGCATTGGCACCTTTATTGACAATATTGCGGCTAGCTATGGCTGTTTTGGCTCTAAGTGTATTAAAGGTACATGGATTAGAGGGATTTTAGAAAAAGAGCTTGCTCAACGTCGTTCAGGCTTTATGTTAAGCGTTATAAAGTTGATTGAAGTTTTTTTACTAAAGATATCGAAAATAGTCATTTCAAATGGACAAGATACAGCTGACTTTTATAAGTTAAAAGGCGTAGATTCTACAGTTATCAATAATGGTATTTATCTAGACAAGTTTACCCAAAAACAAAATGGTAATCCTATAGTCATTGGTTTTATCGGACGTCTTAATCTCGAAAAGGGTATAGACTTTTTTATTGATAGTTTACCTAGTTTTATTGGCGTTAAAAATCTTAAAGTTATCGTTGCTGGTGATGGAAGTGAAAAGAATCATTTAATTGAAGCAATTACAAAGCTAAAAGGTCAAGTTGAGATTCAACACTTAGGTGTTGTCGATAATGATAAAATACCTGCCTTATTAGCTACCCTGGATATTAGCATCCACCTCACAGGTACAGGTTTATTAGGGGGGGGAGGAGTTTCACATTCATTAATAGAAGCTATGGCTTCTGGAAATAGAATTATTTGTTGGGATAATGCTATTTATAATCAAGTTTGTGGTTCGTCCTTTTTTTATAAGGCAAAGGAAGATAATTTAGACTCCCTAAATGAAGTTCTAAAATTGGCTATCGAGACTGCAGCTAAAGAAAATAAACCTGATACTAAAATGATCGAATCAGTAAAAGAATACTCATTCCAACATCATGTAAAATCTTTTCTTTCTCTAATTTCTCAAACAATTACTAAATAAATTTATCACAGGAATAGTATTTTGACATTTCGTTATGATCTCAATTTTTTAAGGGCTGTTGCAGTATCTTTAGTGGTACTTTTTCACTTTCAAGTCAATGGGCTTAATGCAGGGTTTATTGGGGTCGATGTTTTTTTTGTTATTTCAGGCTGGCTAATGACAAAAATAATTTATGAGGGGTTAAGGGAAGAAAAATTCTCATTTATTGACTTCTACTTGGCGAGAGCACGTCGAATTCTTCCAGCTCTAATTGTTTTGTGTATAGCTCTACTCATTATAGGGTGGTTCTTTCTACTTCCATCTGAATTCAGGCAGTTGGGGAAACATTTAGCGGCGACACCAGTATTCTTATCAAATATTATATTTTCTTCTGAAGCTGGCTACTTTAATGGAGCATCATATGAAAAATTGTTATTACATACCTGGTCCTTGTCGATAGAGTGGCAGTTTTATGTGATTTTTCCTATCATTTTATTTATTATTGTTAAATTTTTGAAAGTAGGAAAAGTTTCTTTAGTAATACATTGTTTATTGCTGTTGTCACTAATTTACTCGATATGGCTAGGAGTTAATAGGGTCGACAGCAGTTACTTTAATTTGTTCTCTCGTGCTTGGGAGATGCTAGTTGGCGCTGTCGCATATTTTCATGCTTCAAGAATACAGTTTAAGAATAGTCCCGTTATATTTTATAGTGGTGTTTTACTAATATTTTTTAGTGCATTTTTTTTGGATGATACATACTATTGGCCAAGCTTTTGGGCTATTTTACCTACATTAGGGGCTTATTTAATTTTAATAGCACGGTATCAAGAAGCCTTTTTGATCAAAAATAGGGTTGTTCAATATTTAGGAACAACGTCTTATTCTATCTATCTATGGCACTGGCCAGTATTTGTATTCATGTTGAGGTATTATGAGAATATTGAATATCAAAATGTCCTCAGTGGAATAATTATTACCTTAATATTAGCCGATTTCTCATACCGGTATGTTGAAAAAAAAGCTAATAAATTGAAATTTTCATCGCTCAGACAGACTGTTTTTTTTCTTGGTATAATTGGCGCAGTATCACTGTCTTCGGTTGTTGTGTATGTTACTAATGGATTTAGTGAGTATGGTCGTTTTTCAAACAAAATAGTTTTAGCTGACCAAGAGTATAATAATAGGGAAGTAAGAAAAAAAGAATGTTTAAGTGAGTTATCTTTCCGATCATCAAGGTGTATTTATGGGGATAAAGATGGGGAGATAGATTTTATCGTTTTCGGTGATAGTCATGCCAGTGCTATCATCACCGCTTTGCTTTCTTCAAGTAATGAACCGAAGACAATATTATTTATAGCACAGGCAGGCTGTATGCCTTTAAAAGGAGCGTATAAAAAAAATCAACTTAATAATTCTTGTGAGGAGTTTTTTAATACAGAGTTTAATTATATTCAAGAACACCTTTTTGAAATACCTATTTTATTTGTTAGTCGTTGGTCCTATTACCTCGAAGGAAAAATTGGCGAACATGAGCAAGGCTCGTTTCAATTCTATGATGCTATAGGTATGACTCGCCAAGAGTTATTTATGAAATCAGCAGAAGAAACCTTTTGTCCTCTTACTAAATCTAGGTCGGTATATCTCTTGAGCCCAATTCCTGAGTTTGGATATGAAGTACCTAAAAAAATGGCTAGAAATATGCTTTTAAAAGGGGATTATCAAGATCTTTTCATTTCATATGATGACTACATCAAGCGAAACTCTAATGTTATTAATGTATTTGATACGTTGGTAGACATGTGTGGTGTTAAGGTTATACATGTGGAAGAATCATTGTGTAAACAAAATAAATGCTCGGGAACCGAAAATAATCGTCCAATTTATTATGATGATAATCATCTGTCTGAATGGGGGAATCAGAGGTTGATTGAGTCTTTTAAAAAGCTAGAAGCTCTATAGATGTTAAATAAACAAACCAATCAGTATATAGCTCGATTATGAATGAAATCAAAGTAAGCTCTCTTTTTATTTCAAAACGGCTTTCTATATTTAATCAACTCATACAATTAAAAATGACATATTTATATTTTGTTACTTTTTATTGTGTTTTTTTATTGCCATTTTTTGATTCATTAACAGGCGCTTTGTTTAAACTAGGGATTATGAGTGAGGGTGCTCTTGGTTCTCCGTCTCAACTGGGTCGATTAATAGCCCTTTTCTTTCTTATTGTATTTATTTTCAATTCAAAGATTGAAAATAAAATTAAAAAAGGCATATTTTATTTTTCACTTTATTTTTTATTGATAGAAATCGTTGCTGCTTTTATACACCATGAATTAAAGCCGTTTTTGTCAGGTGTTGTTTTTTTTAGTAAAATACTTTTTTGTATTTTAGTGTATATATTTCTCAGTGATTGGGTTAATAAAGATCTAGTGACCTACGATTTTTTTTTTAGGATAGTCATTATCTATGGTGTGATTTTAAGTATATTGCTATTAGCATCCTTTTTGAGTGGCTTTCATATTTCTAATTATGGAAGCAAGTTTGCTACTCGGGGGCTATTTGCTTCTGGAAACGGTATTGGAATTACTATTGGGGTATCAGCATTATTGTCATTATATTACTCCTATATCTCAGGTAAAAATCTATACTTTTTTCTAGGTTTACTTATGATTATAAGTACAGCCATCATTGGCACCAAGGCTGCATTTTTATTTTTAATTCTATCTACTATCTACCTTACTTATGTGAGTTGTAAGAAATTTCCGATAATATCGATTGTCATTGCTATTCTGCTTATTATTTTTGTAGTACCAGCGTTAATTGAAATTTTAGCATTAGTTTTTGAAAATATTATTTCAAAATTTAACAAAATTGAGGATAAGACGGTCTTACTCGCAAGCTCAAGAGATGTCTTCATAAGAGATGCATTTGATAAGCTAAATGTTGATGGCTTCTCTAGTTTAAAAGTACTTTTTGGAGGAGGAGCATTTTATGCTTATGAGTCATTCGAGCTATCAAGCTCATTTCAACGTAAGTTTTTAGAGAATGATCTGTTTGAGCTATTCTTTTGTTACGGTTTAATTCCCGCTATTGGCTATTTGTTTTTTGTTAGCCATGAAATTGTCAAGGCAGTGCGTAACAAAAGGCTCTTTCTAAGTTTCTGTTTACTTATGATTTTTTTACATTCTATTTTAGCTGGTCACGTCATTTTTAATGGGACATCATCGATTATGCTTGTGTTCGTTTTATTATTAACTAAATCTTCTTTTCATCCTAAACACTTAAGGTTAGTGAAATGAATATCAGTATTATTATCCCGTTGTACAATAAGGAAAAGTTCATTGAAAGATGTCTAAATTCAATTTTTTCACAAACATTAAAATCATTTGAAGTTATTATCGTTGATGATGGCTCTACTGATAAAGGGGCTGATCTTATACGAGAGAAGTTCAGTAAAGGTAACCTCAGACTTATTACCCAGGAAAATTCAGGAGTATCTAAAGCTAGAAATACTGGTGTTTCCGTTGCCAAATATTCGTGGGTTGCATTTTTAGATGCAGATGACTATTGGGAAAAGGACTTTTTACTTGAGATTTTAAACACGGTAAAACTATTTCCAAATATCAGCTTATGTTCATCAGGTTATCAATTTTTATCTGGGGGAACATACCGGAAAGCTAATCTAAGTGTTCCAGGCAAAAGCAGTTATAGAATCATTGATAACTATTTTCGCTCTTCTTGTGATGGTGATTTACCAATTACTGCATCTTCTGTTGTCATCAAAAAATCTGATTTTCTAAAGATAGGAGGCTTTCCAGAAGACTGGAACATGGGTGAGGATATATATGTATGGATGAAAATGGCTATCAACTTCCAATTAGCTATTTGTACTAAAACATTAGTTACCTATGATCATTCTGATGAAAATAGTGCCACTAAAAATAACTTAGTGTTGGATATATTGCCTCATGTCAATGCTCTTGAGGATTGGCTTAAAAATGACAACATACCAGAACATTTAAAAAAACATGCTGCTTACTTACTTCATAGAAGTTATATCTACACTGCTTTTCAAAACATAAAGTATGGTAGTAATTATAAGGCTGCTACCTTAATATCAAGCCCAAATGTATTCAATGGTTGGCATAAGTTAGTTATTAAAACTCTTACTCTTTGCCCTGATTGGCTTATCAAGCGATTGAACTAAGGAAAATAATGAAATATCTAGAGTTAGACAGTAAAATTAAAGGGCGTGAGCATTTTTCAACGTTACTTAAAGAAGCAGATGTGCGCTCAAACTTTCACATAATCTCTTTTGTGAATCCTTTTTCCTATATTGAATTGTTAAAATCGCCAGCTTTGATAGATGGTGTAGACAGTTTCTTTACTGACGGCGCATTATTAAAAATATTTCATAACCTATTCTACTCGACAAAAAAAGTTGAGCGATTGAGTTTTGATTTTTCTTCTATAGCAAATGATGTTCTCGAGTGGTGTCAATGTAAAAACAAAAAGGTTGCTTTAGTTGGCGCAGAACCTTCTGAGATTATTGAAGCCGTAAAAAATATAAGCAAGTTATACCCGACTTTAAATATTGTTTACAGTCATGATGGGTATGTAAAGAATAAAAAGGTTAGCGAAAAGGTTATAAATAATATAATAGAAAGTGAAGCTGAAATATTAATATGTGGAATGGGAACCCCCCTTCAGGAAGAGTTTTTACTAGGTTTTAAAGATATAAGCACAAGCCTCCAACTAGGTTTTACTTGTGGAGGATTCTTAACTCAAACTTCTATAAAGCCAGATTACTATCACCCCTTAGTGAAAAAAACAGGCTTAAGGTGGTTACAAAGAATGATAATGCACTCTCACGTTAGAAATCGAGTTTTTAAAGACTATCCAAAGTTTTTATTATTGTACTTGACAAAGCATTTTTAAACTTTTTAAAATAAATTATTAACGAACAATTACCGATTGTAAAATAAATAACAAATAAAATAACAAAAGCGGTAATTCTATTGACGGGTCTTGGTACTCGTATGTTGCCAACAACTAAATCAATTCCCAAAGAAATGTTGCCAATTGTAGACAATTATACCGAATTTTTTTCTTAATTTATTCGTTGGTATCGAGAGTTCTACAAAGAGTTAACCTATAGATAAATGATACCCGTCGGTATCATTTATCATTTTAGGATAGAAAAAACCATTTCACCGTGACAATTGCTAAAAGTCCCTTTAATATTAGTTATCGTAAAAATTTAGGGACGAAAATGACAAATAAAATAACAAAAGCGGTAATTCCAGTAGCGGGTCTTGGTACTCGTATGTTGCCAGCAACTAAAGCAATTCCCAAAGAAATGCTGCCAATTGTGGACAAGCCGATGATCCAATACATAGTTAATGAATGTGTTGCGGCAGGTATTAAAGAAATTGTCCTAGTTACCCATTCTTCAAAAAACGCCATTGAAAACCATTTTGATAAATCTTTTGAACTTGAAACTACTTTAGAAAATCGTGTAAAGCGTCAGTTGCTTGAAGAGATTCAAGCGATTTGTCCGAAAGACGTTACCATACTGCATGTTCGACAAGGTGAAGCGAAAGGGCTGGGTCATGCTGTATTGAAGGCTCGTCCTATTATTGGTAACGAACCTTTTGTTGTGGTACTTCCTGATGTTATTTTAGATGATGCTACGGCCGATTTGAAAACCGAAAATTTAGCGGCGATGTTAACGCGTTATAACGAAGTTGGTGGCTACAGCCAAATTATGGTTGAACCTGTGCCAATGGAGCAAGTCAGTAGTTATGGTGTGGTTGATTGTGGTGGTGTTGACCTTGCCCCTGGTGAGTCAAAAACTATGACGGCTATTGTTGAAAAACCAGCGATGGAAGACGCGCCATCAAACTTAGCTGTTGTTGGTCGCTATGTACTTTCTGAGAAAATTTGGGATTTATTAAAGTTAACACCTCCAGGTGCTGGTGATGAAATTCAATTAACTGACGCTATTGCGATGTTAATGGAAAAAGAAACGGTTGAAGCTTTCCATATGACAGGCAAATCACATGACTGTGGTTCTAAACTAGGCTATATGAAAGCGAATGTTGAATACGGTTTACGCCACCCAGAATTAGCTGATGATTTCAGAGCATATTTAACCGACTTGATGAAGTAACAACTATTTTTGTACTCTTTTGTACTTTTGCAGTTTGTACTTTAACATTTTTGCATTTTCGTCGTCATGCTGAATTTATTTCAGTATCTGGTCTTTGTTGTTGTAAGTACAGATCCTGAAACAAGTTCAGGATGACGGAGTAGTGTTCAGGATGGCGTTGATGTTATCAGGTTGACGGTTATCCCGCAGGATGATGGTGTTGGTATCAGAGAGTCGGTGATCGTTTAGCACTTCTGTCGTCATGCTGAATTTATTTCAGTATCTGGTCTTTGTTGTTGCAAGTACAGATCCTGAAACAAGTTCAGGATGACGGTGTTGTTTTGAGGATGACGGTGATGTGTTGAGGATGACGTTTATCCTACAGAATAACGGTGTTGGTATCAGCATGACGAGCCTTCACCTATTTTAAATTTACTATAAGAAAAGTCTACATATGGATATATCTTCTTTATCAGCGCTTTCAAAAGCGGCTAGGTCTCGGGCAATTATTTCATTATTCTCTAATGACCAAAGCCGTGTTGATCAATACTCAACTAGCAATGCCGGTCTATACCTCGACTTCTCTAAACAAAACATTAACGCAACAGAACTTAATCAGCTTTTTGACCTAGCAGAAAAATCTGATTTAGCTGAAAAAATTAACGCGCAGTTCTGTGGTGAGGTTATCAATAACACTGAAAAACGTGCCGTGCTTCATACCGTTCTTCGTGCCCCAGATGAAAAAAAACAAGCAATATTAGGTGCACAAGCTGACGAAGTTATTGCCACTGAGCAGCACATGGCCGACATCATTAATGATATTAGCTCGGGAAGGTTACTTTCAGCTTCTGGTGAAAAGTTTACTGATATTATCGCTATTGGTATTGGTGGCTCTTATTACGGTATTAAAGTGGCGCTTTCTGCATTAAGTACTTTTCATACCACTGGCTTGAATGCCCATGTTCTTGCCAATGTTGACGGTGCTGCCGTTGAAGAGAAACTCGCTAAGCTGAATGTTAATAACACCTTGGTTGTTGTTATTTCTAAAACCTTTACCACCCAAGAAACTTTGCTTAACGCATTAGCGGTTAAAAACTGGATGCTAAAGCATTCTTCTGATACTGACATTATTGAAAAACAGTGGTTTGCAGTTAGCACTAATATCGTTAAAGCGACTGAGTTTGGTGTTTTAGAAAAAAACATTCTTCCGATGTGGGATTGGGTAGGCGGACGATTTTCGCTTTGGTCTGCTGTTGGTTTACCGCTGGCTTTAGTGATTGGCAATGACAATTTTAATAAGCTTAAGCAGGGCGCTTATCAAATGGACCAGCATTTTCAAAATGCTCCCTTTGAGCAGAATATGCCGGTGTTAATGGCACTGCTTGGTATTTGGAATCGTAATGCTTTGCAGTATTCAAGCCTTGCTATTTTACCTTACGACCATTCTTTGCGGGCTTTACCCGGTTATCTACAACAAACAGATATGGAAAGTAATGGTAAGTCAGTATCTAATACTGGCGAGAAGTTAGCATGGCAAACCGCCCCCACTGTTTTTGGTCAAGAGGGGACGAATGGTCAGCATGCTTTTATGCAATTAATGCATCAAAGCGATGACATTATTCCTACCGACTTTATTGTCTGTTTAAAAGGCGCGAGCCATTTACCTGAACATCACCAAGTATTAGTGGCTAATTGTTTTGCGCAAAGTGAAGCGTTAATGCGCGGTAAAACCTTAGCAGAAGTTAACGATGAACTTGACGCTGCAGGCTTAACACCTGACGAAATTTCTACACTTGCGCCACATAAAACCATGAAAGGTAATACACCCAGTAACACCTTATTACTTGAAGAAATGACACCCGAAAATTTAGGGGCATTACTTGCACTTTACGAGCATAAAATTTTTGTACAAGGTGTTATTTGGCAGTTAAATTCTTTTGACCAATGGGGTGTTGAATTAGGCAAACAATTAGGCAACAGTATTTTATCAGCAATCAATGGTGGCGAAATGTCAATGCTGTCAGCTTCAAGTCAAAATCTAATCAAACGTTTTAATAGTTCTACTAATAAGTAGCATTGAAATATGAACAATAACTAGTCATAAAAGTGGCTAGTTATTGACTTTTTCATGGCAAATCTATAGTATTCCCGCGCTTTTACCTTGATATACCCTCAAATAAGTCAATTAACACTTCTTGTTAAGTTTTCCTATTATTAGGACGTTGTCAGGTTACACCCCACTATCCATAAAATGAGAGTGCAATGTTCGAATTACATGCCAGTAAAGTTTCTAACCTGAAGAACGATGTTCTTTCAGGACTTACCGTCGCCTTAGCGCTAGTGCCCGAAGCTGTTGCTTTTGCATTTGTTGCTGGTGTTGACCCTCTTGTTGGTTTATATGCTGCTTTTATGGTGGGTTTAATTACCTCTGTTTTCGGTGGACGCCCTGGCATGATTTCTGGTGCAACCGGCGCTATGGCTGTTGTGATGGTGAGTCTAGTGGCTATTCATGGTGTTGAGTATTTATTCGCTACGGTGGTATTAACAGGCTTACTGCAAATTCTTGCTGGTATCTTTAAACTGGGTAAGTTTATCCGCTTAGTACCCCATCCCGTTATGCTTGGCTTTGTTAATGGTTTAGCTATCGTTATATTTTTAGCTCAGCTTGGTCAATTCAAATTTACTAATGACGCGGGTGAATTAGAATGGATGCAAGGAGCACCTCTTTATACTATGGCAGGGTTAATTCTTTTAACCATGGCAATTATACATTTTTTCCCTAAGTTAACTAAAGCGGTACCGTCAACATTGGTCGCGATAGTTGCTGTGTCATTCTTAGTTTTCGGCCTTAACCTCGATACTAAGTTAGTAGGTGATGTTGCCTCTATCGCCGGCGGATTACCAACATTTAGCATACCTAGCGTACCGTTTGATTTAGAAATGTTAAAAATCATCTTTCCATTCGCTATCGTATTAGCAGCGATTGGTTTAATTGAATCATTATTAACGCTAACCCTTATTGATGAGTTAACCGGTACTCGTGGCCGTGGTAACCAAGAATGTATTGCACAGGGTGCAGCAAATACTGTTACGGGTTTCTTTGGTGGTATGGGTGGTTGTGCAATGATTGGTCAATCAATGATCAACGTGAACTCGGGTGGTCGAGGTCGAGCATCAGGCATTACTGCAGCACTAGCATTACTTGGCTTTATTTTATTTGCCTCAGGGTTAATTGAACAAATCCCTCTAGCGGCCTTAGTCGGCGTTATGTTTATTGTTGTTATTGGTACCTTTGAATGGTCGAGTTTCCGTATTTTAGGCAAAGTGCCTAAAGCTGATGCCTTTGTGATAATTCTTGTCTCAGGTGTGACTGTTTATTCAGATCTTGCTATTGCTGTTGTTGTTGGTGTTATTGTCTCAGCGTTAGTGTTTGCTTGGGAACACGCTAAACACGTTACTGTCCATCGCTCTACTAACGAGCATGGCTCAACCGTTTATGATGTTAAAGGGCCGTTGTTTTTTGGGTCGGTTTCAAACTTTTTAGAGCAGTTTGATATGGATGAAGCAAGTAGCGACATTATCGTTGAATTTAAAAATTCACGCGTTGTTGACCATTCTGCTATCGAAGCAATTGATACCTTAGCTGACCGTTACTTGTCACGTGGCAAAACCATGCACTTAAGACATTTAAGCAGTGAATGTACAAAGTTATTGACCAAAGCGGGTAGTCTAGTTGAAATCAACGTGATTGAAGACCCTGACTATCATATTGCTACTGATAAATTAGACTAATATGATACAAGCCTATACATTATGTATAGGCTTTTTAAGTTTGGCCGAAGGTTTTTATGCAATTAGAGTTTTTTGATGTTCCCAGCCCCTGTGTGGGTGTGTGTCAGTCTGATGAAAAAGGCAATTGTCTTGGCTGCTACCGTACGCGTGAAGAACGCCAAACGTGGATAAACTTAACGTCTGATAACAAACAAAAAGTAGTTAAACGCTGCTTACAACGCAAAAAACGTAAAAATGCCAAACCGAAAGTCAAAGTTATTCCTACTCTAATAGAAACGCAGCAGCCTTTGTTACTTGAACCCCAACCAAAAGCAAAGCCAGATCCCTCAACAGATCTTGATTTCGGTGACTTTGAACTCTAAGTCTATCATTCTGAAGAGACCCTTGAGTCTAGAAAATACTCTGTCATCCTGAACGAATACGTCACTTTTCACAAATATTCAGCCCTAAACAAATACCGTCATCCTGAACTCGTTTCAGGATCTGTACTTGATCTACAAAGACGAGATACTGAAATAAATTCAGCATGACAGCATGGGAGTGAACAAAGACGAGATACTGAAACGAGTTTAGCATGACGGCATGGGAGAGAACAAAAACCAGATACTGAAATAAATTCAGCATGACGGTACGGGAGTGAGGCAATGCGAATCGTGAACCGACGACTCTCCGTCATCCTGAACTCGTTTCAGGATCTGTACTTGCTCTACAAAGACCAGATACTGAAATAAATTCAGCATGACGGCAAAAAGGCTACACGATTTCCAACTCCCTGATACCAACACCGTCATCCTGAACTTGTTTCAGGATCTGTACTTGCTCTACAAAGACCAGATACTGAAATAAATTCAGCATGACGACACGGGAGTGAGAAAATACGAATAATAAACAAAACACTCTCCGTAATCCTGAATACTACTCCGTCATCCTGAACTTGTTTCAGGATCTGTACTTGCTCTACAAAAACCAGATACTGAAATAAATTCAGCATGACGGCAAGAGAGTGAGCAAAATCCAAAAGGCAAATTATCTATGTGCTTTTAATCTCGGAAATACTTTTATTCACTTGCTTCATTCTCCATTCACCTTAAATGTGTAACCATTTAACGTAATTGGTTAAGGTTCACTTGCTGTATTGTTCAAATCATTTTATTGTTATCCGTCATAACCCAAAATAATAATCCGCACAGGAAGCATTAAATGCATATCAAGCAAAGCATCGCGCCTACGTTGTTGGCGCTTAGCGTATCACTCGCGCTATCTGGCTGTTTAGAGTCTGAGCAGCAAGACCCAAAAGTATCTATTAATAAAAACCCTTATCCGAGTACTTATCAACCTCTACCTAAGCAAACAACATTAATCAAAAATACCACGGTATTAATTGGTAATGGTGAGCGTTTTGATAATGCTGATGTATTGATGACTGATGGAAAAATATCTCAAGTCGGCAAAAACTTGTCCGCTGTGGGTGCTGTCGAAATTGATGGAACTGATAAGTGGGTTACGCCTGGTGTTATCGATGTGCATTCGCATTTAGGGGTTTATCCAAGCCCGTCGGCTGAGTCACATTCAGACGGTAATGAAATGAGTTCGCCCAATACCTCTGAAGTTTGGTCTGAACATAGTATTTGGCCACAAGATCCTGGTTTTAATGCTGCCCGCGCGGGTGGTGTTACTACAATGCAAATTTTACCTGGCTCTGCTAATTTATTCGGTGGCCGTGGTGTAACGCTTCGTAATGTATCAAGCCACACGATGCAAGGCATGAAATTTCCAGAAGCGCCTTATGGTTTAAAAATGGCTTGTGGTGAAAACCCTAAGCGTGTTTATGGTAGCCGTAAAATATTACCCTCAACTCGTATGGGCAACATGGCAGGTTACCGCATGGCTTGGGCAGAAGCGACTGAGTATAAACATGCCTGGGAAAAATACGACCGTGACTACGAAGCGGGGAAAAATCCTTTAGCGCCAGCACGAAATTTAGAGCTTGATACCCTTCGTGGCGTACTTGACGGTGAAATTTTAATTCACAATCACTGTTACAAAGCTGAAGAAATGGCGATGATGATTGATCTGGGAAAAGAGTTTAATTACCCGTCAGGGACTTTTCATCATGCGATTGAAGGTTACAAAATTGCTGACTTATTAGCTGAAAACGGAAACTGTGCAGCCATGTGGCCTGATTGGTGGGGTTTCAAAATGGAAGCTTACGACATGATCCACGAAAACGTTGCGGTTGTTAACGCGGTGAAAAACTCTTGTGCGATTGTTCACTCAGACTCAAACAGTACTATTCAGCGTTTAAACCAAGAAGCAGGTAAAGTCATGTACCGTGCTAACGAGAATGGTTTTGCCTTAAAACCAGCAGAAGCTATTCGTTGGATCACTTTAAATGCAGCTAAATCTTTAGGTATTGATGATAAAACCGGTAGTTTAGAAGCGGGTAAAAATGCGGATGTAGTGCTTTGGAATCAAAGTCCTTTCAGCGTTTATGCACAAGCTGAACAAGTATTTGTTGATGGTGCAAAAGTGTATGACCGTTTTGATGATAAATACCAAGCAACAAGTGACTTTATGTTAGGGCAAGCTGAAGTTCCGGCTTTACCTAAAAAGGGAGGGCAGTAATCATGAAAAAAATTAAGCTATTTAAAGCCTCGTTAGTCGCACTTGCTTTAGCAGCAATAAGCCATGCTAACGCAGAAAGTTTAGCAATAACCAATGCCACTATTCATACGGTTACTGAACAGGGTGTTTTAAAAAATGCCACGGTTGTTATTGATGACGGAAAAATTATTGCGATTAACCCTGAAAAAATTGATGCTGATGTAACCTTCGATGCGATGGGGAAAATATTGACACCGGGTTTAATTGGTTCAATGAATACATTAGGTTTGGTTGAGGTAAATGCGGTATCAAGAACACGTGATGCTAGTGATAAAAAAGCAGACATTACTTTTGATGCATCAATCGCCTTTAATCCCCGCTCAACGGTTGTGCCTTATACACGCAAAGGTGGTATCACCAGTAACGTTTCAGTGCCTAGCGGTGGCGATAGTATGTTCAAAGGGCAAACCTTTGTAACAGACCTCTCCGGCGAATTTGACAGTGTTTACCTTAAAGAAAATGCCGTCATTATAGATCTTGGTGCTAAAAGCAGTGGTTCACGCGCTCTAAACTTACAAAAACTACGCTATACGCTTGAAGACGCCCAAAAAGCCTTAACCAAAGCTGCTGAAGACGCTAAAACAGCGAAAAAAGACAAAAAGGCTGACGACAAGCAAAAAGAACCGAAAGAACTAAAGCGTGATGAAAAAATTATCAACGCCTTATTAGCCGGTGATAAACCGCTTGTAGCTTATGCCGACCGCGCCACAGACTTACTCGAATTACTGAAATTAAAAGCTGAGTTTAATCTTGATTTAGTGATTGCTGGCGGTGCTGATGCGATATTAATTACCGAGCAATTAGCTGCAGCGAAAGTACCGGTTATATTTGGCGCTTTAGATAACTTACCGAGTAGTTTTGATTCGCTGCATTCATCATTAGACAATACGGCGAAATTAACTCAAGCCGGTATCAATGTTGCTTTAGCGATAAACGACGCACATAACTTATATCAGCTTCGTTTCGAAGCAGGTAATGCAATTGCTAATGGTTTAACTAAAGACCAAGCACTTGCGGCTGTTACTGCCAATGTTGCCGATGCTTTTAACATTAATGCGGGTCGTATTGCCGTTGGTAAAAAAGCTGATTTAGTTTTATGGAGTGCTGACCCTTTCGAGCTTAGTACTAAAGTAGATAAAATGTGGATTAACGGCAAAGAAGTCTCAACACAGAGTCGTCAAGATGAGTTACGTAAGCGTTATACCACTGACAGTGATATGCCAAGAGGTTACACGAAGTAACCCTTATTGGCAGTTTGCTATTCGATAGCGAAAGGCATTAAACGATAATTCGTTTAATGCCTTTTTTTTGCGCTTTGTTATTTAGCACTTTTGCCGTGATGTTGAATTTATTTCTCTTGTCGTCATGCTGAATTTATTTCAGTATCTGGTCTTTGTGGTTGTAAGTACAGATCCTGAAACAAGTTCAGGATGACGGTGTTGGTATCTGGGAGTCGGAGAGTGGTATTAGGATGACGGTGTTGGTATCTGGGACTCAATAATTCTTTTGTATTTTTGCCGTCATGCTGAATTTATTTCAGTATCTGGTCTTTGTTATTGCAAGTACAGATCCTGAAACAAGTTCAGGATGACGGGGTTGGTATCAGGGAGTCGGAGAGTGGTATCAGGACGACGGTGATGGTATCTGGGAGTCGGTAATCGTGTAGCCTTTTTGTCGTCATGCTGAATTTATTTCAGTATCTGGTCTTTGTTGTTGTAAGTACAGATCCTGAAACAAGTTCAGGATGACGGAGGGTGGGTTGCTTATTATTCGTATTTTCTCACTCCTTGTCGTCATGCTGAATTTATTTCAGTATCTGGTCTTTGTGGTTATAAGTACAGATCCTGAAACAAGTTCAGGATGACGGAGATGGCATCAGGGAGTCGGACAATGGTATTAGGATGACGGGGTTGGTATCAGGGAGTCGGAGATTGTATCAGGATGACGGAGTAGTATTCAGGATAACAGTTATTTGTATTCAGGATGACGGTTATTTATTTTATCGTTATAATGATTTATTTATTACTTTTTAAATACCGCTTGGGGTTGTATGTCGTCAATTATTGCTGAAAATGAATTTGGTCAAATTAAGCAAGTTTCGCTTACCGATCAGATAAATGCACTAGAAATTATCCATAATACTTGTACCGCAAAAATAAGTTTATATGGTGGTCATGTTCTCGCTTGGCAACCGGCTAACCAAAAGCCAGTATTTTGGCTAAGTGATGACGTTATTTTTGAACAAGGAACGCCTATTAGAGGTGGGATCCCTTTATGTTGGCCATGGTTTGGTCCATATCAAGCACCTAGCGGTGAAAAAGCGAGTAATCATGGTTTTGCTCGTCAACGAAATTGGCAACTTGATGACGTGATCGTTGCTAAAGACAGGGTTACGGTAACTTTATCTTTGTCTGGAGAAAATGAGCATCAATTATGGCCTCATCAATACCAATTAAAGCAGCAGTTGATTTTTTCTGATCAATTTGAACAAAAATTATTTATCAGTAATTTATCATCCAAGGCGTTTGAATATTCAGCGGCATTACACAGTTACTTTGCCGTTAGTACACCAGAAAATATTACGGTAGCGCCGTTAGCTGAGTTTCCCTTTGATGACAAAGTTACGGGTAAAGAGCAGCAGCTTGCTGCTTTAGAAAATTGTCTGGGTGAAGTCGATCGTATTTATTACACTAATCAACAATGCTTAATCGAAGATAAACAATGGCAAAGAACGCTTACAGTATCGTCAACAAATTGTCAGCAGTGGGTTTTATGGAATCCCGGCGTTGAGGTTGCTCAGCGAATGAAGGATCTTCATGTTGGCGCTGAAAAGGAATTTGTTTGTTTAGAGGCAGCTAATACTGACAGGCTAGTTGTCCAAGCGAATGAGACCGTGATGATCGGGCAGAAAGTCACGCTAACATAAACACATCAAAAACAGCACTCAATTTAAGCCACTAGACTTTGTCGCTATTATCCTTTATCTTTTGATGATTAATTAACAGGTAATACCAGTTAGTATTACCTTTTATCATTTTGGTATCTGTGTGAATACAAGTCGTAGAGAATTCTTTAAAGTTAGTCTGCTTGGCAGTGCCATCTTGCTGGTTGGCAGTAGTTTGTCTACTATAGCACTGACTAGCCCAGCCACAAAAAAGTTACAACAATTTGATTTTCTTCAAGCATCTGATGCTGATTTTTTATTAGCGCTAGCCCCTGTTATGTTAAAAAGTAATTATCCTGGTGTATTAGCTGAAGACGCTGGATTGCGCTTATTAATGGCTGTTGACCAACAAATTATTACTTTAGGGGCTCACTCTCAAAAGCAATTACGGCAGCTGTTTGATTTAATGTCATCGGCGACATTTCGTTATCTTGTTGGTGCACCGACCAGTGATTGGACCGTAACCCCAGCGAAAGAAATTGAAAGCTTTCTACAAGGTTGGAAAAATAGCCTGTTTTCATTAAAACGTACTGGCTACGCTTCTCTAGGTAAGCTGATTATTATGAGTTGGTATGCTCAATCAGAAAATTATTTACAAGCGGGATACCCAGGCCCTCCTAAAATATATCCATCGCAGGAATAAAACGTGAAAATAGTCTCTGAAATTCGTGGTATTAGCGATCCGTACTCAGCAAATAAAGCGATCACTAAGCAAACGGTCAATGCTAATCAGCTAGATACCAATATTATTAGCGCTGATGTCATTATTATTGGCACTGGGGCGGGTGGTGGCACAAGTGCTGAAATACTTGCGCAGGCAGGGCTGAAGGTGTTGATGATAGAAGAAGGGCCATTAAAGTCGACCCGTGACTTTAAAATGGATGAGCGAACTGCCTATGCCGATTTGTATCAAGAAAATGCTGGGCGAGCTACAAAAGATGGTGGCATTGGAATCTTGCAAGGGCGCTGTGTTGGCGGAACTACCGTAATCAACTGGACCTCAAGCTTTAGAACACCGTCACCAACGCTAGATTATTGGCAAAAAACATTTCAGGTAAAAGGCTGTAGCACCAGCGATATGGTCCCTTGGTTTGAAAAAATGGAAAAGCGCTTAAATGTAACGCCATGGCAAGGTGGAGCGAATGAAAATAATGCGGTGCTAAAAGAAGGTTGTGAGCAACTCAATATTCCATGGAAAGTTATTCCGCGCAATGTCAAAGGCTGCTGGAACCTAGGTTACTGCGGTATGGGGTGTCCGACCAACGCAAAACAATCGATGCTAGTTACCACTATCCCAGATGCGCTTGAACATGGCGGCACATTACTTTATCAAGCTCGTGTCGAACGGTTAATTATTGAGAATAAAAAAATAACAGCCGTAGAATGTTTTGCGCTCGATAATAATAAGAAAAAGACAGCGAAGAAAATTATCGCCAAAGCACCTTATATTATTTTAGCAGCTGGTGCGATTAACGGCCCAGCACTGATGTTACGCTCTAAAGCGCCAGATCCGAATAATCGTATTGGTAAAAGAACCTTTTTACATCCAACTGTTTTTTCATTTGCTCAATTTGATAAAGAAATATCACCTTTTTATGGCGCGCCACAAACTATTTATAGTGATCATTATCAATGGCAAAATGGTGCTACCGGGCCGTTAAGTTATAAGTTAGAGGTACCGCCATTACACCCGGCTATGTCATCAATTATGTTAATGGGCCACGGCACTAAACATGTTGAGGATATGGCAAAGCTGAATAATACCCATGCAATGTTAGCCTTGTTACGTGATGGCTTTGACGTTGATAGTGAAGGCGCTGAAATAACGCTTTCTGATGACGGTAGCCCAGTTGTTGATTATCCGATGAATGATTATTTATTTGATGGGGTTAAACGCGCTTATTTATCTATGGCTGAAGTGCAGTTTGCTGCTGGTGCTAAAAGAGTTCGCCCCGCACATCAACACGGACAATGGTTTGAAAGCTTTGAGTCTTTTAAAGCCGGTTTTAATCAACTTGAGCATAAAGTCAGTAACAACTTAATTGGTAGCGCTCACGTTATGGGAGGCTTAGCGATGGGTGAAAACAAAGCGCTATGCTTAGTTGATAGCGATTGTAAGTACCATTATTTAGATAATTTATGGGTATTTGATGGTTCTGTTTTTCCTACCTCTATTGGTACTAACCCACAACTTTCTATTTATGGCTTAGTTTGTAAACAAGCGAACAAACTTGCTAAAAAATTGAATGAATCATAAAGGTTTTATTTTTGGCGTTAAGCAATAAAATAACTAAACTTACGATGAAAAATAGACCGAATTATAATTATTAGCACAATTTTCATCATGCTGAATTTATTTTTTTGTCGTTATGCTGAATTTATTTCAGTATCTGTGTTTTTGGTTCTAAGTACAGATACTGAAACAAGTTCAGGATGACGGTGTTGTGATTAGGATGACGTTGTTGTGTTCAAGATTACGGTGCTCGCTTTACCCTCTTCTCGTCATGCTGAATTTATTTCAGTATCTGGTTTTTGGCTCTAAGTACAGATCCTGAAACAAGTTCAGGATGACGGAGATGTGTTCAGGGTGATGGTGTTGTATTCAGGGGGGCGGTGTCGTGTTCAGGATTACGGTGCTCGCTTTACACTTTTATCGTCATGCTGAATTAATTTCAGTATCTGGTTTTGGTTGTAAGTACAGATCCTGAAACAAGTTCAGGATGACGGTGTTGTGTTCAGGATGACTGAGTAGCAATCAAGATTTTTGACTGTGCTATCTTGTGTTTACTTTTTTCAAAATAGCTATCTCATACACATGCTAAAGCAGTTGATTATTTGTTAATTAAACCCCCTTTATATATTTATGCACATATTTAGAATAAACCAAAGCTATGTGTATATTGTATATTATACTGACTTTTATCTCGCTAGCTCAGCAATATCAGAATACCATATTGTATACAATATGGTAAGTATACAGTTTTTTCTTAATAAAACGCTAAAAATACTGAATATTTACTCTAATCTAGATTGACACGAAATTATTTTTATGAAACTGCAATAATTAGTTTGCTTTTTAGGCATTGGAGTGATTATTCTAATAAAACTTTTTGTTTGAATGAGACTTTTCATGGAACACCTAAACCAATTATTTGTAGAAGCGGGCACGTTAATGTTTGCTGGCATGGTCTTCGTTTTTATCTTTTTGGGATTAATGATTGTTTTTATTAATGTCGTTTTAAAACGCCTCGCCATCAAATTTCCAGATGCCGTTGTCCAAACAAGATCTACCCGCTCAAATCAAAAAACAAAACAAAATGTTGATGGTGTTTCACCTAAAGTGGTGGCAGCAATTACTTCTGCTGTATCGCAATACCGCAAACAACATAATCAAAGCTCAAGCACCCATAAAACTAAATAGGAATAAACTCATGACAAAGCCATTAGGTATCACTGAAGTTGTTTTAAGAGATGGTCATCAATCATTGCTCGCCACTCGTTTACGCCTTGAGGATATGTTACCCATTGCGCCAAAACTTGATGAAATTGGTTTTTGGTCAATTGAGTCTTGGGGTGGTGCTACGTTTGACTCTTGTATTCGCTATTTAGGTGAAGATCCTTGGGAACGTTTACGCGCATTAAAAAAAGCGATGCCAAAAACTAAACAACAAATGTTATTTCGCGGTCAGAATATTTTAGGCTACCGTCATTATGCTGATGATGTGGTCGAGAAGTTTGTTGAACGTGCTCATGTTAACGGTATTGACGTGTTTCGCATTTTCGATGCAATGAATGATGTACGTAATTTACAAACAGCGATTAAATCAGCAGTAAAAGTTGGCGCTCATGCGCAAGGCACATTAAGCTATACCGAGAGTCCAGTGCATACTCTTGAAGGTTGGCTGACGATGGCTAAGCAAATTGAAGATATGGGCGCGCATTCTTTATGTATCAAAGACATGTCTGGTTTATTAAAACCTTACGACGCTGAAGAATTGATCGGTCGTCTGAAAGAAACGGTCTCTTTACCTATTGCTTTACATTGTCATGCGACCACAGGTTTAAGTATTGCTACTCACATGAAGGCTATTGATGCCGATGTAGATGTTATCGATACGTCTATCTCTTCAATGAGTATGACTTATGGTCATTCACCGACAGAAACGATTGTTTCGATTGTTGAAGGTACCAAACGAGATACCGGTTTAGACATGGTGAAGCTTGCTGAAGTTGCCACTTACTTTCGTGAAGTTCGTAAAAAGTATGCCAAATTTGAAGGTAGCTTAAAAGGTATCGATGCGCGTATTTTACTTGCACAAGTTCCTGGTGGCATGTTAACAAATATGGAAATGCAGTTAAGAGAACAAGGTGCTGCAGACAAGCTTGATGAAGTATTAATTGAAATTCCAAAAGTAAGAAAAGATTTAGGTTATATCCCATTAGTGACACCAACCTCGCAAATTGTTGGTACGCAAGCGGTATTAAATGTACTAACTGGTGAGCGTTATAAGTCAATCACAAAAGAAACAGCGGGTGTCTTAAAAGGTGAATATGGCGCAACTGCCGATAAAGTTAATGCCGAATTACAAGCGCGTGTTTTAGATGGCGCTGAAGCGATAACTTGTCGTCCCGCTGATTTAATTAAACCTGAACTTGATAATCTTACTGCAGAATTAGAAAAACTTGCTAAAGAGAAAAAGATTGATTTAGCCGATGAAGTGATTGATGACGTTTTAACGTATGCATTGTTTCCGCAAATAGGACTGAAATTTCTAGAAAATAGAAATAACCCGGATGCATTTGAACCTGTGCCTTCGATTGAAGATGCGGTAGCAGCCTCTGCACCCGCTAAAAGTTCAACCGCGCCAGAAAGTTATGCCGTCAGTGTAGATGGTCAGGTATTTGAGGTTGTTGTAGGTCCTGGAGGCGATATTAGCCAAATTACTCAGCCTAGTAGCAGTCAATCATCATTACAGGCATCAAAACCGTCATCATCAACTTCTGAAGCGTTAAATGCACCACTTGCTGGCAATATATTTAAAGTGTTAGTTAATGAAGGTGATGAAGTTGAAGCCGGTGAAGTTGTTATCATTATGGAAGCAATGAAAATGGAAACTGAAATTCGTGCAGTTAACTCAGGTACCGTTACTTCAGTGGATATTAAAGAAGGCGATTCTGTAACTGTTGGTCAAGCTTTATTGAGTTTAGGATAGATAATAATGGATTCGTTAAATAAACTTTGGTTGTCTACTGGCTTAGCTAACTTTGAGTCGGGTCAGGTGATCATGATGATAGTTGGCTGTTTGCTACTTTATCTTGCAATAGCACGTAACTTTGAACCGTTATTGTTATTACCTATGGGCTTTGGTGCGATATTAACCAATATACCATTAGCTGGATTTTCAGAAGTTGGTGGTTTATTACATTTCATCTACTATGCGGGTATTGATACGGGGATATTTCCGTTGATTATCTTTATGGGAGTGGGTGCAATGACTGACTTTGGCGCGTTAATCGCTAACCCTAAAACTTTATTACTTGGTGCTGCTGCCCAATTCGGTATCTTTGCCACCTTATTTGGTGCTATTGCCTTAAACACAATACCTGGTATTGAATTTACGCTTAAAGATGCATCAGCTATTGCTATTATTGGTGGTGCAGATGGTCCGACAGCGATATTTTTAGCATCAAAACTAGCGCCAGAATTATTAGGTGCTATTGCTGTTGCTGCTTATTCTTATATGGCTTTAGTGCCAATTATTCAGCCACCTATTATGCGCGCATTAACCACTGAAGATGAACGTAAAATTGAAATGGCGCAATTACGCCCAGTAGCGAAAATTGAAAAAATAGTGTTCCCGTTAGCTGTTCTCATGATGTCTATTTTCTTTTTACCATCAGCAACACCTTTAGTTGGCATGTTCTGTTTGGGTAACTTGATGCGAGAATGTGGTGTTGTTGACCGATTAAGCTCAACAGCGCAGAACGAGTTAATTAATATCACCACCATATTCTTAGGTTTAGGGGTCGGTTCTAAATTAAGTGCCGAAGCCTTTTTGAATATAGAAACCTTAGGTATTTTAGGTTTAGGTGCTGTTGCATTCTCAATTGGTACTGCTTCCGGGGTATTAATGGCTAAGTTAATGAATAAACTTTCATCAACACCTATTAATCCTCTCATTGGTGCTGCCGGTGTTTCAGCCGTACCTATGGCGGCACGTGTTGCTAATAAAGTGGGTTTAGAAGCTAATCCACACAACTTCTTATTAATGCATGCGATGGGGCCTAACGTTGCCGGTGTGCTTGGTTCAGCGGTTGCGGCAGGTATCTTACTGGCATTAGTAGGATAAGAATTGCGGTAGGCTTAGCGCGTTAACTAATAAAAACGGGAAGCTTTGCTTCTCGTTTTTTTTTCATTTTAGCTGCGCTAATACCTATGTACGACAACAAGTGTCATCTTTGCTAGCTTATCTGTCTATTACTCAATTATACCGTTATCAGGCAATTGGGCGTAAGGGGCTATTTTTTAAAGTAGTTACCAGTATTGTTAGACAGTAACGCATCTAATTGTTTTTTAGCTTTTCTCCTACTGCATTCTTTGCAACAGCAAGACTGGCTGCAATAACTTTAAACTTTTGATAATAAATTTTTTGTGGGCTTTCGGGGGAATTAAATTCTGTAGGAACTCTGGTGAAAAGATCATCTTGTAATTCTTTAATCGTCGACATCATAGCCACCCGTTCGAAAAGTATCACTTTAAGTCTCCCGCGTGCCATCATCATAATTAGTTGCGCTAAACTACTTACCTCAACAAACTTTTCTCTGGGGACTTGCGCTAATTCAGCGAAAAAATCGCATTGCCAATTAGCGTACTTATACTCCCTTCGGGCAAATTTTTGATGTCAAAGTTAGCGGGGGACGTTGAATAAAGATCAACGGTAGTGTCAAAGTGCCAAGATAACTCTTGTGCGTATTGGTAAAAGCTTTCTGTTTCACTATCTTTAGGCGTTAAACCTACCATGTCGATACGGTAACTGTTTAATTCTAGCTTCGCCCAAGCATAGGTCATTATTTGATAATTAAACATTAGTGTGGAACTTTCTTGCAGCCCATTAAGCATATCAATAACAAAACCACTGCCGTCTTCGTTTACTAAAGGAGGAAATGGCTCCAACCCAACTAAAATATTAGTAGGGTTGGCTAATGATTTAACGCTAAATAAAGAACATAAAACAGCAACACTGACAACTTTATATAACACTGATATGTTGTTTAAAATAGACATCTTATAAATTCAAGGGTTAACTATTAACGATAATTTTTTGCTATAAATACCGTTTGAATATTAAAAGATAGCCATTAAGGGTTTAATTTAAATTGACGCCATAGTACCTTTTTGTCCTCTTGATTTTGGTCTTGTTCAAAGCAAATACGGTCATGTAAACGATTAGCTCGACCTTGCCAAAATTCAAGGTAATGAGGCTTTATTCGCCAGCCACCCCAAAACTCGGGTAAGGGGACTTCTTGGCCGGCAAACTTTTCAGTGTAATAAGCTTCGCTTTGCTTTAATGCTTCTTTACTCGCCAGTGGTGAGCTTTGCTTTGACGCCCATGCGCCAATTTGGCTACCGCGGTCTCTGCTATGAAAATACTGTTCTGATTGTTCAGGTGTTACTTTTTCTACCCTACCTTCTATCCTGACTTGGCGTTGCAGAACATTCCAATGAAATAATAAGGCTATCTTATTGTTCTCATTTAAATCTTGGCTTTTTCGGCTGGCGTAATTAGTATAAAAAACGAAACCATCGTCATTAAACTCTTTTAACAACACCATACGTGAGCTAGGTTGGCCCTCTTGATCGCAGCTGCTGACAGACATCGCTTCAGGTAATAAAATGCCTGATTTTTTCGCGTCATCAAACCATTGACTAAACAATTCAATGGGTTTTGTTTGTTCAGAAATATCGGGCAGTGGTAAGGCAACACCTTGACCAAATGTTAATAAGCAGCGTAATTTTTCAAATAATGTCATAACGGTAAATTTAAATTATGTAGGGAGAATAGGTTCGTTAGATAGTAGCATGAATGTTTTATCTAACAATAAGAGATTATCGGCTTAATGCAATCAAAAGTTACAGCCGTGATGATTATATTTCCCAATCATCACTGAAGTCTAATGCTTCACGAAGGCGCTTCTTTTCTAGCAAATCATCGATACGTTTACGCACCTTGCTATTTTTATCTGCTTTTTTACCGGTGGCAAGATCTTTGTCGTAGTTATCAGACTCGTCATTTGCTTTATATTCATCTGCCATTATCGTGTTTTTCTCACGGTTAAGTATTTTTATTAATAAGGATTAATTTCAAGATAGGCAACAACTGAGAAAATTTCAATAAATTAGCTCAATTGCCTACTAAATAAATTAGCTCAATCGCCTACTATTAATGCCATTATTTTTTAGTAAATAACCGCAGATAAAAATAAACTATTTGAATTGCGGTAGCAGATTGATAAACTGCTTTCACTTTAGTTTTACTGAATTTAGCGCCTGCTTATGTCTAACCGTAATTTCGTCGAATGGCTTGAAGAAATGCAATGTCAGGCTTTGAGCAAATTTCAGCGACAACTGGTGTTACTGGTTGGTGATGCTTGCTGGGTGAAACAGTTACTGCAACTTAATGAACAAAACCAGAGTAAAGATGCTTGGCTGGTATTTAGTCACCACCCCGAAATTTCTGCCACGATCAACAACAAACACTTTGCTCAGCAACTTGGGAGTGAGCATAATCGAATATTATTTTCAGGTGTTGAAAATAGCGACTGTTCTGCGCTTAATAGTATCAATTTAGATGCTTTTGCCGCGCTCTCTGGCACCCTAGTCGCTGGTGGCGTTATGTGTTTATGGCTTGAAAAACCATTAATACAAGCGATTGAGCAAACAAAGCCAGCTTCACTTAAATATTTTTATCGACAGCTTCTCGACAATAAAGCCTTAATTACGATTACACAAAGTGACGAGCAAACGTTTCCGTTGTTAGATGATATCGCACCAGCAATATCGACAATCTCTAGTGATTTTTTATATCAATGTAAAACCAAAGAACAACAAATAGCCGTTGAACATATTATTAAGGTCAGCCGAGGTCATCGAAACCGTCCATTAGTGCTAACCGCTGATCGTGGTCGTGGAAAATCATCAGCGCTTGCTATTGCTTGTGTTGAGCTCATTGCAAATAACACCGCTATGGGCCATGAAAAAATTAATATTGTTATTACTGCACCCCATGTTCGTTCTTTATCGGTTTTTTACCGTCAACTTGCTTGTTCATTAGCGGCACTTGGCGAAAAATTTGACTATGCTAATACCAGCAAAACCGCTTTGGTTCACCCCTTGGGTTCGATAACCTTTGTTGCGGTCGACCAACTCATTCGCCGCAATGATTCATTGAATGTTTCACTATTACTGGTTGATGAAGCCGCCGCCATTCCGGTACCTTTATTAACAAGCTTAACTGCTCTTTTTTCTCGTGTTGTTTTTTCAAGTACGGTTCATGGTTATGAAGGAGCAGGGCGCGGCTTTACGGTAAAGTTTCAACATGCATTAACAAAGCAAGTGCCGCAGTGGCGAAGCTTTCATATGCATCAGCCTATTCGCTGGCGTCAAGACGATCCGCTAGAAGTCTTTGTTTTTGAAAGTTGTTTACTCAATGCCAAGTTAACAGAATTGCCGTTACTAACTCAGCCTGTAAGCGAAATTTCTTTGAATAAAGCAATCTTAAGCCAATCATCGACAGTGCAGTTGGCTAAAGAGTCGTTATCTTTTAGCCAAGTGTCATCAACCTTGTTGATTGAAGACACGGTGTTATTAAAGCAAGTTTTTGCTGTGCTGGTAACCGCTCATTATCAAACGTCACCAAACGATATTACGCTATTACTCGACAATAAAGCGCTACAATTATTTGTTGCCAAATTAGGTGATGATATTGTCGGTGTTGCCTTACTTCTTGAAGAAGGGTGTAATAAAGTAGGCGATATTCAAGCGATAGCAACAAATCAACGTCGACTAAAAAATCAGTTTATTCCCCAGTCTTTATTGACTCATTGTGGTTTTAGTGAAAGTTTTAGTTATCAATATCTAAGGGTTTTACGCATAGCTATTCATCCACAATATCAAGGATATGGTTTTGGCCGTTGTTTTATTAAAACGCTAGAAAATTTTGCAAAAAAGCAGCAAATTGATTTTATTGGCGCGAGTTTTGGTGCCAATGCGCAGTTACTTAAGTTTTGGCAAGATGCTGATTATCAAATTGCTCGAATAGGTTTCACTAAAGACCAAGCCAGTGGTGAGCATTCCGCGCTAGTGGTTTCTGCAATGAGCGACCGGGGGCAATTTTTTCAACGAAAGATTGCCAGTGAATTTTATAGTTCATTCGATTATTTACTCACCGATGAGTACAAAGGTTTATCGCCTAAGTTAGTGTGGCAAATATTACATCATTGCCCTGATAAAAGTTTACCACAGCTAAGCGCCCATCAGCTGAACAGTATTAGCGACTTTATTCAACAAAAACGGCAGTTTAGTCATTGCGTAAAAGCGTTACATTATTGGTGTCTTTTACACTGTAAAGAAAATTATCAAGCAAGTATACTCGTGTTAATCGAGCGTGTTTTACAGAAAAAGTCCGTTGATGAAGTATGTAAAAATCATCAATTAACCGGTAAAAAAATGCTAAATCAGGCCTTAATTGATTACATTGCGCAGGCTCAAGCGCACTAGCTATTCAATCGCCTAGGCGATCTGTTGTTGCCAAAATTTAAGCATAGTAAAATAATGACAAGGCTGACTGGCGAAAGCGGTGAAGTCGTCATGTTTAATAAGGCGAGTTAAATAATAGCTGATCACCTTTGCTAATTCATTACTGGGATGTTGTGCATAAGTTTTGGTTAATACGCTCAACCAATCTTCTATTTGATAAAGCTCACTTGAATAAGCAATAGCGCAATGAATACTGTCTTTATGAGAGCTCGCTGAATAAGTTAACGACATCTTGATTGCTCTCCCTGCAAGCTGCTTTGTAAGAGTGATTGCCACAATGTTTTACGCGCAGCATCATCTAAGCACCTGCACTCATTACCAGGCAAAGCGCCAGACAAGATTAACTTTTCTAATAATATGATGGGTAATTCAACTTTTGCCTTCTCAGTGTGTATTTGGTGATAATTGTCTTGGATATTTTTTCTATTGATAGAATATTGTTGCGCACCCATGATGAAACTCCTTTGCTTAGCCGATGACGTTAGATTTAATTTAATGTAATAGTTACCACAATGCAAATGATAATTGTTATCATTTGCATTGTGGTGATGTTTTATTATTTTTAGTGATGTGATTTTTACACATATCCCATTACAATAACGAGTAAGCATTAGGTATTATTAGGAAAGTTATGACACAGAGTCAGCAACGGGTTGGTCAAACAAAAAACGATGTTATTGAAGTTAATCATTTAGTTAAAAGTTATAAAGGTGTGCAAGCGGTTGATGATATTAGTTTCACCATTACTAAAGGGCATTGTTTTGGTTTGTTAGGGCCAAATGGTGCAGGAAAAACGACGACCATTGAAATAATGGAAGGGATAATTCCAGCGACCAGTGGTGAAGTGCTTTATTCAGGAAAAAGCATAGGTAAGGATATAAGTCAGCAAATAGGCATTCAATTTCAAAGTACTGCTTTGCAAGATTTTTTAACGGTACAAGAGACCTTAAATCTATTCACCGCATTTTATGACAACACTGTACCTCATCAGCAATTAATTGAGCTTTGTGGCTTAAAAGATTTTTTAGATAGAGATAATCGTTTGTTGTCGGGTGGACAGCGTCAACGGTTATTATTAGCACTGGCGTTAATTAATGACCCCGATATTATTTTTCTTGATGAGCCCACCACTGGGCTTGATCCACAAGCGAGACGTAATTTTTGGCAGTTAATAAAAAATATTAAAGCCCAAAATAAGACGGTTATTTTAACCACTCATTACATGGACGAAGCGGAACAACTTTGTGATGAAGTGGTTATTATGGACAATGGTAAAATTATTGAAAGTGGTACACCGAATAGATTACTTGCTAAGCATTTTCAAGAGGTCTTTATTTATTTACCTCAAGAGCAAGTACCTCAGCCATTAATTGAAAAACATCAGTGGACTATCGAACACGAGCGCGTCGAAATAACGACGCAACATGTGGAAGAAACTATTAGCTTGTTAATTGCTGAGAAAATTCCATTAGAAGGTTTACAAGTAAAGTCTCCTAATCTTGATGATCTTTTTCTAAAATTAACTGGCCATTCATTGAGAGAATAAAAGATATGAATTTTAAACGTTTTTTTGCGGTAGTCAAAGCCCGTAATATTGAATTTTTTCGCGATCGTTCATCATTAGGATGGAATTTGTTTTTCCCTATTCTCATGTTAGCAGGTTTATCTTTTGTTTTTGCTGGTGACGGAAAAGCTGTTTACAAAGTGGGGGTTATCGACAGTAAAACCGTTCAATCAAGTTTTATGGAAACACGTTACGTTGACTTTATCGACTATCAAGATAAGGCGTTAGCAACCGTAAAATTAGAACAGCATGCTATTGATTTTTTAGTCGACTTTAGCCAAAAAAGTTATTGGGTTAACCAAGGTTCGCCAAACAGTTACCTGGTTGAAAAAATCTTTTTAGGACAGCACAATAACTTTCAACGCCTAGAAACCTATGGTAAGAAAATTCGTTATGTCGATTGGGTGCTGCCTGGGATCCTTGGAATGAACATGATGTTCAGTTGCCTATTTGGTGTTGGTTACGTCATAGTACGTTATCGTAAAAATGCGGTATTAAAGCGTTTAAAAGCGACACCGCTTTCAGCGTTTGAATTTGTATCAGCACAATTAGTGTCACGCATTTTTATTGTGATGTTTATGTCGAGTGTTGTTTATATTGGCTGTAATTTCTTTTTTGATTTTTACATGCTGGGCAGCTATTTTGATCTATTTATTATCGCAGTTCTAGGCGCTATTAGCTTAATATCTTTAGGTTTGCTGGTTGCGAGCAGAAGTAAGAGTGAAGAGCTTATTGGCGGTTTACTTAATTTGACCTCATGGCCAATGATGTTGTTATCAGGTGTTTGGTTTAGTTTAGAAGGTGCGCCCAATGCGGTAAAAGTTTTTGCTGACTTTTTACCTTTAACTCATTTAGTGGCTGGAGCTAGAAAAGTGATCACTGAAGGTGCAACCTTAGCTGATATCAGTTATCACCTGACCGCACTTTTGATTATGAGTACTATCTTTTTAGCGTTAGGCTCTTACTTATTTAGTTGGAATACCGAGCGATAATAGCGGTTGCTGTTTTATGGTGAGACCTATTAATCATTATATTAGGTCTCGTTGTGCAACAAAATCTGGCCGTAACACGCCCCTTTATTTTTCTATGGCGTTTGCCTCTTTCAGCGGAGGTGGAGCAAACTTAACGGTTAATTATTAATCAGCGAGTGCTTTACCCACTAAGGTCGCTAAATGGTTAGGTAGTGTTAATGAAAGTGCTATTTCGTGGCCACGCGCTGACATTTTTCCCCAAGTTTTCTTTACTATCCTAATGATTTTAGCTTCGTTGTCTGCTTCGGTATATTTAGCGGCAAAAGCGTCAAAGTAATATTGTAAGAATACTAAGCAAGCGACATCCTCTAACGTTTGCGTGTTGGCATTTGTTTTGAGCTGTTCTTTTCTTAAAATACAAGCGGTCAATTCAGCCTCATGCTCAGAATAATCATTTTCTATCATTAATGACTTAGTGAGTTCAGCGTGGAACTTTCCTTGGGAAATTCGCCATTGATAATAGCCAGCTTTGCCTTCATCAAATTGGGTACGCTTTAAGTCCCAGCGTTTAATATGCTGTGCCCGCACAGCTATTTGTAATAATTCATTTGACTGAGGAAAATACTGCTCAAGACAAGAGGTCATGTATTGACCATAAAGTAATTCATTGGCTTGAGGATGCCCATTAACAAGTGTTTGATTGGGATCTTCACTATTTATTTTATCGATGGCACAAAGTACGGCGGTTAAACGAGATGAAGTCATAAAGGGTATCCAAAGCCTAGGGCGAATTAAAACAATATGTTAGCTTTTTATCGATAAAATAAACACAGTGATTAAACATTTTTGTCAAAATAACAGAAATTGATCGGTTGATCATATTGTCGTGGTAGCTAGTTTTAAGTATAATGTTTTCCCGTCCTGCTAGGTTGGTGCGTTTTTCAAGATCATGACTAAACTTACCTCATTATTCGCTCATTAATTCGCGTAATAAGCCAGCAAAACAACTTAAGTAAAACACACAAAATTCCTGCTCACTCTGACTTTTGGTATCACATGACAACTAGATATATTTTTGTAACCGGCGGCGTTGTATCGTCTCTTGGTAAAGGTATTGCCGCGGCTTCTCTTGCTGCAATTCTTGAAGCACGCGGCTTAAAAGTCACAATGTTAAAACTTGACCCTTATATTAATGTTGACCCGGGTACGATGAGTCCTATTCAACATGGTGAAGTGTTTGTTACCGAAGACGGCGCGGAAACTGATTTGGATTTAGGGCATTATGAACGATTTATTCGTACCAAAATGACCAAGCTTAATAACTTCACCACCGGCAGAATATATCAAGATATTCTTGCACGTGAGCGCAAAGGTGAGTTTTTAGGTGCCACTATTCAAGTTATTCCTCATATTACTAACGACATAAAGCGTCGCGTTATCGAGGGTGCTGAAGGTTATGACGTTGCTATGGTTGAGATTGGCGGCACGGTTGGTGATATTGAATCACAACCTTTCTTAGAAGCTATCCGCCAGTTAGGTACAGAATTAGGACGTGAGCGTGCGATGTATATGCACCTAACGTTAGTGCCTTATATTAAAACAGCCGGCGAAATTAAAACAAAACCAACTCAACATTCAGTGAAAGAGCTACGCTCAATCGGTATCGTCCCTGATATTTTAGTGTGTCGAAGTGAACGCACTGTACCTGCTAATGAGCGAGCAAAAATATCTTTGTTTACCAATGTTGCTGAAAAAGCGGTTTTATCAATGCGTGACGTTGATAGTATCTATAAAATTCCGGCGTTACTTAAAGCCCAAGGTATTGATGAATTAGTGGTTAAACGTTTTGGTCTTGATGTACCCGTTGCCGATTTAAGTGAATGGGAAAAAGTACTCTATCAAGAAGCTAACCCTTTTGGTGAAGTTACCATAGGCATGGTAGGTAAATATATTGAATTACCAGACGCGTATAAATCTGTTAACGAAGCATTAAAACATGCCGGCTTGAAAAACCAAGTAACGGTAAACATTAAATACATTGACTCACAAGATCTTGAGAGCAAAGGAACCGATGTTTTAGGAACCGTTGACGCGATACTAGTGCCAGGTGGTTTTGGTATTCGTGGCGTTGAAGGAAAAATTTTAGCGGCGAAATATGCTCGTGAAAACAAAGTGCCTTATTTAGGTATTTGTTTAGGTATGCAAGTGGCGCTTATTGATTATGCCCGCAATGTTGCTGGTCTTACTGACGCTCATAGCACCGAATTTAACCCTGAAACCCCACATCCAGTGGTAGGTTTAATTAATGAATGGTTAGATGAAGAAGGCCAAGTTGAATACCGTCATGAAAATTCAGACTTAGGCGGCACGATGCGTTTAGGTTCACAATTGTGCCACATTGTGAAAGGTACCAAGGCATATGACGTATATGGCAGTGAAACAATTTATGAGAGACACCGTCATCGTTATGAGGTAAATAATAACTACCGTGAGCAAATTAGCAAAGCTGGTTTGGTGTTCTCGGGGTTATCTACGGATAAAACATTAGTTGAGATGATTGAAATACCGGATCATCCTTGGTTTATTGCTGGGCAGTTTCATCCTGAGTTTAATTCAACTCCACGTGATGGACACCCATTGTTTGAAAGCTTTATTGCTGCTTCATTTGAGCATCAAAAACAGCAATCAAGTTAAACCTGAAAATTAATAAAACCGTAGCATAGTGCTGCGGTTTTGCTTTCTGGCATAATTATTTATGGCAAAATGTTTTATCAGTAAAATGTAAACTAAAACTATTACCAACTTAATAGCGGTTCATTCGCTTAGTGCACTCAATTTAAAGGAATTATAATGTCGAATATCAGTAAAATTATCGCCCGTGAAATTATGGACTCTCGTGGTAACCCAACCGTTGAAGCTGACGTTTTTTTAGCATCGGGTGCTTGGGGCCGTGCTGCTGCACCCTCTGGCGCATCAACCGGTTCACGTGAAGCGTTAGAGTTACGTGATGGCGATAAGTCTCGTTATTTAGGTAAAGGCGTATTAAAAGCGGTTGCGGCGATAAACAATGACATTCAAGCGGCATTGATCGGACAAAGTGCTTTAGAACAAGCCACTATTGATCAAATCATGATCGACTTAGACGGTACCGAAAATAAAGAAAAATTTGGTGCCAATGCTATTTTAGCGGTTTCATTAGCAAATGCAAAAGCAGCCGCAATGGAAAAGAAAGTACAATTGTTTGAACATATTGCTGATTTAAACGGAACTCCAGGTCAATACTCATTACCTTTACCTATGATGAATATCATCAATGGCGGTGAACATGCAGACAATAATGTTGATATTCAAGAATTCATGATCCAACCGGTAAGTGCTAAAAGTTTCAGTGAAGCATTACGTATGGGCGCTGAAATATTTCATGCCTTGAAAAAAGTATTATCTGCAAAAGGTTTAAATACTGCAGTTGGTGATGAAGGTGGTTTTGCACCAGATTTAGCCTCGAATGCTGACGCTTTAGCCGTTATTAAGGAAGCCGTTTCTGCTGCCGGTTATGAATTAGGTAAAGACATTACGTTAGCGATGGATTGTGCTGCTTCAGAATTTTATGATAGCGAGAAAGGCATTTACGATCTGAAAGGCGAAGGTAAGCAATTTACAGCTAACGAATTCTCTGATTTCTTAGCAACGCTATGCGAAGAATACCCTATCGTTTCTATTGAAGACGGTTTGGACGAGTCTGATTGGGATGGTTTTGCTTACCAAACAAAATTATTGGGCGATAAAATACAAATTGTTGGTGATGATTTATTTGTAACGAATACTAAAATCTTAGCTCGTGGTATTGAACAAGGTATTGGCAACTCAATTTTAATTAAGTTTAACCAGATTGGTACCTTAACTGAAACATTAGCAGCGATTAAAATGGCGAAAGATGCTGGCTTTACTGCTGTTATTTCTCATCGTTCAGGCGAAACTGAAGATGCAACGATTGCTGATTTAGCGGTAGGTACAGCGGCAGGCCAAATTAAAACCGGTTCACTTTGTCGTTCAGACCGTGTTTCTAAGTATAACCAATTGCTACGTATTGAAGAGTACCTTGGTGATAAAGCTATATTCAACGGCCTGTCAGAAGTTAAAGGCCAATAACGATTAACTATGTTTATTTCTTCCTACCACGTTATTAGAAGTACTCATTGACTATCGTCAACTCCGTGCGTCTGCCTAGTGGTAGTTTGAACTAACTCACATTTTAATTCGTTATTTTTGTTATAAATATAGTCATAAAAAGCCACTCATTTGAGTGGCTTTTTATTTTTAGGGATAACTGATTTAGGCAAGTGGTTACTTTAATAACATAGCTAAAGCATGTTTATTTCTTCCTACTTCGTTGTTAGAAGTACTTATTGACTATCGTCAATTTCGTGCGACGTCTTCGCTCTAAAAGCAATTAGCAGCTAAACTAATAATTATTCGTTATATTTTATGATTATGCGTAAGGGTGAGATTAGCCTTACTTACAGTCGTTTATTTTTAAAAGGCTCTCATAACATTTAATTATGTAAAAAGGCACGTTTTCGATCATAATATCAGAGATTCAGTCAGCAATATTTAAAATCACTTATGCGCTTTATAGACATTAGTTATAAATTATTAGTCATAGGTTATCTAATTAATCACTAACCAAATTTATTGGCATGTTATTTAAATATATGGCGAAGCCTCGTTTATCCCAAATTAATTGGTATTAAATTGTTTTTATTACCTTTAATTTACATGGAATACATGTATGACGAACCATGTCTGGGCTCAGATATATCATGGTTCGTTATGCAAAGTTATATACGATGTTGAATACAACAAAAATTGCTGATAACTTATAAGATATATTATAAAAAAATGTGGTGCGTAAAAGATTGTCGTTGAAATTTTCGACGGTTTAATCTGAAATGCGTATTAATAGGCTGTTATAGCTTCAAAAATAGAAAGAGGAATTGTTCATCAACGAAAAATACAACCTTAGCTCCACTCGTCGAAATCCTTGGATTTATATTAGTGTCATCGTATTGATATTTATATTTATAGGATTTGCAGTAACGTTGATGCCTAAAGCTTTTAAGATGACTCACGAGCAAATAGGCACCGGCTTGCCGGCTCTAGTGTTTATTTACGATCCAAACCTTGTAGTTAGCATAAGCCAGACTGAACAGATGAATAAAGCTCGTGATCAGCTTGGTGTCCAAGTTCTCTTTCTTATCGCCAAAATTAGGACCCCAGAGGGAGACCAGTTTATCGCTGAATATCAAGCTAGCCCTGCGGAGCTTTTACTCTTTGATCCATCAGGGAGACTGATTAAAAGGCAGTTCGCTTTGAGAAATTCTAGCGAACTAACAGAGTGGATAACGGTAGATGAGCTTTAATTTTGGCATGCTAGTTTCGAACATTATCCGCAGCTACAATTTTCCTCGAAAAAAAACCACTCAATAAGTGGTTTTTTTATGCATTGAATTTATGGTGGAAAGTCAGACTTATTCAACTGTTATACTAAGCTTGTGAGATTAAATGAACATCGCGTTGTGGGAACGGGATCTCGATATTGTTTTCTTTCAGGGCTAAGTAAATTGCTTTGTAGGCTTTAAATTTAGCATCATAATAATTAGCCGTGGGCGTCCATAAGCGTATCGAAATATTGATAGAGCTGTCAGCAAATTCGCTAATACCAATTTGTGGTTCGCGCGATTCACCAACGATATTGAGTTCCTCTATCGTTCTTTCTAAAATAGTAACCACTTGTAATGGATCTTCTTTATAAGCGATACCCACTGTTAACTCTAATAATGAGTCATGTTTGGAGTTGTGTAATATCTCGCCAACAATATGTTTGTTCGGTATGGTAATCGCAACACCGTCTTGGTCATGAATTATGGTATAAGCCAGGAGAACTTCTTTGACTATGCCGGTAACACCGCGCACAGTTATGGTATCGCCAACCACGAAGGGGCGAATAATAATAATATTAAAACCAGCTGCATAGTTAGCTAATAAACCTTGTAAGGCTAAGCCTGCACCAAGAGAAATGGCACCAATGGCAGCTATAAATGGCGTAACACTAATGCCTAATTTACTTAACGAGATAACGGTTATCATAATAACGATAAGCATTTTGGTGGTACTGGCCAAAAACTGACTTAAGGTGATATCAAGTTTATGTTTTGTACATAGTCTCAATACAACATTGGATATTTTGCCTGCGACGATATAACCGAGCGCGAAAATGATGAAGGCGCCAATCAATTGGAAGGTATAATTAGCAAAAAAATTAACAATGATATTATAAATATAACTGACCTGATCTATTTCTTGTCGTAATAAATCGGTTGGCGCTAGAGAGATAGTTTTTTCTACTACTGGGCTTTTACTTGCTACTTTTTCAAACATATATTTTCCATGAGTTTTCGGTGTTAGGTTATGTGGAGTTCAATTAACAGCATAGCGCTATTGGTTAATATTAAGGGCGATAAAGCTAATAATGTGTATGATAATAGCCATAAATAAAGACTGTAGCTTTATTTTATCTTTTTCACCCAATAGGTTATGCTTAAACTTCAGGTTAAATTCTACCCAGTAACGTATTAAAAAGCACTCAATTATTCATGAATGAACAAACCACAATATGGCAAAGGGACTATCAATCAGCTGATTTTGCTGAGCTTTGTAATGCGCTATACGAAAGAGAGTTGGGGCAGTTGAGTATAGATCCTCTTTTATCAGCCCCATTGATGCAGGGTCGATTAAAAAGTTTACCTCATTATATCAAGCGTACGGCAAATTCCATGTTACAAGTGCAAACACCTCTAAAGCTTGATGTGCAAAATGCAACTTGGTCAGCTAAACAAGGTTTACAGATGCCATTAAATGGTCAAGACAGCGAGTCAGTAAAACAGTGGTATTTATCGGCAACGTTGCATCATGGCCTAGTGGTGCCTATTGCAAAAGATGCCACGATATTATTAGACTCTATTGACAGAATTGATCTTGAGCAACAGCGTTTTCGAACCAATCTTCATGGTTGGTTTTCTTTAACTGGACTTGAACAAAACCAAGCAATAGGGCAATTACTCAAACCCAATAAGAAAGTGATGACTGCAGCTTGTAGTGGCCATTGTTGGTTAAATGCTCACCGAGCAAACCCTTTAACACCGAGTTTACGTGAGTTGTTGTTATCTTGTGCTATTAACTGGCGTAACTTTAAACAATCGTTAGCAATTTAATTTTTAAACATTATTAATGTGTTAATAATGTTTACACCAGCAAACACCCATTTATAATGGCAATCGTACTGGCACTTTTTTGACTGAATTTTAAGCTTTATATTAGGTTTTTATGCGCGCTATAACCGTACTTTTACTGGTTTTTCTGATGTTATTACAACACCGACTATGGTTTGGGAAAAACAGTGTGCCTGACTATCTAGCTTTGGAACAAGAAGTTAAACGTGAAATAGCGGACAATAACAAGCTAAAACAACGTAATAAATTATTATATGCTGATACCGACGATTTAAAATCAGGCGTCGAAGCTATTGAAGAGCGCGCCCGAAATGAGTTAGGGATGATAAAAGAAAACGAAACATTTTTTCGTGTAATACCCTCTGAAAAAAACACCATGCAAATAGATCCGGAATAACAACGTTATGCTAATTAATTCAAAAGATCTCACTCAACAATTTATTGCTGTTGTTCCTGCTGCGGGTGCAGGTAAACGTATGCAAGCAAATTGTCCTAAGCAATATTTAACTATTGATAATAAAACGATTTTAGAACACACCATTGAACGCCTGTTAAGTCATCCGTCGATAAATAAAGTCATTATCGCGCTTAGTGCAAATGATGAATATTACCCACAAACTTCATTGATCAATAATGCTCAGGTTGAAACGGTTATTGGCGGCAAAGAACGAGTTGACTCTGTACTGGCTGGATTAACAGCGATTGACCCTGAGCACTATTCTTGGGTATTGGTGCATGATGCCGCGAGACCTTGTGTTACTCATGATGATATTTCAACGTTAATTGCTCGTTGCCTAGCAAAAGAAGTGGGTGGATTATTAGCTGCACCGGTGCGAGACACCATGAAACGATCGGTTTTGAGTACGTTAAATGGTCCGCAAGTTTTGTCAACGGTAGCGCGAGAGCATTTATGGCACGCGCTAACACCACAAATGTTTCCCGTGCGAGAATTAAAAGCCGCGATTATTAATGGCCTTAATCAGGGAGCTGAACTCACTGATGAGTCATCAGCAATTGAACGGGCTAATTTACCTAGTCTGTTAGTTTCGGCAAGCAGTGAAAATATAAAAATTACTCATCCAGATGATCTCGTTTTAGCTGCTTTTTTCTTAGCTAAGCAAAAACAACAGCAACAAAAACCAACATTACAGGAAACACCATGAGAATAGGTCACGGCTTTGATGTACACAAATTTGGTGGCAAAGGCCCTATTGTTTTAGCCGGTGTAGAAATAGATTATCCGCAAGGCTTTATTGCTCACTCGGATGGTGATGTTGCTATTCACGCTTTGTGTGACGCAATATTGGGGGCGCTTTGCTTAGCCGATATTGGTAATCACTTTCCTGATACAGATGGCCAGTATGAAAATATCGATAGTCGAATTTTATTAAAGCATGTTGTCGGTTTAATGATTGAAAAAGGCTATCAACTCGGTAATGCCGATATTACTATCGTTGCACAAGCCCCTAAAATAGCACCACATTTATTGGCGATGCGTACTTGCTTAAGTGAAGACTTACAAGCAGAGCTAGATCAAGTGAATGTAAAAGCAACCACGACTGAAAAGTTAGGTTATGCAGGTCGTAAAGAAGGTGTGGCTGTTCACGCTGTGGTCTTACTGACAAAATCTTCTGCAGCCGTTATAGAGAATAATCAATAAAATGAGCAAGTCATTACAATATTTATATACCCAACCGAATGCCACTGGTCAACTTCGTAGTGAAATGTCTGATTTTAAGGTCTTTGAAAAATTACCTTTTGAACCTTGCGGCGAAGGTGAGCATTTATTTATTCATCTGAGAAAAACTGGCGCCAATACGCTAGTTGTTGCCCGTGAGTTGGCTAAATACTTTAAGGTAAAAGAAGGTTTAGTTTCTTATGCCGGCTTAAAAGACAGATTTGCTGTTACCGAGCAGTGGTTTGGTATTCACCTACCAGGCAAAGCGATTTATGATTTAAGTAACTTAGCCATCGAAGGTGTCGAAGTTCTTTCCCAACAACGTCATAACAAAAAATTACGCATCGGTGCCTTGTCAGGTAATCACTTCGAATTAGTGTTACGTAATGTCAGTAATACCGATGATGTCTTACGCCGCTGGGCAGCAGTTAGCCAATTTGGTGTGCCTAACTACTTTGGTGAACAACGCTTTGGTATTAATGGCGGCAACCTTGAAAGAGCGTTGGAGTTATTTCAAGGTAAGAAAGTAAAAGATAAAAAGAAACGTGGCCTTTATTTATCGGCGGCTCGCTCAGAAATATTTAATCAAATAATCAGTACTCGTATTGAAAGAAATCAGTTTGAATCTTTACAAACGGGTGATGTTTTTATGTTAAGCGGCACACAGTCGGTATTTTTGGCTGATGAAATCGATGCAACCATTCGTCAACGCTTTCAAGAAAAAGATATCGACTTAACGGCTGCGCTGTGGGGCGCTGGCGAATTAATGTCGCAAGGTGAATCACAACAGCTAGAGCAACAGGTTGCCGATGGTTACGCTGACTTTTGCCAAGGTTTAGCTAAATTTGGCTTAAAGCAAGAACGACGTAGAATTAGGTTGTCGTTAACTGAAGGCAGTATAAAGTCGGTTGATGACACTATAACATTGAGCTTCTTTTTACCTTCTGGTTGTTATGCAACCACCATTTTACGTGAATTAATCAGTTATCAAGATATGACAGAGCGAGCGGTAAACTAATGAAAATATTACTCAGTAACGATGACGGTGTTCATGCTTTAGGTATTAAAGTTTTACACGACGAATTAGTAAAAATAGCTAAGGTAACGGTAGTCGCACCCGATAGAAACTGTAGTGGTGCCAGTAACTCTTTAACGCTAATGAATCCGCTACGCATTCAAACGTTAGACAATGGTTTCATTTCAGTAAACGGCACACCAACCGATTCAGTTCATCTTGGCATCAGTCAGCTGCTGACACCTGATTTAGTTGTTGCCGGTATTAACTGTGGCGCAAACCTAGGCGATGATACCTTATATTCAGGTACGGTTGCGGCGGCAACCGAAGGGCGGCACATGGGGATGCCAGCAATCGCTGTTTCCTTGGTGGGTCAAAGTGAACAAAACTACCAAACAGCTGCCGTGGTTACGGCAAAATTTATTCAACGTTTACAATCTCACCCATTAGCCGTTGATCAAATTATCAATATTAATGTCCCTGATATTCCGCTTAGTGAATTAAAAGGTATCAAGGTGACACGCTTGGGTAATCGTCATAAAGCAGAAATGATGGAAAAAACGCAAGACCCATGGCAACGTGATATATATTGGTACGGTCGATTAGGCCAAGAGCAAGATTGTGGCGAAGGTACAGACTTTCATGCTATTGCCAATGGTTATGCATCGATAACCCCGTTAACCGTTGATATGACCGCCCATGATAGTTTGGCATCGATCACTCGTTGGGTTGGCGACTTAATCATTTAAGTTACCCTTGAGTTATTGCTAAATTTTAGATAAATCACATGTTAATTTAAAATAAAAAAAATAAAAAGAGCAGGTTATGAATGTAAGGGTAGGGAGCAATGTGAGCGGTAAATCACGTCGTAGCGGCGAGCTATTAGCGCAAAAATTATACACAGAAGGGATACGTGATCAGCGAGTGTTGCAAGCAATTGCTCAATCACCTCGTCATATTTTTGTTCCTGAAATCTTAGCGCATAAAGCATACGACAATACGGCTTTGCCTATTGGGCAGGGACAAACTATTTCTCAACCTTATATAGTGGCAAAAATGTCAGAATTATTATTAGCGGACGGTGTCCCTGACAGCATTCTAGAAATAGGAACAGGGTCTGGTTATCAAACATCCATCCTTACACAATTGGTTGCTAAAGTTTTTTCGGTCGAGCGTATTAAGGCATTACAATGGCAGGCGAAACGTCGCTTGCAATCAATAGATTTAAATAACGTCTCAATGAAGCACGGTGATGGCTGGCAAGGTTGGAGTAGTAAGTCTCCTTTTCAAGCGATTATTGTTACTGCAGCGCCAACTGAAGTGCCTAAGGCATTACTCGAACAGCTAGCTGATGGTGGGCGCTTAGTGATACCTGTTGGCACAGATACGCAAATACTGAAAGTTATTACTCGTCATGGCGATGAGTACAAAGAACAACAAGTTGAAATGGTTAAATTTGTACCGCTTGTGCCCGGTGCGTTAATTTAATTTCATCGCTTGATATAAAAAACTGTGCGAGTACGTTACTGCCATAGCCCTAGATTTGCTGCAGAGTATTGCGGTCTTTGCATAAATAAACTAAACAATATTACTCGGTCTTTATTATCTAAAAAAGGTATGATTTAATTGAAAATTTTTTCAAAAATGTATGAATGGACACTTCGTTTTGCTGAACATAAATTTGCGCCAAGAATACTGGCACTAATAACTTTTGCTGAATCTATATTTTTCCCTATTCCCCCCGATGTGCTTTTAGCACCCATGGTGCTGGCTAAACCACATAAAGCATGGTCTTATGCAACACTAACAACGATAGCTTCAATTTTGGGAGGTTCTGTTGGTTATTTACTCGGTTATTATATGTTTGAACCTTGGATACAACCAGCAATTACCGCTTTGGGTAAGCAAGATGCTTTTGACGCCGTTGTGCTGTGGTTTCAGCAATGGGGTGTTTGGGTCGTCTTTATTGCTGGATTTTCACCGATCCCTTATAAACTATTCACAGTCAGTGCTGGCTTCTTACATATGGCTTTTCTGCCATTTTTAATCGCTTCAGCAATTGGTCGTGGGATGCGATTTTTCTTAGTTGCCGGTGTTATTCGCTGGGGAGGTGCCGCTATGGAACAAAAGATAAGACAATGGGTAGATATACTGGGTTGGCTGATTGTTGGGCTTATTATTGTGGCTTATTTTGTTTTACGTTAAATCAATACAGACAACACTAGGATGGTTTTTTGATTTTAAATCGTGAAAATTATGTTCTATTAAGTACTAAAACAATCACTTATGTGGTTTTTTTAGTGCTTAGTTTGTCTGTGGTAAGTTGTTCTTCTAACCATAAACCCGCCCCCGTTGTTGATGTTCAAGGCTCAGTTCCATTAAGTAAGCGTGTTAAAAATAGCTTAAAGGGTCGCGAGTACATCGTTAAAAAAGGTGAAACTCTATACTCTATTGCTTGGCGAGCTAATGTTGATATTAGTAGCTTAGCCACTTTTAATAATCTGGTATCTCCTTACAAAATATTCCCTGGACAAAAATTATTTTTAGTTAAAAATTCGAGCCAAGCCACTAGTAATATAGCGCGCAATGAAAAGCAGAAAAGTAACATACCAACAAGGGTAAAAAAACCTGTTGCATCAAATAAAAAGCAGGCGTATGGTAAAAATGTTAGAGGGCAAAAAGTAAACAATAAAACCTCTACAAATGGCACAGTTTTTTCTCAAAAAATAAGAAGTTGGTTGTGGCCTGCTCAAGGAAAAGTTACAGAAGGTTTTTCTACAGCAAAACAAGGTAATAAAGGAATAAACATCGCAGGTATACGTGGTGACTCGATTAAATCGACAGCTGATGGTGTGGTAGTTTATGCCGGAGATGCTTTACGAGGATACGGTCAGCTAATTATTGTTAAACATAATGATGATTACCTTAGTGCTTATGCTCATAACGATAGTATCTTAGTGAAAGAAAAACAGTCGGTAAAAGCGGGTCAGGTTATAGCGAAAATGGGTGATACAGACGCTGAAAGAGTCATGCTTCATTTTGAAGTTCGCTTTCGCGGTAAATCAGTAAATCCTATGAAGTACCTGTCTAAATAACGACAAATAATAATAATAATAAATTGGAGTTAGTGTGCATATTTAATCATTGATAGTTGGCTTTGCTAAATATCGGGAGATACATCATGGGTATAGAAAAAGAATTGGTAAGTACTAGTGTAGATAACAAAGAATCAACTAGAGCATCATCTAAAGATAGAGAAGATGTGCCATCGAATTTAGACGCCACCCAATTGTATTTAAGCGAAATTGGATTTTCTCCATTACTTAGCGCAGAAGAAGAAGTGTACTTTTCTCGCCTTGCCCTTAAAGGTGATGAACCCTCAAGAAAACGTATGATCGAAAGTAATCTGCGTTTAGTTGTTAAAATTTCCCGTCGTTATAATAATCGTGGTTTACCCCTACTTGACCTTATTGAAGAAGGTAACTTAGGTTTAATCCGCGCGGTAGAAAAATTTGATCCCGAACGTGGATTTCGTTTTTCAACTTATGCAACATGGTGGATACGTCAAACAATTGAACGTGCCATTATGAATCAAACACGTACTATTCGTCTCCCTATCCATGTCGTTAAAGAACTCAATATTTATTTACGCACTTCGCGTGAATTAGTGCAAAGGCTTGATCACGAACCTACTGCAGAAGATATTGCTGAAGCGCTTGATGTGCCAGTCGCTAATGTCACTAAAATGTTGCGTCTAAATGAACGTATGACCTCAGTCGATTCACCCTTCGGTGGTGAAAACGATAAAGTATTACTTGATGTGATCCCTGATGATAAAAGTGGTGGTCCAGAAGGTAGCTTGCAAACATCCGATATTAAAAATAATATTATCCACTGGTTAAACGAACTTAACTCTAAGCAACGTGAAGTACTTGCCCGTCGTTTTGGTTTATTAGGATATGAAGCGGCAACATTAGAAGATGTTGGTGTAGAAATTGGTTTAACACGTGAACGTGTTCGTCAAATTCAAGTTGAAGCGCTTAAGCGTTTACGCGATATTTTAAGTCAACAAGACTTATCGATTGAAGCTTTGTTTCAAGCGTAGATATTTTAGCTTCGATAAAAAAACCAGCAATTGCTGGTTTTTTTTACTTATTATTAAGAGCTAAATTTTGCTTTTAAACTCAAATAATAAATCCAATGCTTGTTTGGGGGTTAAATCGTTTACATCAATTGATGACAATGATTCGAGTACGGGGTGAGTGTTATCAATAAATGAAAGTTGCTCGAAGGGTTGTTGTTCAACATTGATAACAGAAGGAGCTTGTTGTCTTTCCAGTTCAGCCAAGCGTTGTTTAGCCCGTTGAATAACGGTCTTGGGCACACCAGCAAGTTGTGCAACCTGTAAGCCAAAGCTCTTACTTGCAGCGCCTTCTTGAACGGTATGCATAAAGACGATGGTATCACCATGTTCAACCGCATCTAAATGAACATTAACCAAGCTTGGTATCTGATCGGCTAACAGAGTTAGCTCAAAATAATGGCTAGCGAATAAAGTAAAGGCTTTAGTTTTAATCGCCAGCATTTCAGCGCACGCCCAAGCAAGAGATAAACCGTCATAAGTACTGGTTCCTCTGCCTATTTCATCAAGTAACACTAAACTTTTTTCTGTTGCATTATGGAGAATGTTTGCGGTTTCTGTCATTTCAACCATAAAGGTTGAACGACCACTCGCTAGGTCGTCAGAAGCACCAATACGGGTGAATATTCGATCAACCATACTAATATTTGCCGCATCAGCAGGGACATAACAACCAATATGAGCCAATAAAACAATGAGCGCTGTTTGGCGCATATAGGTAGATTTACCGCCCATATTAGGACCCGTAATGATCAACATCTTACGTTCATTATTTAATGTGACTGGGTTAGCGATAAAGGGCTCACTAGTCATTAACTCAACGACAGGATGACGACCGGCTTTGATCTCAATACCGTCATTTTGGCTTAGACTTGGTTTAACATAATTTAGGCTTTCTGCACGTTCTGCAAAGGTATTTAAAACGTCTAGTTCTGCGACAGCTTGAGCAAGTAATTGCAGTTTTTCTAAATCAGGTAATACTAAATCGAACAATTCATCATATAAACGTTTTTCTAAGGCGAGAAACTTACTCTGTGCACTGAGTACTTTTTCTTCGTGTTGCTTTAGTTCATTGGTAATAAAACGTTCGTTATTTTTTAAGGTTTGTCGGCGAATATAATCATCAGGTACATCGTTCGCGGCAGTACGACTCATTTCAATAAAGAAGCCATGAACCCTGTTATAACCTACTTTTAAGGAACTAATACCCGTACGTTCTTTTTCACGTGCTTCGAGTTGGGCAAGAAATTCAGTTGCGCCATCACTTAAGTCACGTAACACATCAAGTTCTTCATGATAGCCTTTGGCAATAACGCCACCATCACGGATAAGAACGGGTGGGTTTTCAACTAAAGCATGCTGCAATAAGTCGTGTAAGTTGGGTATTGGAAAGCTTTTTGATGCTAATTCAGTGATATGTGCTTGCTGACAAGTTTGTAAATGTTGCTGAAGTTCAGGCAATTGACTTAAAGCATTACGTAAGCGAGCAAAATCTCTTGGACGTGCAGAGCGTAAGGCAATGCGAGAAACAATACGCTCAATATCACCAAAAGATTTAAGTTGGCTAAATAATTCAGTCGTTAAATCTTGTGACAACAGTTCACTAATTGCATTTTGACGTGCAGTTAATATGTTTAAATCACGTAAAGGAAAATGTAACCAACGTTTTAGTAATCTAGAACCCATTGGTGTCGCTGACTTGTCTAATACCGATGCTAGAGTATTTTCAAAGCCACCTTGTAAGTTTTGCGTGAGTTCTAAATTACGACGAGTTGCCGCATCTAAAATGACACCAGAAGCAGAAGACTCACAAATAATGGCTCGAATGTGAGGAAGCGCACTGCGTTGACATTCCTTTACATATTGAAATAAACAACCAGCGGCCATTAAGCCTAATAATTTATCACCAACACCAAAACCAGAAAGTTCTTTAGTGCCAAATTGTGTATTGAGTAAATTAGTAGCTGTGTCTAAATCAAACTCCCATTCAGGTCTTCTTCTTAATCCTTGATAGCCTTTTAGTAACTCTGGCGCTGAGAACGATTCACTGTATAGTAATTCAGCAGGAGATAAACGCTGTAGTTCAGCTTGTAACTGTTCAATGGTATTTGGCTCAGTCAGTACAAAGCGGCCACTGGTCATATCAAGATAAGACAGCCCAAAGCGTTGCGATGACTTATTATTACCTTCACTTACCGCAACAATTAGGTTGTCATGCTTATCAAGTAATAATGCTTCATCACTCACCGTACCTGGAGTAATAACCCTAACAACTTTACGTTCAACAGGGCCTTTGCTGGTTGCTGGGTCACCAATTTGTTCACAAATGGCAACAGATTCACCCAGTTGTACTAATTTTGCTAGATAATTCTCCACCGCATGATAGGGAACGCCCGCCATAGGTATTGCATTGCCACCTGTCTTGCCGCGAGCGGTTAATGAAATATCGAGCAAATCAGATGCTTTTTTTGCATCATCAAAAAATAATTCGTAAAAGTCACCCATGCGATAAAAAATTAAAATATGAGGGAACTCAGCTTTAATGGTTAAGTACTGGCGCATCATAGGGGTGTGTGAGGATAAGTCTAAGTTTGCTGTCGTCATTTCTATGCGGTAACTCATAAGTTCAATGAAAGAGTAAGGTGGCAATTATGTCATAACTGGCAAATTTAGACTCTATTTATTTAACTAAAATTTTTACTGAATACGATAATATTTATGTGATGATTTTATACTAACAATATAAATAGTAACTTTTTGGTGAGCAATGGTTGAAAGTTATCTTTGTTGGTTATTTTATTATTTATCAATAACTTAAAAGTCACATTTTTTTGTTTTTTGATAATAAAATGAAAATAGTTGTAAAAAAGCTTGATACTGTATGATCATACAGTATACTTGCCTCATCAAACGAAATCTTAGTAACATCGGCGGAATAAATATGAAAGATGATAAAGAAAAAGCATTAGCAGCAGCATTAAGTCAAATCGAAAGACAATTTGGTAAAGGCTCAATTATGAAGCTTGGTGATAACAACACCATGGATGTTGAAACCATTTCTACAGGTTCATTAGCGCTTGATGTTGCATTAGGTGCTGGTGGCTTGCCACTTGGGCGTGTTGTTGAAATTTATGGTCCTGAATCAAGTGGTAAAACAACGTTAACGCTTGAAGTTATTGCTGAAGCTCAGCGTAATGGTAAAGTTTGTGCATTCGTTGATGCCGAGCATGCATTAGACCCAATTTATGCTGAAAAGCTAGGTGTTAATATTAATGAGTTACTTGTTTCTCAGCCTGATACCGGTGAGCAAGCGTTAGAGATTTGTGACATGCTAACGCGTTCAGGTGCTATTGACGTTATTGTTGTCGATTCTGTTGCTGCCCTTACACCCAAAGCTGAAATTGAAGGCGATATGGGCGACTCGCATATGGGTTTACAAGCTCGTATGCTCTCACAAGCAATGCGTAAGTTAACGGGTAATCTGAAAAAATCAAATACCATGATTATTTTTATTAACCAAATTCGTATGAAAATTGGTGTGATGTTTGGTTCCCCTGAAACCACAACGGGTGGTAATGCACTTAAATTTTATGCTTCTGTTCGTTTAGATATTCGACGTATTGGTGCTGTAAAAGCAGGCGACGAAATTATTGGTAACGAAACCCGCGTAAAAGTAGTTAAAAACAAAATAGCGCCTCCCTTTAAACAAGCTGAATTTCAGATTTTATATGGCCAAGGTATTAATAGCTTAGGTGAATTAATTGATTTAGGTGTTTTGCATAACATGGTTGAAAAAGCTGGTTCTTGGTATAGCTACAATGGCGATCGCATTGGTCAAGGTAAAGCAAATGCAGCTAAATCTTTAGCAGAAAAACCTGCAATGGCAAAAGAGCTTGATAAGCGTTTACGCGACTTACTGTTAATTAAAAGTGTAAGAGCAAGTGAGAAACCACCTAAAGAAGATAAAGAAGAAGAAGCTGTAGAATAAACATTAAAAGTTTAAACTATTATTAAGCCACTGTATTTACAGTGGCTTTTTTATATTTAATTAATGATTTTTTTCTCTTGTTTCATTTTTATTTAATAGGCTGATAGCCTATTTACTGACCGAATACCTCCCCATTTTTCTACGTAACACTCTATTAGGCTAGTTACACCAATATTTACTCGCTAAGGCTATAGATGACAAATAATATTAACGTAAAAAACATTATAGACGTCTATACGTTTAGATGTTGACATAGCTAAAAATACACGTACCATAAAATGATAATATTTATATATCCGTTATCATTCGTAGTGCTTGAGTTAGTCGAAACCTGTATGTTGATTGGTAGCCAGAATATAAGTTAATAAATGAAAGTAGAGAACGAAGTGTTCATGCTTGTTTGACATTATTTGATTAGGTAAACGCTATGCCCATTAAAATTCCAGATTTATTACCTGCTTTGTCTATTTTAGGTGAAGAAAATATTTTTGTAATGTCTGAGCGTAGAGCGGCAAGTCAAGAAATTCGCCCAATGAAAGTGGCTATTCTCAATCTAATGCCTAATAAAATTGAAACAGAAGTTCAAATATTACGGGTATTGTCTAATACACCTTTACAAATAAATGTCGATTTTGTGCGTATTCACGCCAATGAATCCAAACATACGCCAAAAGAGCACTTAGATGATTTTTACCGTCTCTTTGATGACATTAAGAATACTCAATACGATGGCTTAATTATAACCGGTGCACCATTGGCGTTAATGGAATACGAAAAAGTAACTTTCTGGGATAAAATTTGTGAAATATTTGATTGGGCTGAAGAAAATGTCACTTCAACAATGTTTTCTTGTTGGGCTGCTCATGCCGCTCTATATCATCACTATGGATTACGACGACATTTAAGAAAAGAAAAATTATCCGGTGTATTTCAGCATAGCCCCATCGACCAAAAAGAACAGCTTACCCGCGGCTTTGAAGAATTTTTTAATGTCCCACACTCACGATTTGGATATATTGATAAGTCTGATTACCTGTCAATTCCTGAATTAAAGATTATTGCTGAATCTCCACAAGCAGGCGTTTATGTCGTCGCGAGCAAAAATAAACAGCAGGTCTATTTAACCGGCCATCCAGAATATGACTCAACCACATTAGATGAAGAGTTTCAACGTGACCTTAAGGCTGATGTTGATGCAGTTATGCCCAACAATTATTACATTGATGGTGACATAACAAAAGTGCCACACAGTTCATGGCGTAGTCATGCCAGTTTATTATTTACTAATTGGTTAAACTATTATGTCTATCAGATCACACCGTACAAGCTAGACGCAACAAATATTAAAGCAATACATCCAGATGCAGAAATATAAACAGTGTCGGATATATGTAGCCATCAAATTAAGTTTGAAAGTAAAAGTAGAGAAATCGTATGAAAAAATCAGCATCGTTTAGTCGTCTTGAGCAACAAATACAAAAAAGAATTCTTATTTTAGATGGTGCTATGGGAACAATGATCCAAGCCTATAAATTTGAAGAGCAAGATTATCGTGGTGAACAATTTGCTGATTGGCATCTTGATGTCAAAGGCAATAATGATATGTTAGTGCTTACACAACCCGAGGTAATTAAAGCTATTCACTATGAATACCTTGAAGCGGGTGCTGATATTCTTGAAACGAATACTTTTAACGCCACCACGATTGCGATGGCAGATTACGATATGCAGTCGTACAGTGCGGCAATAAATTTAGCTGCGGCACAAATAGCCCGTGCAGCAGCGGATGAATTTACCGCTAAAAATCCTGATAAGCCTAGGTTTGTTGCCGGTGTTTTAGGGCCAACCAACAGAACATGTTCTATTTCACCCGATGTTAACGATCCGGCTTATCGTAATGTGACTTTTGATCAGTTAAAAGATGCCTATATAGAATCAACTAAAGCACTGATTGAAGGTGGCTCAGATATTATTCTTATCGAGACTATTTTCGATACCTTAAATGCTAAAGCCGCTGTTTTTGCGGTAGAAACTGTTTTTGATGAATTACAGTTACGTTTACCAGTAATGGTGTCTGGTACTATTACTGATGCATCAGGTAGAACATTATCTGGGCAAACAACTGAAGCTTTTTATAATTCATTACGCCACGCAAAACCTATTTCATTTGGTTTGAACTGTGCATTAGGTCCGGTTGAACTAAGACAATATGTGGCAGAATTGAGTCGAATATCAGACTTTGCTGTTTCAGCTCATCCTAATGCAGGCTTGCCTAATGCCTTTGGTGAATACGATTTCAGCGTCGAAGATATGAATGTTCATGTCAACGAGTGGGCTGAGTCGGGATTCCTTAACATTATTGGTGGCTGTTGTGGTACAACGCCGGCGCATATAAAAGGTATGGCCGATGCGGTTGCCAATGTAACACCTAGGGAAATTAGCGCCAGGAAAATTGCTTGTCGTCTGTCCGGGCTTGAAGCGTTAACCCTAGATGAAACTTCATTGTTTGTTAACGTTGGCGAACGAACTAATGTTACTGGCTCTGCTGTATTTAAACGCTTAATTACCGAAGAAAATTACGAACAAGCGGTCGCAGTTGCCCTGCAACAAGTTGCCAATGGCGCGCAAATTATAGATATAAATATGGATGAAGGCATGCTTGATTCAAAAGCGGCGATGATCCGTTATTTGAACTTAATTGCTGGTGAGCCAGATATCGCGAAAGTGCCTATTATGCTTGATTCTTCTAAATGGGATATTTTAGAAGAAGGCTTGAAATGTATTCAGGGCAAAGGGGTTGTTAACTCAATCAGCTTAAAAGAGGGCGAAGAAAACTTCCGTAAACAAGCTGAACTTTTACGCCGTTATGGCGCGGCTGTTATTGTGATGGCCTTCGACGAACAAGGTCAAGCAGACACACGGGTACGTAAGTATGAAATATGTAAACGTGCTTATGAAATTTTAGTCAATGAAATAGGCTTTCCTGCAGAAGACATTATTTTTGATCCGAATATTTTTGCGGTAGCAACCGGTATCGAAGAGCATAATAACTATGCAGTAGATTTTATTGAAGCGGTTGCCGATATAAAAGAAAACCTGCCTCATGCGATGATTTCGGGCGGTGTTTCTAACGTGTCATTTTCATTTCGTGGTAATAACCCAGTACGTGAAGCGATTCATGCGGTGTTCTTATACCACGCAATAAAAAATGGTATGGACATGGGCATTGTAAATGCAGGTCAGTTAGCTATTTATTCAGATATTCCTGACGATCTCCGCCTTGCTGTCGAAGATGTTATACAAAATAGTGATGACGACGCAACAGAACGCTTACTTGATGTGGCTGAGTCTTATCGCGGGCAAGCGGGGAGCAAAAACAATAAGGCTGATTTAACCTGGCGTGAGCTACCGATTAAAGAGCGTTTAGAATACTCTTTGGTTAAAGGCATTAATGAATTTATTGTCGAAGATACTGAAGCAGCAAGGCTAGTGGCTGAACGACCTCTTGATGTCATTGAAGGACCATTAATGGATGGTATGAATATCGTTGGCGATTTATTTGGTGCTGGCGAAATGTTTTTGCCACAAGTGGTAAAGTCAGCCCGCGTGATGAAACAAGCTGTTGCTCATTTAAATCCATTCATTGAAGCTGAAAAAACTGAAATAAAATCAAACGGTAAAATCTTACTGGCAACAGTAAAGGGTGATGTCCACGATATTGGTAAAAATATAGTCGGTGTTGTTTTGCAATGTAACAACTACGAAATTATTGATTTAGGTGTCATGGTTTCTTGTGATGATATCTTGCGTGTGGCGAAAGCCGAAAAAGTCGATGTGATTGGATTATCAGGTTTGATAACACCGTCACTTGATGAAATGGTGCATGTCGCTAAAGAAATGAAACGTCTTAATTTTGACTTGCCGTTACTTATTGGTGGCGCGACAACATCAAAAGCTCATACTGCCGTTAAAATAGAGCAACAATATCAACATCCGGTGATATATGTGCCTAATGCATCGCGTTCAGTTTCAGTCGTTAGTACCTTACTTTCAGATGATAGTGAGAAACGTGTGGCATTTTTAGCGCGTCAAGATGATGAATATGTGCGGGTGCGTGAGCGTCATTATAAAAAAGGACCACGTTCAAGCTTAATATCACTAGAAGATGCACGCGCTAATGCTGCGCCGATAAGTTTTGAAAACTATACCCCTAAAATACCCAATAAACTTGGTATTACGGTACTTGATAATCTTGATTTAAATGTCATTCGAAACTACATCGATTGGACGCCATTTTTCATGACCTGGCAATTATCAGGCAAATATCCGCTTATTTTACGACACGAAGTGGTCGGCGAAGAGGCAACTAATCTATTTAATGATGCTAATGCTTTATTAGACGATATTATTAACAGTAAAAAGTTAACGGCAAAAGCGGTTTTTGGTCTGTTTCCAGCTCATCGTCAACAAGATGATTTAATATTGTTTGCAGATGAAAACCGAGATAAACCATTGATGAAATTACATCAATTACGTCAACAAAGTAAAAAACCAGCAGGGCAGTTTAACCGTTGTTTGGCTGATTATATCGCCGATAAAACGTCGGGTATTAAAGATTATGTTGGTGCTTTCGCGGTATCTGCTGGTTATGGTTGTGATGACCTAGTGAAGGAGTTCGCCGCTCAACATGATGACTACAATAGTATTTTAGTTAAAGCTGTTGCCGACCGATTAGCAGAAGCGAGTGCTGAATATCTCCATGAAAAAATTCGCAAAGAATACTGGGGATATGCCCCACAAGAGTCGCTTGCTAATGATGATTTAATTCGTGAAAAATATCAAGGTATTAGACCTGCGCCGGGTTATCCTGCCTGTCCAGAGCATACTGAAAAAGGTTTGTTGTGGGAACTACTCAATGTTGAAGAAAACATCGGCATGGAGCTCACCTCAAGTTTTGCCATGTGGCCTGGAGCCGCGGTTAGTGGTTGGTACTTTGCTCATCCAGAATCAAAATACTTTGCGGTCGCTAAAGTCGCTAAAGACCAAGTGATTAATTATGCTACTCGCAAAGGGATGACATTGCCACAAGCAGAGCGTTGGCTGTCAGCTAACTTGGATTATGAACCTGAGTAATTAATATAGCCATTATCAATTAGTTTATACGGCAACGGTCTTAAATCTCTATAAAGTAGGTTTAAGGCCGTTGTTCATTTTACGACTCAATATTAAGCGACGATATGCCCTGTGTTTCGTATTAAAAGGTTCTTTCGATAAACCAATAAATAGCGATAACGGCGATAAGCACACTTAACGGTATCACCACGTATTGTCTATATTGAGGTTTTTTAGCAAACCAGCGCGTCGCTAATAAAGCCAAGGCAATGACCGTTATTTGACCGAACTCAACGCCAATATTAAATGAAATCAAGCTACTGATATACTCACTCTTGGGTAAGCCCAGTTCAACAAGTACTGCTGCAAACCCTAAACCGTGCAGTAAACCAAAAGCAAAGATAATGGGTAAGCGCCACTTTGTCAGTTTGTGATAAAAAATATTCTCAATAGCCACGTAAGCAATTGATAAGGCAATAAGTGGCTCTACAATGCTGCTAGGAAGGTTGATAATACCAAAGATACCCAAAGCTAGCGTAATGGTATGGGCAAGCGTAAAGGCACTTACCTGCCAGAGCAGTGTCGATGTCTTAGTGGCTAATAAAAATAGCGCGAGTACAAAGAGAATATGATCAAGCCCTTGTGGCAGAATATGGACAAACCCCTGATAGATATACTCAACAATATTAAGCAGTTTAATTTCGGCTGTTGAAAGTTTACGTACACCACCCTTGATGTCATCAGTAGAAAAGTGATGGCTGTTCTGGCCGGATAGCACTAAAGATTTCTCTGAACGGCTAACTGTTAATAAGACATCCCCTAAAATAGGCGAAAATATCAAGGCTGCTTTTTTACTTTTTTGTGGCAATTGACCCTGCGAAAATAGCTTAATGATTTTATTTGGTGAGTCAGAGCCAAGTATTGCTTTTAATTCAAATACCGTTAGCCCTGAAAAAGGGGCAACAAGTACATTTTCTTCATCAATAATAAAAGCGCTTTGTTGATTTATCATTTGTAATATTTTTGAGAGTAATTGCTTTATTTCAATTAAAGAGAGGTTTTTCAGATAATTAATTAAATCTGCCTCATCTACTGATGATTTTTGATGACTTTTAATAACATGCAAAACATCAATATCGATACTAAGTTGGTAGTTATTCTCTACAAGTAAGTTTAGCTCTGCTTGGTTAGCTTCATTGGTGTGAGCATTCACTAGTGCAGGTGATAAAAGTAGTAATAGGGCAAAAGTTGTTTGTAAAAGGCGCGTAATCATAAAAGTAATATCAGCTAGTCATTGATAAAAAATAAAGCGACAAATTAACGTATTTAGTATGAAATTAACAGCGGTCAAATTATTATTTCAGTATTGAACTATTAACTTAAAAGTTTATACTGTGTTTGTATACAGTCTAGGTTGAGTTGTCCATAGCGAAAATATGCTTTATTTTTTCACAGCGAAATAAGGGACTTTTGATAAACATGATTACTATAATTAAAACATGACTAAAATATGACTCAAAGCCGAAAAATAATACATATAGATATGGACTGTTTCTATGCAGCTGTTGAAATGCGTGATAATGAGTCTTTACGTAATGTGCCACTTGCGGTCGGTGGTACAGGGCCCAGAAGCGTCTTGTGTACGTGTAATTACCAAGCAAGAAAATTTGGTGTTCGCTCGGCAATGCCAGCAATTAAGGCGATGCAACTTTGCCCTGAGCTAGTTATTGTTTCAGGAAGAATGGCTGTTTACCAAGAAGTTTCTGCACAAATAAGGGCGATATTTCAACGTTACACTCAGTTGATTGAACCATTGTCGCTTGATGAAGCTTTTCTAGATGTTACCAATAACAAAGAGTTTAACGGCAGTGCGACGCTTATTGCGGAGCAAATACGTCGTGATATTTTTAATGAGCTCAATCTAACCGCCTCGGCAGGTGTTGCCCCTAATAAATTTATCGCTAAAATTGCCAGTGATGAAAACAAACCTAATGGTCAATGCGTTGTTACACCCGCAGATGTTAGTGGTTTCGTTGAAAATTTACCGTTGAAAAAAATTCCGGGTATTGGCCCTAAAACCGCACAAAAGTTATTGGGTTACGGCTTTTCGTCATGTGCAGATATACGAGCAAGTTCTGTCGCCGTATTAACACCTATTGTCGGCAAGTTTGCGCCTGCATTGTACCAACGTAGTTTTGGTATTGATCATCGCCAATTAGAAACCGACAGAGTAAGAAAATCATTAGCGATAGAAACCACTTTTTCTCAAGATTTGTCTGGTGAAAAAGAGTGTGAAAGTGCCGTTGAGCTTTTATATGAGAAGCTTTTAGTGAGATTAGAAAAACATCAACATATGGTTATTAGTAAGCAAGGGATTAAACTTAAGTTTAATGACTTTACCCAAACAACAGTTGAACAGCAAAGCAGCCAATGTGATGAAAACACCTTTAAAAAATTACTGTTAAAAGCACTGCTGCGCAGCCAATCTAGGGGAATACGTTTAATAGGATTAACCCTAGGTTTTGCTGAGCATAATAATAAAGAAACACAGCAGCTTTGTTTTAGTTTATAACCGGTAGTGACTTGATCTGATGTCAGTAGCATTATTTTAGCTAATATTGTGCTTATTTGGGTTTAATGATTTCTTTAACCGCTAATTCTAATTTTGGATCGTCAATATTTGAGCCGGTTGATTTGAAAACAACTTGTCCACTTCTATTGATAAAAAAAGATGTTTTTATCGAATCGACACTTAAAATAATTTCTCCTGGTCAGTATGAGTTATTCTGTTTATAAAGCCTGTTTAAACTCATCGAATTATTTTTGCTTTCATGATGTACGGTTTGTGTGGTGCTGCAAGGTTCGTTGTTATTTTTACTCGACTTTTTCTTCTAAATGTTTATAAATTTAAATACCTCCTGTTTTTATTTAAAAAAAGCCCATCGTAGTAGATAGGCTTTAGATAGGTTTTAATTAGACTTTAGTTAAGAACACATATTATATTTATAAAACTATAAACCCAACACTTTTTTACCTTGCTTAAAGGTAATGTCAACGGGAATATTAGCCGCTTCAATACGCGCTAAGTCTTCTGCTAAATCGGCTTTAATGACACCGCTTTTTGCAACAAGTGCAGCTACACCCTCATAATCACCATTACCTTGTAGAGTTAAAATAAGCTCAGACAACGAATTAATAGCGGCAGTCATTTTATCAATGTTGACAGAGTATAACCCTTGCGAGTTACGAGTAAACGCCCCTTGCTCAGCAAAGTAATTAAACCGTACCATGTTGGCTTTACCGTGAGCAGATGTTGCGCCAAAGCGCACTGAACGGAAAATTCCCGCTAAGAAGGTTGTGTAATAATCTTGCAATGTACCTTCTTCAATGGCGCCTTTAATGAGTAACTGGCGGATCATATAAAGCCCAAGGATATCGGCTTTACCTTCTTCTAGTGCTGACGCATGTTCTTTTAATGATTGGCGTACTGTGCCCTTATCATTAATCGTATTTTTGATACCCAAACCATGGGCAACCTCATGAAACATCGTATTAGCAAAGAAGGCATTGAATGTTACATTTTCACGTTGCTCAGCAACGATTAAGGTACTAGCAATGGGTAACATAATATTATCGAACTTGGCTTGCATCGCATTCTTAAGCTGTAAACGGCGTGTACCTTTTTCTAACTGTACTTTTTCGTCATTGGGGAGATTAATCGCAATGGTTTTACTACCGGCATTAGAATGACCTGCATAATAAATGACGTCGTATGCGTTTAAGTCTGCATCAGAGCCGGGTACTTCTTTTTTATAGGCTTTTTTAACGGGTAAGTCTTTTTGTAATTCGGGTAAATATTCAGCATATTTAGCGAGTTTTTCACTCCAGGCTAAATCTTTAATGAGCACATAAGATTCAAAAGCAGCGCGGTAACCATAAAGCTGATCTTCGTAGGTTTCTATTGGGCCAATAACGACATCAATAGGATTGTTTTTCATATCCATCCAAGCAAAATCAGACGCTTGAAAGTCATCATGACGGATTGCTGTCGCACGTAAATTTAAGTAATTTGCAAATTCTTTATCATCAGCAAAGCTTGATGCTTTTTCCAATATAGCCGCAATACGATTAATGCTATCGCTATAAAGCTCAGAAAAAGCCACTGACGTTAATTGTCCATCGCTGGTACGCTTAACGACCGAATATAAGCCACTTTTGTCAGCAAAATCTGCTTGCTCAAATTCAGCTTTGGTTAAGTCATTAGGGTAAAACTCTGCGCCAGCCGCTTTTGCTTGATATCCAGAAAGGAAAGGTTTATCGCCATCTAATCTATCCCAAGGACCATAATTGATACGGGCAAATTCACGGACTTTTTCATCATCAATACTAGCAAGGAAGCTTGCTTTGTCTTCACCAAAAGCCTGTTGCCAGAAAAGTTCATCAATAATATCTGAAGCTTCAATAAGCAATACGATCATTTTTTTCTGGTTTTCAGACAAGTGGCTCAAATCAGCACTAAGTGTTACTGGCTTATATATGTCTAAACGACTTTTGGCTTCTGCTAATAAAGTAGGCGCTGAACGTGGTTGTTTATTATTTTCACTACAAGCGCTTAATAGGCTAGTGGCAAGCAAAAGGCCAGTAGCGAGTTTTGTTAGTCTCATTTTTATTCTCACGTATTTTTTGAATATGTATATATAACGCAAAGAGATTACCAAAAATGGCAGGATGCGCAAGGTCTTAATCTATGGGATGGGATCAGGTTTTAGTGAGTTTGTTTTATTGGCGGGGTAAAAAAATTAAATAATAGGCAAAAAAAAACCAGCATAAGCTGGTTTTTTAATTCAATAACAAAAATTAAAGCGCTTTAATAGCAGCGTTTAAACGACTCTTACTACGAGCAGCTTTATTTTTGTGAATAAGACCTTTGCTTGCAAAACGATCTAAGATCGGTTGTGCAGCAGCAAATTCTTTAGATGCTGTGTCTTTGTCACCAGCTTCAATTGCAGCGAGTACTTTTTTGAATAGAGTGCGCATCATTGAACGACGACTTGCATTATGTTGACGGCGTTTTTCTGATTGAACCGCGCGTTTCTTCGCCTGCTTTGAATTAGCCAAGGTGAACTCCTAAAATATGATTGTATATATAGCCTAAATTTAAGGCGAGGAAATATGCCTTTTTTTAGCTCGATTGTCAAACCTTTTACCGGTTTAATTTACTTAATAACGATGAATTTACTATTATATAATAATTATCATTATTGGTTACTAAATAATGGCGCTATTTTACCTGTTATTTACAGGATTTAAAATAGATTAAAAACTTCTTTGCATTTACTTGTTTATCACAGGTAAAAAGCTGCATAATATTAATGAAAAATTACATCTTGGAATATGATGATTTATATCGATTTATTGGAGCTATGCATTGAGTAAAAAATTAATAAAATCAGGTCTTATAGTGAGTTTTATGACCTTGATTTCTCGTGTGCTCGGCTTAGTTAGAGACGTTGTTATTGCGAACATTATTGGTGCAGGTTTAGCGTCTGATGTTTTTTTCTTTGCCAATAAAATTCCCAATTTTCTACGTCGATTATTTGCCGAAGGTGCTTTTGCACAAGCTTTTGTACCTGTATTGAGTGAATATCATACCAAAGATGAGGCCGATGGGCTGAGTTTGAAAGAAGGTGAAACACGTAAATTAATCGCTCAAGTTTCAGGCACCTTAGGTGTAATTGTTACCATAGTAACGCTTATTGGCATGATAGCCTCGCCGTTATTTGTGATTTTATTTGGTTTTGGTTGGTTTGTAGATTGGCTTAACGATGGTCCCAAAGCCCAACAGTTTGAGTTAGCCGCATCACTACTAAAAATTACCTTCCCCTATTTATGGTTTGTTAGCTTTACCGCACTTGCCGGCGCGATTTTAAATACTTTTGGTCGATTTGCTGTTTCTTCTTTCACCCCTGTTTTACTTAATGTTTGCATTATTGGCTGTGCAATCTACTTGTCACCCTTATTCGACAATCCTGCTTTTGCATTAGCTTGGGGCGTATTTTTAGGGGGCTTAGCTCAGTTCTTATTTCAAATACCTTTTTTAATTAAAGCCGGTGCCTTTGTTAAACCAAAATGGGCTTGGCACGCGAAAGGTGTAAAAAAAATCCGCAAACTTATTGTTCCTGCTTTGTTTGGCGTTTCTGTTACGCAAATTAATTTACTGCTTGATACCCTAATAGCCAGTATCTTAGTCACTGGCTCGATTAGTTGGCTTTATTACGCCGATCGTTTATTAGAATTTCCCTTAGGGTTATTTGGTATTGGTATAGCTACCGTTATTTTGCCCAGTTTAGCTAAATTGCATACTAAGCAAGACAAAGAAGAGTTTAGTGAGACGATTACTTGGGGCTTAAAAATTGTTTCTTTATTTGGCTGGCCCGCACTTGCAGGGTTAATGGTATTAGCTCAGCCGATTATTATGATTTTATTTATGCGTGGTGAGTTTTCTCAAGAAACTGTTTTACAAGTCTCTTATGCCTTATTTGCTTACCTGTCGGGTTTAATCAGCTTTATGTTTATTAAAATATTAGCACCGGCTTATTACGCACGCCAAGATACTAAAACCCCCGTTAAAATAGGTATTAAAGCGATGGCGGCTAATATGATTTTCAATCTGATGTTGGCACCTTTTTTTGGTTATGTAGGTTTGGCCATTGCGACAGCTATGTCGGCAACACTCAATGCGTTAATGCTTTACCATGGTTTAAAAAGTAATAATATTTTTGCATTGTCTAAAACAACGTGGTGGTTTTTTGTGCGGCTTATCTTTTCTGCAGGGATTATGGCAGTGGTTGTTTTTACGTTATCACCCCCGTTTACAGTTTGGTTAGCGATGGAAACCACCTTGCAAATTCAACAATTACTTATTTGCATTACTTTAGGTATGCTCAGTTATTTTATTTCTATTGCTGCACTGGGAATTCGAGTGAAAGATTTCAAAGTTAAAGTAACTGAAAAATAAATTGATGAAATTAGCTTCAGGTGCTGATTCTTAAGCCTGAGTGATATATAATTTATAGGTTTTTATTCATTAATGGCGACACTAGTATACTAATGTCAGTCAAATTTAGGTTTTTTAATTAAATGCAGTTAATACGCGGTATCCACAATATTCAAGCTGAAGATCATGGCTGTGTGTTAACCATAGGCAATTTTGACGGTGTTCATTTAGGACATGCTCGCGTTATAAAAGCTTTAATTGCAAAAGCTAAAGTATTGAATTGTACACCAGCAGTGATGATTTTTGAGCCTCAGCCGCAAGAGTTGTTTTCTCCTGAGACGGCTCCTGCAAGATTGACACGTTTAAGAGATAAATATTTTCTGTTGAAAAATTTGGGTGTAGAACGTTTAATTTGTGTTAATTTTCATCGAGAATTTGCCCATAAAAGCGCGTCAGAGTTTATCGAACTTTTATTAGTTCAACAGCTAGGCATTAAACATTTAATTATTGGCGACGATTTCTGCTTTGGAAAAAACCGTTTAGGCAATTTTAGTCTGTTGAAACAAGCCGGTGAAAAATTTGATTTTGCTGTTTCTGATACCGCAAGTTTCAAACTTGAAAATTGTCGGATTAGCAGTACTCAAATACGTAATGCTTTAGAGAATAATCAATTAGCTGACGCAGAAAGAATGCTAGGTCGTGCTTATTCTATTATCGGACGGGTTTTTCATGGTGATAAGCGTGGCCGAAAACTAGGGTTTCCTACCGCAAATGTTTTATTAAAAAGACGAGTTTCACCTATCTCCGGTGTTTTTGTGGTAAAAGTAAATACTGTTAAAGAATGCTTTTATGGTGTGGCTAATATTGGTTCAAGACCAACAGTGTCTGGTATTAGGCAGCAGCTAGAAGTACATATTTTTAACTTCAATGAAGACATCTATGGTCAAACCATCGAAGTGGTTATGCTAAATAAATTAAGAAATGAAATAAAGTTTTCATCACTAGATGAATTAACTAAGCAAATATCACAAGATAGTGAGCAGGCAAAAGCCTTTGTTCAAGATCTATAAGTAAACAGATACGTGAGTTAATAGTAAAATTGATATCAAGCCAATGTCGATTTTACTATTAACTTATTAGAGGCTAACCACCAGTTAGCGAATATAACAACGGATAATGATTTAAATGAGTGATTATAAACAAACCCTAAACTTGCCAGCTACTTCTTTCGCGATGAAAGGTAACATGGCAAACCGTGAACCAAATATGCTGAAAGAGTGGGCTGAAAAAGATCTGTACGGCCAAATTCGAGCGGCTAAAAAAGGTAAGAAATCATTTATTTTGCATGACGGTCCTCCGTATGCAAATGGTGATATTCACTTAGGTCATTCTGTTAATAAAATTCTTAAAGATATTATTGTTAAATCAAAAACGTTATCTGACTTTAATGCACCGTTCGTGCCTGGTTGGGATTGCCATGGTTTACCGATTGAATTAATGGTTGAGAAAAAAATTGGTAAACCAGGTCATAAAGTATCTGCCAGTGTCTTTCGAGAAAAATGTCGTGAATATGCAGCCAAGCAAGTTATTGGTCAGCGTGAAGACTTTAAACGCTTAGGGATTTTTGCTGATTGGGGAAAACCTTACCTTACTATGGATTTTGGTACTGAAGCCAATATCATACGTGCTTTAGGTAAAATAGCTGAGAATGGTCATTTACATCAAGGGTTTAAACCTGTGCATTGGTGTACAGATTGTGGTTCTTCTTTGGCTGAAGCTGAAGTTGAATACAAAGATAAACAATCGCCAGCGATTGACGTAAAATTCACTGTAGTTGACCAAAGTGTTGCTGATAAGTTTGATCACCCTGAAAATCATCAAGGTGAAGGTGAAGTATCGGTTGTTATTTGGACCACTACACCTTGGACACTTCCGGCTAACCGAGCAGTTTCTGTTAATGCCGACGTTGAATACACTTTAGTACAATGTGAAACCGAGCAGGGCAAAGTACGTTATATTTTAGCGTCGGACCTAGTGACCGCATGTATGGACCGTTTTGGAATTGATAAATATCATGCATTAGGGTTTTGTAAAGGTAGCGATTTAGATTTAGTGCAACTTAAACACCCATTTTATGATTTTACTGTACCAATGATCTTAGGCGAGCATGTAACGACTGACTCTGGTACGGGTTGTGTACATACAGCACCTGGTCATGGTGTTGAAGATTTCGTGGTGGGCAAAATATATAACCTTGAAGTAGCTAACCCTGTTGGCGCTAATGGTGTTTATTTAGAAGATACACCATTGTTTGCTGGCCAACATGTTTTTAAAGCCAATGCCAATGTCGTTGAAACATTGAAAGAACATGGCACTTTAGTACACCACCATGCAATAGAGCATTCTTACCCGCATTGCTGGCGCCACAAAACACCCTTAATTTTTCGTGCTACACCACAATGGTTTATTAGCATGGATAAAAAAGGTTTACGCCAAGATTCATTAAACGAAATTGAAAAAACGCAATGGATCCCTGATTGGGGTCAACGCCGTATCGAATTGATGGTTGAAGGTCGCCCTGACTGGTGTATTTCACGTCAACGTACTTGGGGCGTGCCAATGGCATTATTTATTCATCAAGACTCGGGTGCTTTACATCCACGCAGCATTGAACTGATTGAAACGGTTGCTAAGCGTGTTGAAGAAAAAGGCATTCAAGCATGGTTTGATTTAGACGCTGCTGAGCTTATTGGTGATGACGCTAAAGAATATATTAAAGTACCAGACACCTTAGATGTATGGTTTGACTCTGGAACGACTCATTACTCCGTTGTTAATGCACGTGAAGAATTTGATGGCGTTGCAGATTTATACCTTGAAGGTTCAGATCAACATCGTGGTTGGTTTATGTCGTCAATGATTTCATCGGTAGCGATGAATGGTAAAGCGCCTTATAAGCAAGTACTAACACATGGCTTTACCGTTGATACTAACGGTCACAAAATGTCTAAGTCATTAGGCAATGTTATTACACCAAAAGAAATCACCAGTAAGTTAGGTGCAGACATTTTGCGTTTATGGGTAGCTTCAGTTAACTATACGCAAGAAATTACTGTCTCTGATGAAATCTTTAAGCGTCAAGCCGATGCGTACCGTCGTATTCGTAATACCTCGCGTTTTTTATTATCAAACCTTAATGGTTTTGATCCTAAAACTGATTCAGTCGCTTTTGACGATATGGTTGCACTTGACCGTTGGGCTGTTGATAAAGCTGCACAACTGCAAAAAGAAATTGTTAGCGCTTATGATGACTACGAATTTAATGTTGTTGTTCATAAGCTGATGAACTTTTGTACCACAGAATTAGGTGGCTTCTATTTAGATATTATTAAAGACCGTCAATATACAGCGAAAGAAGACAGTAAGGCTCGTCGCTCTTGTCAAACCGCTATGTATTTAATCGCTGAAGCGATGACTCGTTGGATGGCTCCTATTTTATCTTTTACTGCACAAGAAATTTGGCAAGCGCTACCAACACCGTCAGGCGAAACGCGTGATGAATTCGTTTTTACCGGTGTTTGGTTTAATGGTTTGCCTAAGGCAGAAACAAGTAATACCTTAAACAATGATTACTGGAATGAAATTTTACTTGTTCGCACCGAAGTAAATAAAGCATTAGAAAATGCCCGTAAAGAAAAACAAGTGGGTAAAGCGCTTGAAGCAGCAGTTGTTTTATACACCAATGCAGAGCTTGCTGAAAAATTACAACAATTAGGCGAAGAACTTCGCTTTGTTTTGATCACCTCTAAAGCTACGGTTGAAGTGGTTGACAGTGCACCAACGGGCGCTTTAGCAACTGAGATTGAAGGCTTATGGTTAACGGTTGCACCAGCAACAGGCACCAAATGTGAGCGTTGTTGGCATGTAACTGAAGACATTGGGGAAGATGAAAAACATCCAGAACTTTGTGGACGTTGTATTACCAACATAGAGGGTGAGGGCGAGGAACGCCAATTCGCCTAAATATTTGTGTATTCTTTGCTATTTCATCCAAGAATTGCAGAAAAAGTACTCATCTAGTTAACTAGGCTGTGTACTTTAGCTTTATTCTTGAATGAACTAGCTTTGAATAAGCCAATAGTTCATCAATTAGTTTTGTTGAAAAGGCTTAGGTCAGACATTCAAAAAACATGCTAACTATCTTATTAGTTAAATAACAACAACTATTAGCACAGTAGAAATATGAAAATGAATAAACTTTTTACAGAAACGGGTTTTAAATGGTTATGGTTAACCGTGTTATTTTTGATTATTGATCAAGTAACCAAGCAACTGGTTGTTAACTCATTTGATTTATATGAGTCGATGAACATTTTACCTTTCTTTGATTTGAGATATGTACAAAACCCAGGGGCAGCCTTTAGCTTTCTTGCTGACCAAGACGGTTGGCAACGTTGGTTCTTTACCATTATTGCTGCTATTGCCAGTGTGGTTTTTTTAGTGTGGTTGGCTAAAACGCCAAAGAATAATGCACTATTAAGTATCGCTTTAGCGTTTATGCTCAGTGGTGCTGTGGGCAACTTAATTGACCGGGCATTATTTGGCTATGTTATCGACTTTTTAGACTTTTATATTGCCGATAATCATTGGCCAGCCTTTAATGTCGCAGACTCTGCTATTTTTATTGGCGCGGCATTGATGATTTTTGATTCCTTTAAAAATGGTGATTCAGCCAAAAAAACTGAAATTACTAAGACAAAAGTAGACGAGAAATAAAATGACAATGTTAATTACTGATAAATCTAAAGTTATCGCTCATATCACTATGAAATTATCTGATGGCTCAGCGGCAGACAGTACCAAAGTAAACAAAAAGCCTGCTAAAATTATTATGGGTGATGCCAGTATTTCTCCTGCCTTTGAAGCGCAATTGTTAGGCCTTGCCGCTGGAGATTCTAAAGAATTTACCCTCGAAGCAAAAGATGCCTTTGGCGAACCTAATCCAGATAATTTCCATTACGTTGATGCAGATAAATTTGGTAGTGACGTACCAGCAGAAGTGGGCAGTATCATTACTTTCACACAACCTGGCAATATAGAGTTACCTGGTATGGTCAAAGAAGTGATCGGTACATCGGTCACTATTGACTTTAATCATCCGCTAGCGGGACAAGCAGTAACATTTGTTATTGACGTTGTTGAAGTTTTATAATCGTTAACTCTTAGGACTTTTGAGTCTCTCAGGAACAAATTATGGAAATTATTTTAGCTAACCCTCGTGGTTTTTGTGCTGGCGTAGATCGAGCGATTAGTATCGTAGACCGAGCGCTAGACTTATTTGGTGCGCCTATTTATGTACGCCACGAAGTAGTACATAACAAGTTTGTTGTTGATGGCTTAAAAGACCGTGGCGCGATATTTGTTGATGAACTTTTTGAAGTTCCTGACGATAATACCGTTATTTTTAGTGCTCATGGCGTCTCTAAAGCAGTACGTAAACAAGCTAAAGACCGAGGTCTAAAAGTATTTGACGCTACTTGTCCGTTAGTAACTAAAGTACATATGGAAGTGTCACGTACCAGTCGTAAAAATATTGAATGCATTCTTATTGGTCACGCGGGACACCCTGAAGTTGAGGGTACGATGGGACAATATGAGAGTAAGCAAGGGGGGATATATTTAGTTGAGTCTGTTGCTGATGTAGCAACACTTGAAGTAAAAGACCCTACTCAATTGTATTATTGTAGCCAAACGACTTTATCCATTGATGATACATCAGAAGTTATTGACGCGTTGAGAAATAAGTTCGCTTTAATTAAAGGCCCCCGCAAGGACGACATTTGTTATGCAACACAAAATCGTCAAGATGCGGTACGTACTATTTCTGCACAAGTTGATTTACTGTTAGTTGTTGGCGCCAAAAATAGCTCTAACTCTAATCGCTTACGTGAACTCTCTGAGAAGTTGGGCACACCTTCCTACCTGATTGATACTTTTGCCGATATTCAACCACAATGGCTTGAAAATGTTAATAAAATTGGTGTTACTGCCGGAGCTTCTGCACCCGCAATACTTATCCAACAAGTTATTGACGCACTAAAAGACTTTGGTGGTCAAGAGGTTATCGAATATCCTGGTCGCAAAGAGAACACAGTATTTGCGGTACCTATAGAATTGCGCTAATCTTAAAATATCAGGTTAAGTGGTTGAATGTAATTTTATCCGTTATATGAGTGCTTAAATTTAAAGCATTTTAATAACAACATTCATGACTTAACCTTATTATTCTGAATAGTCACTATGTAAATAGACTATTCAATAATAGATTTTTAAGGTATGAGTTAATGCGGTTCACGTTAGTGACTTTTAACACATATAAGTTATCCGTCGAATTCTTAGCGCTCTGCTTAGTTTCTTTTTTCTTGGCCTTTAAAATTCTATTTGGGTCTGTTTTGTGTTTGTCACTTAAAAGTATACTCATCAATGCTGTTTCTTTTATTTATCTCCCATTCACTCTATATTTTAAAGTATTATTTTTCTGGGTAGTCAGCAATTTTTGTCAGTGTATTAAGGAGTCTCATGGGTAACAGCACACTTAGGACGAGTTATCCTAAAAGAAAACCACCCCAAGTACAAAAGGGCATGACACTAATAGAGGTTTTAGTCGCTTTAGTTATTTTAGTGACGGGGATTTTTGGTGCAGTTGCCATGCAGGCGTCAGCTAAGAAAGGCAGTTTTGATGCGATGCAACGCTCTGTAGCCTCAGCGTTAGCTCAAGATATTATCGAACGAATGCGCAGTAATGATTCTGATATTCTTACTTTAGAGAGTTATCAAGGTGTTTATGGCGCAGCATTAAATACTCCGCCTGATGCTGACGTTAGGTGTAATTCAGTTGCTTCCTTGTGTACAAGTGCACAAATGACCACCAATGATTTGTATGAATGGGAAGTCAAACTTATGGGCGCTGATGTTACTGCTGGTGGTAAAAATACCGGTGGCTTAGTTGGTGCTGTCGGTTGTATTGATCATAATAAAAATGCAGTTACTGTTGTGATCAGCTGGCAGGGCAGAGTCGCAACGGCTGATGGTTATGACGCCGATAACAATAGTTCTGCAGCTGCAACACTGGCCAACGCGTGTGGTACAAGTACCCGTAAACGTCGACAAGTTACGGTTGAAGCTTTTATATATTAAGGCACGCAAAGCAATCACTGTTAACGTTCATCGTGATGTTAATGCTTAGAATTATAGACAATATTGATTTTTTTAGTAAGAGATAATAATGGTTAAGGCTCAACGAGGTTTTAGTTTAATCGAAATATTTATATCGCTTGCGGTAGGTTTAATGTTGCTGCTAGGTATATTAAGTGTTTTTGTTGGTATGAAAACGACCACTGTTGAGACCACCAGTTATGGAGAGTTACAAGAAAATGGCAGGTATGCGATTAGCTTACTCAGTGATGACTTATTACGACAAAGCTTTTGGGGCGACTTATCAGGAAACCTCGATGTAAGTGGCTTGGTAAGTTCACCTTTACCATCAACAGTTTCTGGTGATTGTATTGGTGAAGGCGTAAATAATGCCAGTTTTCCTGCAGCTATTGGCCATTTTAGAACCTTATGGGGGAAAACAGTCAACAATGTCAACTTAATGGGCTGTATTACCAATGCTAAAATTGATTCCGATGTATTGCAATTAAAAAGGGCTGTTTCATCAACGACAGCGCTAGCCGATATTTCTAGTGACAATTACTATATCATTTCAAACCCTAATACGGCTGCGATATTTGCGGGTGGCGCTGCCATACCAACATTAAATTTGGGCAAGATCTGGGAATATCAGCAGCACATTTACTATGTGCGTGAAGATAATCAAGGCACCAATAAAGTGCCGGTTCTAGTGCAAGGTCGATTACAAAATAAAGCTTCGGTGATGAATCTTGATATGGTCGTTGAAGGCATTGAATACATCCGCTTTATGTATGGCGTAGATACGACCAACAACGGTATCGTCAATGCTTTTATTTCTGCAGATAACATGACAACAGCTTACTGGGATAATGAAAGTAATGTACGGATACTTGCGGTTAAGATTTTTGTCTTAGCGCGAAATATCTTGCCTGACAGAGATTATGAAAACCTTAACACTTATCAGCTTGGTGATCTTCCTATCAACTTTATTGATGGTGAAGGTAAAGGGGATAATTATCGACGTTTATTATTTAGTTCTACCATCACACTTTACAATGCGAGGGTCGACTCATGGCCATAAAAGTTATAAGAAACCGTTGTTTAATTTATTCTGGTAATTTAAAACTAGGTCACAAACAAAGCGGTGTTGTGCTAATCGTTTCACTAGTTTTTTTGATTGCTTTAACCGCTGTTGCTGCCGCATTAATGCAAAATACCACTATTGATATGAAAATGTCAGGAGCAAGTGAAGAAAAGGTGGTTGCTACCCAAGAAGCGGTTAGTGCTATTGATGAAGTTATTTATAAAGAAGTCACGCAAATAAGTGGAACCAATGCTTTTGCTTCTGAAATCGCCAAATTTCCACTCTCACCCGTAGTGAGTAGTGCAAGTAATACCAGTGCAGAAATTACGCTGGCTAATCCGTATAAGATTGCAGCCGATTGCCCCCACTCTCGAGCAGCTTCTTCCGTACAGGTATTTAAGTGTAATGTACTTAAAGTGCAGGTCACTCGACTGTATGGTCGCACCAACAAAAGCACCATAGAAGTTAATTCTGGTGTATCGCAACAACTACTTAATGTGGGGAATTGATCATGAAAAAATTATTATGTAGCGCATTGATATTTACATCTCTTGCTTCTTATAGTGAAGATATTGAACTCTATATTGGTGATGCAGCTCAGCGTACCGGTAATAAACCACAAGTACTGATTATTTTTGATAATTCTGGCAGCATGAATAGTTTAGAGTCAGTCGATGAACCCTATGATCCTAATAGAGTTTACCCCGCGGTTGGAAGCGATAACTCCTTATCAAGTAAATTTATTTATTTTACTCGAAGTGGCATTGATGGCTCTTCTTCCCTTGTTCCAGATAGTCCTAGTGAAAGCCGTCGTTTTCTTGATGCTATTAATAGCTGTGCAACTGCCCGTGAACGTTTAGCATCTGTTGGCTTTTATACGGGACACATTCGTGAATATGCCTTTCAAGGAAACTCAGGTAGCTGGCAAGAAATCCCCGATAACAATGGTGCTAATATTGATGTCATTGACTGCGAAGATGATGTTAATTTAGTGCCTGCAAACCCTGAGGATAATGCAGGTATAAAAACAAATAACGGTTCTGTCGTTGATTTACCCGATGGCTTTCCCATCGATGGAGAGGGTTCGAAACAAAGTCCTGTTTATTATACGGCAAACGCCAATAACTCAAATGTTGTCTGGTCAGGCGAAGTTGTAACCCTTTACACTGACAACTATTTGCGTTGGGCAAACAGTGAAACGCTTGAGCAGGTTAATCGTACCCGTTTGGAAATAGCACAAGATACCGTTACTGATTTAATTGAATCGGCACCTTCTGTTGATTTTGGTTTACAAGTTTTTAATTATAATCATTCTGGCGAATTTGTTCGCGATGGTGGCAGAGTCGTTTTTGGTATTCAAGAAATGACCGCAGCAGCTCGCGCTGAATTAGTAAATATTATTGATTTAGAGATTGATGGTGAAACGAATACCCCGCTTTGTGAATCTCTTTATGAAGCGTCACGTTATTTTAGTGGCCTGTCGGTGGATTTTGGCAATAACGACTCTAATTCTGGCAGTAGCTACAAAGGTAATACACCGCCAAGAGATACCTCAATTGAAGATGCGGGTGTTTATCAATCACCCTTTAATTCATGTACTAATGAAGTTTATGTGATTATGATTACAGATGGGGAACCGACTAGGGATCTTGCCGCTAACACTTATATTCAAAACTTACCTGATATTGGCCTACCGTTTAACGTTAATGGTACTAATAACTATTTAGCGGCACTTGCTGGTTGGATGCACACCCATGATTTACATAGCACCTTACCTGATGTGCAATCATCAACACTCTTTACGATAGGGTTTGGCCAAGATGCTATTGATGATGCGGGAGCGTTATTACGTGAAGCTGCAAAATTGGGGGGTGGTCAATATTACCCGGCTAAAGATCCCAGTGCTTTACTGGCTTCACTTCAATCGGCATTAACCAATATTTTGGAAGTGAATACTAGCTTTACAGCTCCTTCGGTTGCCTCAAATAATTTTGATAGAACTGAAACGTTAGATTCAGTTTATTATGCGATGTTCGTTCCTGATCATGGTGCAAGGTGGCAAGGAAATTTAAAAAAACTAAAAGTGACCGATGGCCAGCAAGTTGATAGAACGGGTGCTGGTGCTATTGATGATAATGGCAATATTTCAAAAAATGCCAAAACCTTTTGGAGTACAGATACCAATGCAGATGGTAACGATGTTAAAAAAGGTGGTGTAGCTGAAATGTTACGTACTAAATCTACACGCGTTATTGTCAGTGATATTGGTGTTAATGGTGCCTTAATGCCACTTACACGAACGAATGCCGAAACATCCTACGGTGACGAAGCCACGTTAGCAAGTGAATTGGTTACTGAAATTGATGACATTGGTGACATGCTCAATTGGGCCAAGGGAATTGATGTTGATGATGAAGACAACGATAATTCAACTACAGATATCCGCAGTGATGTTTTTGGTGACCCATTGCACTCTAAACCATTAGTTATTAATTATGGTGGTGCAAGTAATGATCAAGATATTCGTATAATAGTTGGCACCAATGCCGGCGTTTTACATATGTTTGACGATAATGGAGCAACAGTTGATGAAAATTGGGCTTTTATGCCTAAAGAATTTTTTTCAAAAATAAAAGCTTTACGTGAAAATTTTACGTCATCAGGTAAATCATACGGCATAGACAGCCCAGCCGTTTCATACTTACTGGACGTCAATGGTGATGGGTCTATTGATAGTGCAAGTGGAGATAAAGCATGGATATTTTTTGGTTTACGCCGTGGTGGCTCTTCATATTATGCTATGGATGTTAGTGACCCCGATACTCCTAAGTTATTGTGGCACCTAGATGCAAACTCACCAGGATTTAGCCATTTAGGACAATCATGGTCGCAACCTAAAATAGGGTTTTCAGCGCTTAATATAGAAAATGGTACACCAAAACCTGTACTCTTTTTTGCTGGCGGGTATGACACAACTAAAGATAACTTAACTGTTGGGGCAGATGATACCTTAGGCCGAGCTGTTTATATGGTTGATGCAGAAACAGGTGTACTAAAATGGAGTTTAAGCCCTGATGCAACGAGTGCGACTAATACTCAATTTACTGAGATAACTGATAGCGTGCCTTCTAGCCTCGCTATCTTAGACAGTGATTCTGATGGCTTAACCGATCGTCTTTATTTTGGTGATACCGGTGGAAATTTTTGGCGTGTTGATATGCCAGGCGATGCTCCCTTTAGTGGAACATCGCCATGGACTGCTTTTAAATTAGCTGAGTTGGGTGGAACAACTCATGCGACAGATCGACGCTTTTTTAGCGAACCTTCAATTGCTAGAACGTATATTGCAGATACGATAGAAACTACATCAGTTGATACTAATGGTACTAGTTCAACCGTGGTAACAAAACAGGAAAGGCCCTACGAAGCGATACTTATTGGTAGTGGCGACCGATCAACACCTGCGGCCAATGATACTGACGATAAATTTTTCATGCTTAAAGATGCCAATATTGTAACTACATCATTTGTTACTTCACCTACGCACCCACAATTGGCAATACCCACTGCTATTTTAGCGACAGATCTTTATGACTATACAAACAACCCGTTTGGGCAGGCATTGACTGCCGAAAATTTACAGACACTTGAAATAAACGTCGGTAATAAAAAAGGTTGGTTTATGGATTTCGTTGGTGATGGTGAGAAAAACACGGCCTCAGCCATCGTTATTAATGGCGTTGCTTACTTCACTTCATTTACGCCTGCCGCGGTCTCTACTGATCCTAACAGTTGTGAATTAAGTGATGGTTCGGGTATTTTATATGCTGTGGACCTAGCGCTTGGCACGACTGTCTATGACTGGAGAACATGGGAAATAGCGGCCGGTATTCCTGATACTCCTTCAATTATTATTACTAAAGACCCAAAAGCGCCTCAAGAACCTTGCGAAGGCGATTGTCCGCCTGATGAAGAGGAAGCAGAAGTCATTGCCACGATAAAACTATTAGCTGGGAAAATTATTCCGTTAGGCGTTAGCCTAGAAACGTCAAGAATTTACCTTTATGTAACGGAGTCAAATTAATGATAGTGAGTAAAAATAAGGGACGAGCTAAAGGTTTCACTTTGCTTGAGCTAATGATATCGGTTGCTGTAGTGGGTATTCTAGCTTCGATTGCTTATCCGTCATATATTGATAATATTTCAAGGGCAAATCGTAGCGAGGGCCAACGTGAATTATTGCGCTTAGCAAGTTTGCAAGAACAGTATTTTATTGACCATCGAGCATATACCACAGATATGAAAAAATTAGGTGCGCCTGCAGATCCTTATATTACCGACTCGGGCTTTTATAGCATTGATGCTGCAGTAGTTGGGGTAACATATACCCTTAAAGCTACTGCGAGAGGTACGCAAGCGACTAATGATTCTTCTTGTTTAACTTTATCGGTAACCGATAGTGGCCAGAAAACAGCTACATCCACCAATTGCTGGGAGTAATATAATGAAATTGTTATTTAAGCATTGCTTAGCACTTAACTTACTTTTTGTAAGTCTATTTTTTATAAGTATTGATAGCGTGGCAAAGACGACAGACAAATCGACAAAAATTAAGGTTAAATGTCATGTTGAACTAATGGGCGGGACAGACATTATTCATTTTGGCATTATTGACTCCAATAAACTGTCAAAATATGCTGATTGGTTAGTCAGCAAAAAAATAGCAACTGGCTTTTCAAAGCAAAAGCAGAAAGTTCATCAAGTAAAGGAATGTGTTAAATCAAATGATGATTTTTCCAATGCACTTTCAAAAAAATTAGATGAAAACACTGCTCGTTAAATAGGAGACTTAGCTGCAAGTAATCTCATTGCCTGAGCGGTCTTCATCAATGCCGTCGCTATCTGTGTCTGAGGTAACGTAGGAACGTCCAGAGGTAGTTACTGTAATACCTCTTGACTTGGCCGGGTAGTCTTTTGGACAATATTTAAATGGGCTAGCACTAACGCCACCCATGATGTTGCCTGTAGGTCTGTATATAATGCTATCTTGGCCGTACTGAAGTTTGTCATTAGTTTTTATCTTAGCTTTTACTGCAACTATTCTTTCGTCACTGGCGGGCTCATAAGTTTTATCGCCATCTATATCAATAAAAACACTGACTTCGTTTTGCCAATTAGTATCACAACGATTACTTGCATTAAGTGGGCACAAGGTAACCGATTGTTCTGCATTTATGGCGGTATTTCTTGCTGTTAATAGTAGTCTTTGTAAATGAGAAATTTCATTGTCAACGCGTGTTTCAACTAAAAAACTATTGAATTTTGGTAGCGCTATCGCCATTAACGTTGCTCCAATAGCGATAGTTATCATCAATTCAACGAGTGTAAAGCCCTGTCGCCTTTTATTTGATTGCAAATAATCATACTTCATAATATAAGCCTTAATTTCTTGTTATACCCATGAGAGCACTGAGTTAGTCTCATGGGGATTACATCATATTCAAAACTGTGTGAGAATATTTCAAGATAATTAAGTTATATCACTTAAGTCACTCTTTCGCTAGGTTGCTGTTATCGATATCAGGGCTTGTTATTGTTGGAATGATAATAAGCTATATACCTTTTAAAGCGCTTGTTGTCATAGATTAGTGACAGCGAATGAGTCGACCGCTACGATTTTCATCGGTTCCATCCATATTTTGGTCGCTCGATAAATAAAACCGTCCAGCGCCTGAAATGATAATTCCTCTTGATCTATTACTGTGTGATTTTGGGCAATAGCGGAAAGTACCATTACCTCCCCACACTGCAAGCCGTCCACTGGGTGCGTAAATTAATGCTGTTCTACCTTGAGCATACTGTAATTTATCGCCTGATTTTATAGCTAATTTTATTTTTATAATCACTTCAGCACTTGAGGCATCAAGCGCTTTGTTTTTGTTATCATCATAAAATACAGTCAGTGTTTTATGCCATTCGTTTGAGCACTGATTAGAAGGGGTAAGTGGGCAAACAGTAACAAAACGTTCCTGATTAACCGCATGATTTCTTGTTAATAATAATAGTCGATGTAAGGCTGTGATCTCATTATCAACACGTATTCTTATCCTTAAATCTGCAAACGTAGGAACAGCTATAGCGGTAAGAACAATTAATATAGCTAGCGCGATTAAGGTTTCAATAAGAGTGAAACCCATTATTTTAAACGATAAGTATGACATAACATTAAGCCGTCCGTTGGCTAGAGTAGATGTATTACTAGGTATAGCTGTTAACGTTAAATTTACAAGTTTAACGCTTAAAAGTTAATCGTAGATTGTTGGAATAGGTAATCGCTTATGTTGGGTTTTTTGATAAATATTAATGATAAGTGCTTGCACCTCTGCTGCTACTGGTTTGCCTTCCAAGAAATCATCTAACTGTTCATAACTCATACCTAGTGCATCTTCGTCAGTTTTTCCCGGATCCAATTCTTCAAGATCCGCGGTTGGAGCTTTATTAATTAATAAGTCTGGCGCACCTAAATTTTCTGCTAATAAGCGTACTTGGCGCTTAGACAAACCAAATAAAGGCGCTAAATCACAGGCACCATCACCCCATTTAGTGAAAAATCCGGTGATGTTTTCTGCTGAATGATCTGTCCCTAAAACAAGTGCGCCAATAATACCTGCAATGTGATATTGCGTTACCATTCGGCTTCTAGCTTTGGCATTACCTTTTGAAAAATCGATTCGTGCATCGTCTGCCGATAAGATATTTGCTTGGTTAAGCGCGTTAAGCGTTTCGATGTGAATGCCATTAACTGCATTCAAAATATTGGTTACTAAACTATGTGTTGGTTGAATAAAGTCCAAAGCGAGCTGGGCATCGTCTTCATCTGCTTGCACACCATAAGGTAAACGAACCGCAATAAATTGATAGGGCGATATCGAATTATTGTTAGCTATTCTTTCTTCATAATTGAGCTCATCAATAGCAAGTTGTGCAAGACGTCCACAGGTAGAAGAGTCGACACCACCACTAATGCCTAGCACTAAATTTTTTAGTCCGGCAGTCTTAAGTGTTTTTTTGATAAATTCAATACGGCGCTTTATCTCAAACACGGCATCTATTTGAGGTAATACTCTCATTTCATTTATGATCAATTGCGTTTCCATTCAACTTCCTTTGATAGTTATTCGATAAGTTAAATTATCTTAGTGTAACGTATACCTGTGATACTTCAATATATAGGTAACCGGTATTAACTAGTTTGTTCGCTATCTGAAATTTAAATCGCTTACAACAAATATAGCGCTTGGGTTTATTTGATATAATTGTGTACAATTCAAAGTATATTTCGCGGTTAATGGATAAAAACAATGAAAAAAATAGAAGCAATTATCAAACCATTCAAAATGGATGATGTGCGTGAAGCATTAAGTGAAATTGGCATCACAGGTATGACTGTTTCAGAAGTTAAAGGTTTTGGCCGACAAAAAGGGCACACTGAGCTCTATCGTGGTGCAGAATATATGGTCGATTTCTTACCGAAAGTAAAATTAGAAATTGTTGTCACCACAGAACAAGTTGAGCGTTGTGTTAATGCTATTATAGAAACAGCGCAAACCGGTAAAATTGGTGATGGAAAAATATTTATCACTGATGTTGAGCGGGTGATCAGAATCCGTACGGGTGAAGAAGATGAAGCCGCTATTTAATTTTATCAGTTAATCTCATCATAAAAAAAGCCCATTGAGTATTATATCTCAATGGGCTTTTTAATCATTTAAACGTTACCATTGATAAAGAAAATTTTTATAGCTTCTATTTCAATGCTAACAAACAGTTAAAATTTAACGAGTTAAAAACTTATTATTTGGATAATTTGCTGCTAAGACTTGCTTCGCATTAATTTTTAAATCCATTAAATCTAACTTGTCGTAACACTCAATCATAATCTCTAAGGCTTGTTCCACTTCCTGGCTAGGCGAGAAGTATTCAACAATGTACTTACCACGATTTGCTGCTGATGCCCAAGCATCACGTTTCATATAAAAACGAGCGACGGTCAATTCATACTTAGCTAAACGTGACTTTATACCAATCATACGTTTGCGTGCATCAGCGGCATATTTACTTTGCGGTAGCTCAGTCAAAATCGTTTTAAAGTCTTTGAATGCTTCGCGAGCAGCCGTTGGATCTCTGTCGGAACGATCAATGCCTGCTAACTCTTGAAAAAGATTCTCTTCAGTTGAAATATTGATTAACGCTCGCATGTAATAAACATAATCAAGATTGACATGATCAGGATTTAAACGCAGGAATCGATCCGCCAAAGCAATACCTTGAGCTGAATTACCACTCTTATAATAGGCGTAAATTAAGTCTAATTGCACTTGATGAGAGATAGGACCAAATGGAAAGCGTGAGTCAATTGCTGATAAAATCTGGATAGCTCGTTGATATAAACCACTATCAAGCGCAGTTCTAGCATCGGTGAACAATGCTTGTGCTGACTTGTCTGGTACTTTTTCAATGTCGGTTTTGTTTGATGATGAACACGCCGCTAGCCCTAATGAAAGCACTAGTATTATCATTTTTATTGTCAAATTTTGCATAGACTTTGTTATCACTACTTTGTTTTAGTTAAAGGTATTAGTTAAATAAATATACGCCCTTTGCAAATTACTTAATGTAATTAATAGAGCAAAGAGGTAAAATAAACACTGGCATTCTAACCTAGCATACTTGCCTTGCACAGCGCTAATTCATAGTAAATTTATAGAGAGTTAAATAGAAATTTTAATGGCTGAAATAATTCAACATACAGATACGGTTCCTGAAACTTGTTTAGGTAAACGATTCGACCAAACATTAGCTGAGATGTTCCCTGAATATTCTCGTTCTCGCATAAAAGAATGGATCTTAGCAGGTCACGTTACTTTAAACGGCGCTATTTTGATAATACCACGCGAGAAAATGTTTGGTGGGGAAGTGATCAAAATATCAACTGAAGTTGAAGGCGACGTGCGATTTGAACCACAAAATATTCCTTTAAATATTGTTTATGAAGATGACGATATTATAGTTATTAATAAACCTGCTGGTTTTGTAGTTCACCCAGGTGCAGGTAATCCTGATGGCACGGTACTTAATGCTTTACTGTATCATTGCCCACAGCTTGATGTTGTCCCTCGTGCCGGCATCGTCCACAGACTAGATAAAGATACAACGGGTTTGATGGTTATTGCTAAAACAATTGCAGCGCAAACAAACTTAGTCGATGCTATACAAGAACGTGAAATAACGCGTGAGTATGAAGCGATTGCTAATGGTCTAATGACAGCTGGTGGTATGGTTGATGAACCTATAGGTCGCCATTCAACTAAAAGAACACACATGGCTGTTAGTCCTTTTGGACGTCCATCGGTAACGCATTATCGTGTAATGGAAAAATTCCGTTTGCACACACGTTTAAGATTACGTCTTGAAACGGGTCGTACACATCAAATTCGTGTTCATATGGCGCATATTACCCATCCATTGATTGGAGATCCTAATTACGGTGGTCGTCCTCGTCCTCCTAAAAATGCGACAGAAGATTTGCGGGATTTATTGCGTAGTTTTAAGCGCCAAGCATTACATGCGGCAATGTTGTCATTATTTCACCCTATAACGGGTGAAGAAATGACTTGGCATGCACCTATTCCAGATGACATGGTTAATTTAACAAATGTTTTGCGTGAAGATTCGAAAATCAACGCAACAGACGACTATTTATAACAGTCTCTACAATATAGAATGGCCAGTACTAAATGTACTGGCTTTTACTACGACAAGACTCCATCCTCAAAAAAAATCGTTATCTTTTAATCACAGCTATTCTTCAGTATACGGCCAATTTAACTTGGGCGAACATGTTGGTGATGACTTGGTTAATGTCAACAAAAATAGAGCTTCGTTACTCGCATACTTACCGCTTAATACAAAAATTCAATGGCTTGAACAAGTTCATGGTAATAAAGTTGTGACCATAGAATCTTATTCAAAAACGCCTTTAGTGGCTGATGCTATAATCACTCCGCAGAAGAATATTGCTTTAGCCGTGATGACCGCTGATTGTCTACCGATATTATTAACTGCGATAGACGGCAGTGAAGTTGCTGCGATTCATGGTGGTTGGAAACCCTTAGCTAAAAATATTATTACCAATACCGTCAATAATATGAAAACAGACAATAAAAATATCATTGCTTGGTTGGGGCCTTGTATTGGTGAATATGCTTTTGAAGTAGGGCAAGAAGTAAAGTGTGCCTTTGAAAGTCAGTCAGAAAAATTTGTATCGGCTTTCACAGCTATAAATGAACCATTAGCGCTAGAAAAACATAAAGCTAAATACCTAGCTAATTTAGCAATGATAGCAAGAATCCAACTAAATACGCTTGGTATTAATAAGGTTCATCATTTAAACCATTGTACCTATTCTAATGAACAGCAGTATTACTCTTATCGACGAGATACCATTACCGGACGAATGGTTTCCATCATTTGTCGACAATAAGTTTAAAAAACAAACTAAATCTTATTTCAAATCAAAAGCTTTTCACTTTGTTCCTTGAAAAATTTCAATTATATCCTTATCTATAAGGTATAAAAGAATATTTTTCTTTGTTAGGCAGGAGAGCCTCATGCGTTTAGACAGATTAACCCAAGCATTTCAAGTCGCTATTTCAGATGCACAGTCAATAGCATTAGGTCGGGATCATCAATTTATAGAACCCGTGCATATCATGTTAGCGCTATTAAACCAAAACGCGAGTAGCATTATACCCCTATTGAAAAGTGCAGGAATTAATGTTCTTTCACTGCGAACACAAGTAGAAACAGTTATAGAACAACTTGCGCAAGTGTCTGGATCGGGTGGCGACGTACAACTTTCTTCTGCTATGGGGAACTTACTTAACCTTTGCGATAAGTTCGCACAAAAAATGGGTGATAAGTATATATCTTCTGATGTTTTTATCCTTGCCGCTATTGAAGACAAAGGTAAGCTAGGTCAAATATTAAAGTCGCTCGGGGCAAGTGAACAACGTGTTCAAGATGCAATATTACATGTGCGTGGCGGTCAAAAAGTTGATGAGCCTAATGCTGAAGATATTCGACAAGCCCTTGATAAATATACGGTGAACCTAACAGAGCTTGCTGAGCAGGGCAAACTAGATCCCGTTATTGGGCGAGATGATGAAATACGTCGCACGATACAAGTTTTACAACGTCGTACGAAAAATAATCCGGTATTAATTGGTCAGCCAGGTGTTGGTAAAACAGCCATCGCCGAAGGGTTAGCACAACGTATCATTAATTACGAAGTTCCTGAAGGGTTAAAAGGTAAGCGGGTATTGTCATTGGATATGGGGGCTTTGGTTGCTGGCGCAAAATATCGTGGTGAATTTGAAGAACGTTTAAAGGCGGTATTGAGTGAGCTAGCCAAAGAAGAAGGGCAAGTCATTTTATTTATTGATGAACTTCATACTATGGTCGGTGCAGGTAAGTCAGATGGTGCGATGGACGCAGGAAATATGTTAAAACCAGCACTTGCCCGTGGTGATTTACATTGTGTCGGCGCGACAACATTGGACGAATATCGTAAATATATTGAAAAAGATGCAGCTTTAGAGCGTCGTTTTCAAAAAATATTAATCGAAGAACCTAGTGTTGAAGATACGATTGCCATATTGCGCGGCTTAAAGGAGCGTTACGAACTTCATCACAGTGTTGATATTACCGATCCAGCCATAGTCGCCGCTGCTACTTTGTCACATCGTTATATCAGTGATAGACAATTACCCGACAAAGCGATTGATCTTATCGATGAAGCGGCTTCTAGTATTCGTATGCAAATAGATTCTAAGCCTGAAGACTTAGACCGATTAGAGCGGCGCATTATTCAACTGAAATTAGAACAACGGGCATTAGAGAAAGATTCAGATGAGGCTTCTAAAAAACGTTTAGGACTTATCTCATTGGATCTAAGCGTTTGTCAGACTAATTTTGATGAGTTAGATGAAATTTGGAAAACCGAAAAGGCTGCTTTACATGGTACACAGGCTATTAAAACAGATCTAGAACAAGCTCGACTTGACTTAGAGGCTGCCAGACGATTGGGCGACCTTAACCAAATGTCAGAACTACAATATGGCAAAATACCGGAATTAGAAAAACAACTCGACTTAGCAAGCCAAGCCGAAATGCAAGAAATGACGTTATTAAAAAATAAAGTCACTGAAGTTGAAATTGCTGACGTATTAAGTCGAGCAACGGGTATTCCTGTTTCTAAGATGCTTGAAGAAGAATGCGATAAGTTACTGCAAATGGAGGATAACTTACATCAGCGTGTTATAGGACAAAACGAAGCGGTTATCAGTGTTTCGAATGCTATCCGACGTTCAAGAGCTGGGCTTGCCGATCCAAGCCAGCCGATAGGATCGTTTTTATTTTTAGGTCCTACTGGTGTGGGTAAAACCGAACTTACGAAAGCATTAGCCCATTATCTTTTTGACAGTGAAGATGCACTTATTCGTGTCGATATGTCTGAATTTATGGAAAAACATTCAGTTTCTCGATTAGTGGGGGCTCCTCCCGGATATGTAGGGTATGAAGAAGGGGGCTTTTTAACGGAAGCTGTTCGACGCAAACCTTATTCTGTTATTCTTCTTGACGAAATTGAAAAAGCGCACAGTGATGTTTTTAATATATTATTACAAGTGCTCGATGATGGACGTTTAACGGATGGCCAAGGGCGAACCGTTGATTTTAAAAACACTGTTATCATTATGACTTCTAATATTGGCTCTGATCACATTCAAAAATTTGCTGATGATGGTCAGTATGAAGAAATGAAATCTAAGGTAATGTCAGAAGTGAGTTTACATTTTAAGCCTGAGTTTATTAATCGCATTGATGAAACAGTTGTTTTTCATCCATTAATATCACAACAGATAGAAAAAATAGCAGCAATACAAATTGATGGTCTAAGAGATCGTTTAGCAGACCAAGATATTAAGCTATCAATTAGCCAAGAAGCACTTGCGCTGATTTCTTTGGCTGGATTTGATCCTCTATTTGGAGCAAGACCTTTGAAAAGGGTAATTAGACAAAAAATTGAAAACCCATTAGCTCAGAAAATATTGTCAGGAGCTTTTAAAAACAAGGCAGAAATAAGTATTGAAGTCAGTGACGGAGAATTAGTTTTTACTCACTAGCAAATTTTTTATTATGGCATGTCACTTAAAGACGCACAGTAAACTTCTGTGCGTTTTTGGTTTATCGCTAATTGCTGTTGTTTCTCTGTTTTTGTTAATATCTGTTTACTGCCTTTTTCATCCGTATATTGGACCTTATCAAAAGCCATTAACATGGCAATATTTTCTTGTGCCTCTAGACATTTTTCAGGTCTGTTTATAGTCGCCGTGAGGTTATCTTGATTTTGTTGAGAGATCACATCGTCATCTGAAACTAGCGGGTTTGTAATAATGTCTGCGCGACTAGTTACACTTGACTGATTAGACACTAGAAATTGGGTGTACTCACCACCAACAGGTTGATGTTGACTAAAATGAACAACATTGTTTTCATCTACCCAGCGATAGACCATTAGTTCACTCGCCGAACAAAAGCCAAAATAAAATATCAGCCCAAATAACAGAATACGAAAACTCATTGATCACCTATTAACAACATAAAGAAAAGCCCTAATACTTTATATAACAATACAATTGGGACTTTACAAATTATAACGAGGAATTATTATGCTATTACTCTCTAATATACCCATAATAGTTTTTTATGTTAGTTTTGAGTAACTATACCTATATATTTTTAAACAAGCGTTGTAACAATAATGAATGATAAAAAAACAAATACCAGTAGTCCTTCGAAAGGTATTTACCTATTACCGAACCTATTAACAACCGCAGGACTTTTTTCTGGTTTTTTTGCCATAGTTTCCTCAATGAATGGTCATTTTATTAGTGCAGCTGTAGCAATATTCATTGCCATGATATTTGATGGTTTAGATGGGCGCGTTGCTCGGATGACAAATACACAAAGTGAATTTGGTGCCGAATATGACAGTATGGCTGATATGGTCTCTTTTGGTATAGCCCCCGGACTTGTCGCTTATAATTGGGCGTTATCGAGTTACGGAAAATTTGGTTGGTTAGCCGCTTTTGTCTTTGTTGCCTGTGCAGCACTTCGTTTAGCACGTTTTAATACGCAGGTTGGTATTGCTGATGCACGCTTTTTCCAAGGTTTAGCAAGCCCCGCGGCTGCGGCAGTTATTGCCAGTTTGGTCTGGGTTGGTGCAGAATATCAAATAAATGGCCAAGACTATGGCATTGTTGTTGGCATTATTACTATGCTTGCAGGATTATTGATGGTCAGTAACTTTCGTTACAACAGTTTTAAAGAAGTCGATTGGAAGGGGAAGGTTAATTTTTTTGTGGTTTTGCTGATTGTACTCGCCTTCGTCATTATCGCTTCTAGCCCAGAGAATGTTTTACTTATCGTATTTGGCTTTTATGCTTGCTCGGGGCCGTTTACGACTATCCGCTCTGTTAATAAGTTAAAATTAGAAGATGTCGTCGGTGATGACAAAGATGAAGACTTTAATACGGTTGATAATTCGAAAGATAAATAACAGCAGTAATTAACTGTCTGTAGCACCAGCTTTATGAGAAAAAGGCATTAGTTGTTTGATTAAACCACAATAAAAATACAGTTTGTACGTTAATCGAGCGAATAAATGTTTATTTCAAAGTTATTACAAAAAAGGGTTGACGCCCAGCGAGAAATGTCTAGAATGCGCTCCAGTTCCAAGGGGTAACCCAAACGAACGTTTTGATAAGTTATCTACATCACTTTAGGGTAAAGTAGTTAACTTAATGTTTTATAGGTAAGGTTTGAATCTTCGAAAAGAAACTTCAAATTAAATTAAATAAAACGTTGACATCAAAATTGAGAAGCGTATCATGCGCATCTCGCTTCAGGCAAGGCCTGCAGCAACGGAGCAACGCTCCAAAGGTATAAACGAATGGGTTTTATATCTAACTCTTTACTTTAGGTAAACGAGTTTTTCTTTAA